>CALKAQ010000015.1 GCA_937983075.1 uncultured bacterium | reverse complement strand
GGAATCCCGGGAAATCGTCACGCAGGACATCATCCAGGCCTGGGAGGCGGGATATCAACCGGTGGTCGTCGTTTCTGCGATGGGGCGCCAAGGCGATCCGTATGCCACGGACACGCTCAGGCGGCTCCTCGAGGAAGCCGGCGGACAGCCGGATGAACGGGAACTCGATCTGTTGATGTCGTGCGGCGAAGTCATTTCGACGGTAGTTCTGGCGCAGCATTTGAAGGCGAAAGGCTTCGCCGCGGTTGCATTGACCGGCAGCCAAGCAGGCATTATTACCAATGACCGCTTTGGCAACGCCGGTGTAGTGACGGTGAAACCCGATCGGGTGAAGAAGGCGCTTGCGGAAGGGAAAATTGTGCTCGTCACGGGCTTTCAAGGTGCCACACCCGACGGCGACATTACGACGCTGGGCCGGGGCGGCAGCGACACCACCGCCGCGATTCTCGGCGTGGCGCTCAACGCTGAAGTCATTGAAATATATACCGACGTCGACGGCATCAAGACCGCTGATCCCCGCATTGTTCCGGACGCCGTCACTTTGGAGCGTATTACGTACAGCGAGGCTATGGAGTTGGCTCACCTGGGGGCTCAAGTCGTTCATCCGCATGCCGTTGAAGTGTCCATGGCGGGAAAAGTCCCCTTGAAAATTCGTCGTACCGGGTCGGCGTCTCCGGGTACACTCATCACGTCGAGTGCCCTGGAAACACCGGAGGTGCTGCTGCGGGTTGGACGTCCCGTTACCGGGATTGCGCATGTCGCGGATCGGGTCTATGTCCAACTGAAGGCCAAAGACGGCCAAAGCGATGCTTACTTGGCCGTGTTCGACGCTTTGGGGGAGGCAGGCGTGAGCGTCGACATGGTGCATTTATCGCAGCAACGTGCTACTTTTATCGTTGGAGGAAATCAGGCGTCTAAAACCGAAGCTATCCTGAGTCAATTGGAGGTGGAGTCGTCCATCCAGCCGGGTTTCGCCAAAGTTTCCGCGGTAGGCGCAGGCATGCACGGCCTGCCTGGAGTCGTGGCGCGTGTACTGCGTGCACTGTCCATGGCGAATATCACCATTCACAAGACGTCTGATTCCCACGCCAACATTTCTGTACTCGTGAAACAAGACGATATGAAGAAAGCGGTGGCCGCGTTGCATCAAGAATTCGCACTGCAAAATCCGAAAACGGTCACCTGCAAAGAGGGGTCTCTTGAGGAGTGATGCAAGTGTCGTTTGGTGAGGTCCTGACGGCCATGGTAACGCCGATGCGGCAAGACGGGTCCGTCGATTACGACCGTGCCGCTGAATTAGCACGCCGTCTGGCGAATTCGGGTTCGGACGGAATCGTCGTCGCCGGGACGACGGGGGAGTCGGCCACGTTAACGAATGATGAAAAACTTCGTTTGTTTGAAGCCGTCATGCGGGGAGTGGACGGACGTGCGAAGGTGCTTGCCGGCACCGGCACCAATGCGACCGCGGAAAGCGTTGCATTGAGCAAAGCAGCGGCAGGTTTAGGGGTCGACGGGCTCATGGTGATCGTCCCCTATTATAACAAGCCGACGCAGGAAGGCTTGTTTCGCCACTTTCGGGAAATCGCAGCGGCAACAACCTTGCCGTTGATGCTTTACAACGTTCCTGGCCGTACGGGACAAAACTTGTTGCCTGAAACGGTGGCGCGCCTTGTCCAAGAGATCCCAACCATCAAGGCCATCAAAGAAGCAAGCGGCGACCTCGGTCAGGTGACTGAAATTCGCACGCTTTGTCCGGACTTGCTGATTTACAGCGGCGACGACGCCTTGACGCTGCCCATTCTTGCGATCGGAGGGCACGGTGTCGTCTCGGTCGCTTCGCATCTTGTCGGCGAACGCATCCAAGCGATGGTCGCGGCGTACAAAAACGGACAGGTCGATGAAGCGGCACGCATTCACGGTGAATTAATGCCGTTCTTCAAAATGCTTTTCATCACGACCAACCCCATTCCGGTCAAAGTCGCCGTTCGCCTCAGTGGATTCGACGTCGGTCCGTTCCGCCTGCCCTTGTGCGAGCCGACAGAAGCCGAACTTGCACGCATACGGCAGGTCATGGAAGCGTACGGACTCATTTCCAAATCGGCTGTATAAGTCGGTTCGACAATCATGTATTCTTTGAATGATTGTGCTCATCAGCGGCTTGGGGTATAATCGATGCGGAGTCTTGGGCGCCGCCCATATGGGGCGGGCTCTTTTCTTCGTTGACGGCCGATTGAATGATCGATCGTTTCGGCTTTCACCACGGCGGTGTGTTGTTCAGTCGGCAAGATTTTGAATTATCTTTGATGCTTTCCTGCGGCAGGAAGCCACGGAGGCGGAGGTGCAAGCGAGTTTTTGCGATGAGTGAACAAAAAGTTAGTATACTTCCCCTGGGTGGTGTTGGGGAAATCGGGAAGAACATGTGGGCCATCGAGTATGGCGATGAGATCATTGTGCTCGACGCCGGAGTCATGTTTCCCGATGAAGAGATGCTCGGCATTGATCTCGTGATCCCCGACATTTCCTATCTGGTAGCGAACAAATCCAAAGTCAAAGCCATTTTGCTCAGCCATGGTCATGAAGATCACATCGGCGCACTGCCGTATGTTTTGCGACAATTGCCGGTGCCGATCTATGGTACGCGCCTCACCATCGGATTGGTTCGAGGCAAGCTCGAAGAACACGGCATGGTCCGAGACGCGACGCTGCGTGAAATCAAAGCGGGCGACGTTCTCTCGATCGGAAAGCATTTCGAGATCGAATTTATCCATGTGAACCATAGCCTGGTCGATGTGGTGAGCATGGCGGTTCGCACACCGGCCGGGATTATTTTGTATGCGACCGATTTTAAGGTCGACTATACACCGATCGACGGCAAAGTCATCGACATCGGCCGCTTTGCGCAGCTCGGAGCCGAGGGCGTACTATGTTTGATGTCCGACAGCACGAACGCTGAACGGCCGGGTTATACGGCATCAGAACGCGTTGTCGGAGAAGCGTTGAAAGCTGCTTTCGCAGAGGCAAAGGGACGTATTATCGTCGCAACGTTCGCCTCGAACATTCATCGAATTCAACAAATTATTGACGCTGCATCGCTGTTTGGGCGCAAAGTATGCGTCGTCGGCCGGAGCATGGTCAAGAACGTCAACATTTGCCGGCGTCTCGGCTACCTTGACGTTCCGGACGATATGATGGTCGAAGTTGAAGATTTGCATCGTCACGATCCGGAGAAGATCGTCGTCATATCCACCGGCAGCCAGGGCGAGCCCATGGCGGCTCTCACGCGGATGGCGATGTCGGAACATCGTGATGTGCAAATCGAGGCGGGCGACACGGTGATCATTTCGGCGCAGCCGATTCCTGGCAATGAGCGACTGGTTGGCCGCACCATCAACTATTTATTCCGGCTCGGTGCGAACGTCGTGTACGAAGAACAATCGGGCATTCACGTTTCCGGGCATGCCAATCAAGAAGAGCTCAAGCTGATGCTCGCATTGACGAAGCCGCAATATTTCATGCCCATCCACGGCGAATACCGCATGTTGAAGCGGCACGCGGAATTGGCCCAAATGGTCGGCATCCCTCCGGAAAACATCATCATTCCGGACATCGGAGACCGCATTGAAGTCAGCCCGAAGGGCATTCAAAAGGTCGGCAGAATTGAAGCAGGGCAAATTTTTGTCGACGGATTGGGCATAGGTGATGTCGGAAACGTCGTGTTGCGTGACCGGCAGCAGCTTTCACACGATGGCATTTTGGTCGCGGTCGTCACGCTCGACAAGAGAACCGGCAGACTAATCGGTGAACCGGAAATCGTGTCGCGGGGTTTTGTCTATATGAAGGAAGCTGAAGCGTTGATGGATGAAGCGCGCGATCAAATTCGACGCGTGCTCGAGCGTGCCGAAGACAACGGCAATCGCAACGCCAATGCGGCACGCAGTCAGGTGCGCGACGCGCTGAGCCGTTTTCTGTATGAGAAGACGCAGCGCCGTCCGATCATTCTACCGGTTGTCATGGAAGTCGATTAGCTTTTGCTGAACAACCTCTCTCGGTGCCAAGGGGCTGTCCGAAACGGACAGCCCCTTTGCGCGCATGTCCGTCTGGCTTGGAAGCTCATAATACAACCGTATGCGCTGCGGGGCAATGAAGCGCTATGGATGGAGGAGTTTCAATGTCCGACGAAATCGAAAAAGTGGCAGGAAACATGGAGCATCCGAACTCGGAATCGCCCGAGCAAGGGGCGGAAACGATGAAGGCCATTCAGCAGTTTGGCAATCCGAGTCCGCCGCCAAAAATAAACGGCAGCCATATTCACGTCCTTTCGATTATCGGTCAAATTGAGGGACACGTTCTGCTGCCTCCCAAGAACAAGACGACGAAGTATGAGCACGTGATTCCTCAGTTGGTGGCGGTCGAGCAAAATCCGGACATCAAGGGCCTCCTGGTCATTCTAAACACCGTCGGCGGGGATATCGAAGCCGGTCTTGCGATCGCCGAGATGGTGCGGACGTTGTCGAAACCTACGGTGTCCCTCGTCCTGGGGGGCGGGCACTCCATCGGAACGCCGATCGCCGTCGCCGCCGCACGTTCGTTCATCGCAGAAACCGCATCGATGACGATCCATCCGATCCGTCTCAGCGGCATGGTCATCGGCGTGCCTCAGACTTACGAATACCTCGACAAGATGCAAGAGCGAGTCATTCGATTTATCGTGGCCAATTCCAACGTCAGTCCCGAGGGGCTGCGGGAAATGATGTTCCGCACCGGTGAGTTGGTGCGGGACGTCGGTACGGTGCTGGTCGGCCGCGAAGCCGTGCAAGCAGGCATCATCGACGAACTCGGAGGCATTGCGGAAGCTCTTGGATATCTTCAGCGGTTGATCGATATGGGACCTCGGTACCGTCCCAAGTATTCGACCTATGGAATCGCCTCCGGTCCACCGGTCATGCCGGCTTATCGCCCGCCTGATCAACATCAGCCTGGAGGCCCCGGACCGTCCTATCCTGGAGGCCCCGGACCGTTTTCACCTCCGCCCGGGGGATTCCATTGATCCGGAGGGGATGACATGCTGTACTACACGATTATTCCCGACGAAGATCTCTTCAGCGAAGAAGACGGAAGCCAAGCTGAGGCATCTCTGTTGGAAGTAAAGCACAACGGGGTGACAATGCTGGTGACGCCGACCGGGAACGGAAGAGGGCGAATCCAGCGGCTCATCAGCTCCAATCCGGCGGATTATTTACATCCGGCTCTACAGCCCGGCAATGAGATTCCCATATGTGAGCACGGCGGAATCACCGGAGAGTAACCAGCGGGTCGACAATGCGAGGGAGGCGCGAAATGGAAAGGCGTTGGCGTGGGACAACCATTTTGTTGGGACTGTTGTTGGTTGGCGCGCTCGGCTGGGGCGTTTGGGAAGCTCAGGCGCGGCGGCAAGCTCAAACGCAGCTGCTGGCTCGTTATCAGCAAAACTTTTTCGATGCGCTCGGCCATGTGGAAAACATCGAAGTTCTGTTGTCGAAGGCCCTCGTCAGCGCGGCACCGGCGGAAACCGTTCGCTATCTTTCCGAGCTGTGGCAGCACGCTTTTGCCGCGCAAGCCAACCTCAACGCACTGCCGGTTCAACCGGGCGGCGCCATGCGTACAAGTCGCTTTTTAACCCAGTTGGGCGATTACAGTTTTGTGCTGGGGCAATCGCTGGCCCGCGGGGAAACGTTGTCCGACAAAGACTTGCAAACTTTGCAAGATTTGCAGCGGCAAGTTTCCTTGCTCGGTCTGGAATTGGAACAGGCGGTGGAGCGATTTACCGCCGGGAAAACACCTTGGGCGGATGCGCCGCGGAAAATGAGACCGGCGAACATCGCAGCTGATTTGTCGCAGTTGCCGGTGGAACAAACACAGGCGGACGATGATTTTCTGCGAATTGAGCGTCAGTTGTCGGAATTTCCCACACTCGTCTATGACGGTCCGTTTTCGGATCATTTGATCCAGCGCGAGCCGCTCGGTTTAGGAGAGCGCACCGTCAGCGCCGAGGAAGCCAACGCTTTGGCCCGGGAGTTCGTGTCACCGGAAAACGGTGCAGATCTCACCGCGCAAAACACAGGTGAAACAGGAGAGGCGGCCGTGATTGAGGCTTGGGGAGTCGCCGTAAAGCAGGCTACGAGTGCGACGTGGTATCTCGATGTGTCCAAGCGGGGGGGCCATGTTCTTTGGATGCTTCGACCACGAGACATCAGTGCACCTGCACTGTCGCTGACTGACGCCATTGAGCGCGCCCGTGAATTTCTGCTTGCCCGGGGCTGGGAATCATTCGAGGTCACCTATCCCGTCGTCGAAGGAGGCCGGGCCATCATTCCTTTCGTTTCGGTTCAAGACGATGTACTGATCTATCCCGACCAAATCAAAGTCAGCGTTGCACTCGACAATGGAGAGATTGTCGGTTTTGAGGCTATCCAGTACTACATGGCCCATCATGAACGCATCCTGCCGCAACCCGAAATTTCAGAGGACGAGGCCGCTCAAGTGCTGCATCCCGATCTTCTCGTGGAAGCAACCCGTTTGGCATTGATTCCCCGTGAGAACGGCGATGAGGTACTGACCTACGAATTCCGCGTCCGGGGCCATGGCAATCTGTATCACGTCTACGTCAATGCGTTGACGGGGAGACAGGAGCAAATTCTCCGCATCCTCGAAACCGACCAGCAAGGTCTGCTCGCCCAGTAATCCCGTCCTGTTGTCCTGCTCAACAACATCGGAAAAGCTGCCCGAACGCCGTTCGGAGCGGCTTTTTTTCATTTCTGACGGAAAAACGGCAAGTTATTGCGGCGGATGCGTATCGATTCGGAAAGGGAATGAGCGCCGCGACGAGAAAAAATAACGTAGTAGGAAGGACGGGAATTTATGACATCATGGGAAGCCGCTCTGCTCGGTGTAGTGCAGGGCTTGGCCGAGTTTTTGCCAATCAGCAGCTCCGGGCACCTTGTGATCATTCAGCGCTGGCTGGGGATGGTCGAGCCGGCGTTGACTTTCAATGTCGCCGTTCATTTTGGCAGCTTGTTGGCCGTTGTCGCCGCGTTGCGCGCCGAATGGATTTTTATGGCGCAGAGCCTATTCGGCAAAGCCGGGGCGCGCAACGCCGAAGGTCGCCGGCTGTTTTTTCTGCTGGTCGTCGCTTCTCTGCCGGTTGCCGTTGTCGGTTTCCTCGCACGGGATTTGATTGAAAGCACGTTCGCCTCTCCGTGGGTCCCGGCTTTCATGCTGTTCGCAACGGGCGGGCTGCTTTGGCTGGCGGACGGCGCCGGCGGAAAAATGGGGCGCTCTCTGGAGCGAATTCGCTTTCAAGACGCTTTGACTATGGGGATCGGGCAGGCCGTCGCCCTTTTGCCGGGTTTGTCGCGTTCGGGCAGCACCATGTGCTTCGGCTTGTTTTCGGGGCTCGACCGTTCCGCCGCGGCCCGGTTTTCCTTTCTGATGGCTGTGCCTGCGGTGTTCGGCGCCACGCTGCTTGAAGCCGTAAAGCTGTTCAGCGAAGGCGGTACAGGTGGACCGGCTGTCGTTCCCATGATCGTCGGCGTTGTCGCTTCAGCCGTGACCAGTTATGCGGCGATTCGCTTTTTTCTCGCCTTTATACGAAGGGGCAGGCTGCGTTGGTTCGCCTGGTACGTCTGGCTGGTCGCTGCCGTCGTCGTCGGCATGCTGTTGACGGGTGGAATGTGAGCCGTCCGGATACGTAACGTCTCCGAAAAAAGGGAGCGCGGAAAATGAGCGGCATTCGGATTCGCCCATGGCGGCTTTTGACGCTTGTGACACTAGGAATGTTGCTTGTTTGGCAAGCATCCCTCTGGGTATCGGCTCAAGTGTCTGCGTTGTTGATCCGAACAACCCCTGCCCAGCGCGGTGCCGTTGAAGTGGTTCAAGCAGGTCAAGGACTGCTGGCACGAAATGAAACGGCTTTTCGCGCCCCCATGAACGGCAGACTCATCATTTTGGTACATGCCGGGCAACGCGTGCGCAGTGGACAAGTTATCGCCGAAATCAGTGAAGTGGTCGATGATGAACTGCGCCGTCGCTTGAGCGAGATCGATCAGCGCATTGCTGAACTGGATCGCGAGGCGGAAGCCGAGACCGTGCGGCAACGGGCGCGGCGAGCGGAGCTCGATCAACTCATCCAAAAGGCGACGGAAGAGCTCGATGCTGCGGTAGCCTCGGGCCGTGACGACTGGGTGGCCGAAGCTCATGCCAAACTGTCCAGGCTCCAAGCTGAACGTGCTGAGCTCGAGAGTTTGTTCACCGGTGTGCGCGGTCAATTGGAGACGGAACGCGACACGCTGCTCGCCATGCGGGAGGCTGCGACGGCCGAAGTCATCGGACAGCGAACTTATGTACGTGTCGATCAGCCCGGAATCATTCATTTCAGCTTTGACGGTTTGGAAGACGCTTTGCAGCCCGGAGTGTATCCGGCGGTCGATTGGGAAGCCGTCCAGACGGCCACATGGACCTATTACAGCGATGGAAGTCTTGCATCCACCGACCAAACCTTGTTTCGACTGATTGACAACTTCGGCGTTCACGTTTTTGTTCAGTTTCCGCGCGCTGTCGACTTGCAGGAAGGCCAAAGGGTGCGCTTGCGTTGGACAGGCATTGATCCGCCGGGAGTGGAAGCGCGTGTACGAAGCATCCACAATCGTCTGGAGGGCACCGGGGTGTGGTTTGAGGTCGCTTCTTTTCAACCCGATTGGGTGCACGGACGCTATTTAGGCAACGTGGAGGTCGTACTGCAGCGATTTGAGGGCGTGATCTTGCCGCGGCGCGCGCTGGAAGAACGGGGAAATCGAATCGGTGTTTACGTGATTGTGGAAGGAAAGCCGGTCTTCCATTATGTCAACGTGGTGGGCGGGAACGACCAGGAAGTCGCAGTCAGCGGGCTGCCGCCGGGGGTATCCGTAGTGACGAACCCAGAACGTATCAGTCGGCGCTAAAGCTTTTTGCTGAGCCGGAACGCTGAGGCGGTGCGGGCAGGAAACAACCGGCTCACGCAGAACGGTACATGGTGAAATATCCAACGTGCAAGGGAGAGTTATTCAATTTGGCATCCATAGCCAGTCGGTTGGAGAAGGTTCGCGAGCGCATGTATGAGGCCGCGATCCGTGCCGGGCGAAATCCCGAAGAAATTACGCTGGTTGCCGTCACCAAAGGGGTGGATGCGGCACGTATCGAGGAAGTGCTCGAGCTCGGGATTCAAGATATCGGCGAAAATCGAATCCAAGAAGCCGAGGCCAAGCTGCCTCAAATCAAGCGCCCGTGTCGGCGACACCTGATTGGCACCTTGCAGCGCAACAAAGTTTCGAAGGCCTTAAAACATTTCGACCTCATACACAGCGTCGACCGCATTCCCCTCATTGAACGAATTGCTCAGCGCGCGGGGGATCAGCAAACCGTCGATATACTGCTTCAAGTCAACGTGTCCGGAGAAGCCAGCAAGCACGGCGTCGCACCCGATGAGCTCGAAGTGCTCGCCGAAGCGGCGGCGCAGCATCCGAACGTGCGGGTGCTCGGTTTAATGACTATGGCGCCCTTTTTCGAAAATCCGGAACTGGCGCGCCCCACTTTCGCCGGGCTGCGTGAGCTCGGAGCACGTTTGAACGAACTGCGGTTGCCCAATGTCACATGCCAAATCCTCTCCATGGGGATGAGCGGCGATTTCGAAGTTGCCATCGAAGAAGGAGCAACGCACGTACGTGTTGGATCGGCCATTTTTGCGTAGCTTAAACCACTATAGGGGGCCCACGGGCTGTGAGCGAGAAAAAACGGTTTCTTGACCGGATCCTCCGTTTCATAGGCATCGAAGAAGACGAATTGGCGGTTGCTGTGGAAGAAGAGTCCCGAATGCCTCTGCAAGAACCTCCCACGTCACCACCTTCCCAGGTTGCTGCTCGTCCGAAGCACCGGCCTGCCGAGGCTGCCGTGGACGTCGTTGAACCGGAACCGCTGCAGCCGTTCAAAGTGGCTGTCGTCCAGCCCCAAGTTTTCGACGATGTCCAATCCATTGCTGATCGTGTCAAACAGCTTGAACCGGTGGTTTTGTCGTTGGAAAAGGCCGACCGTGAGACGGCACGCAGGGTGCTCGACTTTATGAGCGGCACCATCTATACGCTCGGCGGGGACATTCAGCGGTTGAACAAGAACATTTTTCTGCTGGCTCCTCCGGGAGTTGAAGTTGATGAGCACTTTCACGTTCCCGTCAAGGAGGAACCTGAGTGACGAACAAGCAAGAACGGCTCCAAGGGCCTGTCGGTTTTATCGGTGCCGGCGCGATGGCGGAAGCGATCATCGCAGGTGCCATTGCCCGAAACGTCGTCGCGCCCGAAAGCGTTTTCGCCTACGACATTCGGCGCCGGCGTTTGGAAGAACTTCGGAAAACCTACGGCATTCAGACAGCCGAAGACATGGCGGGAGCTTTTGTCGGTGATATGGTTGTTCTCGCGGTGAAGCCGCAGCACATGAGCGATGTCCTTCAAGATGCGGCTCCCTTGGTCCGGACGAACCAACTGATCGTTTCAGTTGCGGCAGGAATAACCACTTCATTCATTGAGGCGCGAATCGGCGGGGAACCTAAAGTTATTCGGGTGATGCCCAACACACCTTGCCTAATCGGCGAGGGTGCCATCGCAGTGAGCCAAGGACGATTTGCTTCCGCCGCTGATGCTGAGCCGGTGATTCAACTGTTTCAAGCGGTCGGCGAGGTGATGGTTCTTCCGGAAGAACAGCTTGATGTCGTCACCGGTCTTTCCGGTTCCGGGCCTGCATATGTTTGCATGATCATCGAAGCGCTGGCCGACGGTGCGGTCGCGGCCGGTCTGCCGCGTGACGTTGCGTTGCGCCTGGCAAGCCAGACGGTAGCCGGAGCCGGCAAGTGGGTCAAAGAACGCTTGCATGTTGGAGAGCATCCGGCCGTTCTGCGGGAACAGGTTACATCTCCGGGAGGTACCACGGCGCGTGGTCTTCAGGAGCTTGAAGACCGGGCCGTGCGAGCAGCTTTTTCACGGGCGGTTCAGGCAGCGACAGAGCGTGCAAGAGAATTAGGGAAGGAGTCCTGATTTGGGTTACTTTGTCGTGAAGTTGGTCGACAACCTCTTCGAGGTGTACCTGTGGATTTTGCTGGCGAGGATCATCCTCTCTTGGGTACGTCCAAATCCCGGCCATCCGTTCGTACGGTCGCTCATCGTTTTTGTCTACGAGATCACGGAGCCGGTGATGCGCCCTTTTCGCCAACTCCTTCCGCCGATGGGTGGACTTGACTTTTCGCCGATTCTCGTCTTCGCGGTGCTCCATTTTGTCCGTCAAATCGTACTTACATTCTTGGTGCGTCTTTTCTGGTGATGTAGAATGGAGAAAAAACGACTGTTGGCGCACTTGACTGACGATGCCGAGCGAATGCTCGGCGCTCGTGCGCTCGATCTGGCGGAGCAGGCCATGGAACGTGAATCGCCTGTGCCGACGGATTTTCTCGATCCACGGGAAGCTGAAATCGTTGAAGGTGTGCTCGGCAGTATCCCCCGGGTGCATTATCGAAGCTACGGAGGCTACCGCCAGGCAGAACGCAAGCGTTATCTTGTCTTTCCGGATTATTATTTGGTCGACTTGTTGGAAACACCCATCAGTGCACTCGAAATACGAGGCGACTTCCCGGAGCCTCCCGGGCATCGAGTATGTCTGGGGGCGCTTTTGGGGCTTGGTATCGAGCGCCGTCAAGTGGGCGATTTGCTGCCGCAGGACGACGGATTTCAGGTGCTCGTTGCACGTGAACTGCAAACGTTCATTGAAGCGAACTTTACGCACGTCGGACGGACACGTGTCACGGTCGAGCCCATTGACTTCGAGCGCTTGGCCGTTGAACCGGAACGGGTGAAGGAAATTCGTGCAACCGTAGCGTCCATGCGCCTGGATGCGCTGGCTGCAGCAGGCTTTGGTACGTCGCGGAGCAAAATGGCACGGGAGATTCGGACAGAACGCGTCAAGTTGAATTGGAAATTGACAACGAACCCTGCTGCAGCCGTTTCTGAGGGCGATATCATCTCCATTCGCGGCCGAGGACGGGTGCACGTAGAGTCTGTGCAGGGAGAAACTCGCAAAGGACGTGTAGCGGTTGTGTTGAAGCGCATGTTTTAGATTGACTGACGGAGGGAGAGGTCCGTGCTCACACCACGTGAAATTCACGAAATGGAATTCACCCGCGTATTTCGGGGCTACGAGCCTGCTGAAGTCGATGCGTTTATCGAAAAAGTGGTCAAGGGGTACGAAGCGCTCTACCAGGAAAACAAAGAGCTCCGCGAACAACTGAAGGAGAAAGAGGCTCAGCTGCGCAAGCATCAGGAGCATTTCGTATATACCGACGAAGCGATCAAACTTGCCAAACAAGCGGGTGAGGATGTCAAGCGGGCTGCCGAAATGCAGGCTGAGTCGATCATCCAGGCTGCGAGAACCAAAGCTGCGGAAATCATCGCAGCCGCAGAACGCGATACGGCGGCGATGCGCCGTCAGGTGGAGTGGCTGCAGCGTGAAGAAAATCGGTTTCGTCAGCGGCTGCGGCAGCTGTTTACCGAAGGCCTACAAATGCTGGAGCAAATACCGGCGGCCGCAACGGAAGGGCTTGACTCGACGCTGCAGCTGGGAGAGGAAGCCGCTGATGAGGTGGCATTAACCAAAGAACTCGCTGAATGAGTCTGATCAAACATACGGCGCGCTATAAACCAGAGCGCGTACTTTGTTCAGCGCGCCTTCGATGGTTTGTCGGAAATGGGTGAGAGCGTACGCCAATTGCGCCGCCACGGTGGCCGCTTCCGCAAAGTTGATCAAGGTAAACCATTTGGGCTGAACGGAATCCAAATGATCCCATGCAAAAGGCGCTGAGATGATTCCGCCGTCAACCGGCCTCGGCGATAGCGGAGCTACAATCGTCTTGCCCGGAAGATTTTGTAAATGATCAAAATAAACGGTTCCCGGTGGTCGGTTGCGAACGAGACGCTCTGTGGTGATTCTCGCTGGGTCGTCTTGGGCGACAAGTTTTCCCAACAGACCAATGAATTGGCTCGTTGTCGCGAAATCGTATTGTGCCGCTAAGGGGATATAAATGTGGATGCCGGTCGCACCCGACGTTTTGGCAAAGCCGCGCAAGCCGAGCCGATCGAGCCAACGCTTCGTCAGGACGGCGGCATAGCGGGCATCGTCGAAAGAAGCGCCGGCTCCCGGGTCCAAATCGATCACTGCGTAATCCGGGCGGTCAACAGCTTCGATGCGTGACATCCACGGATGGAACTCAATCGCCCCTTGGTTCGCCAACCAAACCAACGTCGCGAGTTCTTCCGCAATGATATACCGCGTTTCAGCGCCGTCTTCGCTGGCGATCGCATACGTTGGAATCCAATCCGGTGCATAGCTGGGACAGTTTTTCTGGTAGAACCCTTCGCTGTCGATTCCATCCGGAAATCGGCGAACGGTCAAAGGACGTCCCGACAGAAATTGGAGCAATGTCGGACCCACGGAAACGACATAGCGAATCAAATCGCCTTTGGTCAAGCCGTCACGCGGCCAAAGCCGCTTGTCCAAATTGGTCAGTTTCAATCGACGGCCGCCGATGCGCGTGGTTTCTACGGTCGTCATCGGTGATCAGCCGTCGGGGGCAACAGCCGTCGAAATACCGGATGGCGTAAGAGTCCGCTGCGAGTCCACATCAAAAATTCCACCTCACATTGCAGGATCGGCCGCGTCCATATGGTGGTTTTGATCTCACGGCCGGTGGGTAAATTTTCAAGCCGCTCTGCCATGCTCGGATCGGGCCGGAGGAATGCCGCCAAGAATTCTCTTTCGTTGGTGCGCAAACCGGTGCCGACATGCCCGACGTATTTGTAGCGGGATACGTCGGAAACGGCCTCGCCTGTGGGCTGCGCCAGGGCCAAGGAGCTTATGTCGTTTTTCCCGCGCGGCACCCATCCGACAATGTAGAAACGTTCGTGCTGCGTGCGCCGCACTTTGATCCAGTGTAGAGAGCGTTTCCCGGGCGTGTAAGGACTGTTGACGTCTTTGGCGACCATTCCTTCCCAATGTTGTTCCGCAAGATGGGCAAAATAAGTTAAACCGCGTTCCACAACCCACGGAGAAACCAGCACGCCGGGTTCGGCACGGAAAGCGTCCTGAATGATCTTCTTGCGCTCTGCCAGCGGGGCGGTCATGACGCTTTGCCCGCGGTGAAACAACACGTCAAAAATGACAAAAACCGCCGGGTTATGCTTTTGAGCCAGGCGAATATTCCGCTCGCTTTTCAGCAGGAGGCGGTCACGTACGTGATCGAAGGACGGGCGTCCGCTGTCGTCCAGGCAAACGATTTCACCGTCCAAAATCCACGGACCGGGATCCGACCAATACGTCAACCGGGTCAGCTCAGGAAACTGTGCGCTGATGTCACGGAGGTTTCGGCTTTGCAGGCGCACGCGCCGGCTTGTCGCATCGTCCTTGTGTACAATGCACCGAATGCCGTCCCATTTGGGTTCAAAAATGTGGCTGGCAGAATCAAAAGGGTCACCCGGTACGGCGAGCATCGGTTCGACCACATGGGGAAGCTTCATCGTACAGGCGTTGGCTCCGGCACGTTTGACTGAGATTCTTGTTGGGCGGTGCCCCGCTGCGCCGCCGCCAAGCTCGCTTCGAGCGCAGCCAGCAAGCTTTCAACTTCAGCTCCGACCGGGCGGTCGGGGGAAACAAGGCCACGATCTTCGCCGGCCTTCTGTTGTATGCGGGCGAGCAGAGCCTCACGGTAAGCGTCTTCATATTGTTCCGGTTGAAACGGGACGGATAGGCTTTCAATCAGTTGGCGGGCCATGAGCATTTCCGCTTCGCGCGGTTGGGGCGCTTCCCGCATGCCGCGCAGCGAGTCGACAGAGCGAATTTCGTCGGGATAGTACATGAGCTCAAGAGCAAGTACGTGCCGATAAATCCGGACGGTCGCCAACGATTCTTTACTGCGCAGCGCCACCTTTGCGATGGCTACTTTGCCCGCATCACGCATGGCTTGATATAAAAGCCCATACGCTTTGTCGGCTCGCTCTTGCGGTTCGATGTAATACGTCTTGCCAAAGTAGATCGGATCAACCTCATCCAGATCTACAAAATGCAAGATGTCGATGGTGCGCAGGGTCGGGAGGGGCAGCGTTTCGAGGTCCTCCGGTTCAATGAGAACATAACGGTCGGGCTCGTATTCAAATCCTTTGACAATATGTTCCGGCTCGACCGGAATGTCGCACGTAGGACAATGCCTGACATAGCGAATGGGTGTACGGCAAACTCGGTGCAGTTGATTGAATCGCACTTGTTTCTCAGAAGTAGCGGTGTAGAGCTGTATAGGAATATGAACCAGACCGAAGCTGATTGAGCCTTTCCAGATGCTGCGCATAGCGTCTTTTCCGCTCCCTCTTAGGATGAATCGAGCGACGCTTGAACGCTACTAGTATGCAGCATGGGAAAGTGCGGTTTGCTGGAGTGTTTTTCAAGGCCAAAACAAAAATGCCCACCATTCATTTGAATGGTGGGTTCCGTGTGGTGCGGGGTACTGGACTCGAACCAATGACCTCCTGCTTGTAAGGCAGGCGCTCTAACCAGCTGAGCTAACCCCGCAAGCAGAACCTATTATATCTGAGAATGGCTTGGACGTCAAATGCAACGGATGATGTCGCAATTCAATGTTATTTTAAGGGAGCTCGTTCTTGAAGACGATTTCTTCCACTGCTATTGTAGGCTGTGAAAGTGCAGTGAAATTAGGAGGCCCGATATGACTGGCAACGACGTGGCAGTTTTTCAGAAGGGCAGCGACCTCATATATTGGGGCGACGCCCTCAACGTGTTAACCGACTACATTCCGGACGCTTCCGTTGACCTCATTTTTGCGGACCCGCCGTACAACATCGGCAAACGGTTTGCCAACTTCAGCGACAAATGGCCGTCCGAAGAGGAATACGTCAAGTGGTGTTATCGGTGGCTTGACCTTTGTATTCAAAAATTGAAGCCGAACGGAAGCATGTACGTGATGTGCAGTACGCAATGCATGCCCTATCTCGATTTGTATCTGAGGAACCGCATGACGATTAAATCACGCATTGTGTGGTACTACGACAGTTCTGGGGTACAGGCGCGCACGCATTTTGGTTCTCTGTACGAGCCTATACTGTTTGCGGTAAAGGACGAGAAGAATTACACATTCAACGCGGATGATATTCGTGTCGAAGCTAAAACCGGCGCTCGGAGGAAGCTCATTGACTATCGCAAGCCTGTACCCGCCGTATACAATTCAACCAAGGTTCCCGGGAATGTTTGGGAGTTCCCGCGGGTTCGCTATCGCATGCCGGAGTACGAAGACCATCCTGCACAAAAACCTGAAGCCCTTCTGGAGCGTATTGTTCGTGCCAGCAGCAATCCGGGTGACCTCGTTTTGGACCCGTTTGCTGGGACATTCACCACATCGGCGGTAGCGCAGCGGCTCGGGAGAAAGACCATCGGCATCGAGCTCGAGGAAAAATACATTAAAATCGGTTTGCGGCGTCTAGGCATTCAAGACGAGTTCAACGGTGAACGCCTGAAACCGTTGGAAAAGACGTTTGCTCAGAGAAAGAACGGCGGTCTCAAAGTGGCGGATGAAGAAAGGCCGAGTCAAGCTTAATTTCGGAACCGTTGGCTGCAAGGTTTCGCTGTTTCACGGGGTACAGCGTTTTCGGAGCCAGGGAGGGGCAGGATGGTTTCATGCGTTCCCGAGAGGTATAATAATGGCAAGCGCACGCTGAATAGTTGATGAATGAGGTACCGTCGCCGACATCGAGCTGTAATTTCACGAGGCCGGGAAGGGCAACGAAAGGCGGAAGCGGAACATGCTGCGCTGGTTGGGCTATGCTTTTTTGATTACGTTTGGCTTGGCGCTTGGTTTTAGCATGGGATATGCGTTTGTCATCGTCTTTTTGCAGTAGCGGAAGGAGTGAGCGCACTAAGGTGTAGCACCGTCGGTTGCCCGCCGCAAGCCCATTTGCTGTTGTCTCCAGGGTAAGTTAATTTTTTTAAGAAAAGGGGTTGACATCGGCGGATAAAGAGCATAAAATGACTAATGCAGTCAGGAACTGCGGAGCAGCAATTCAGCGATGCACGTTGAAAAATAAATAAATAAAGGCCAAGCACTTGGGGTTGAAATGGTTAACAATCCGTGTTATAATGAGAAGTGTTGCGGCCTTGGAAAATAGGCCAAGGTAGCTCAGTTGGTAGAGCAGCGGACTGAAAATCCGCGTGTCCCCGGTTCGATTCCGGGCCTTGGCACCAGTTGATGCGGGCGTAGCTCAGTTGGTAGAGCACAACCTTGCCAAGGTTGGGGTCGCGAGTTCGAGTCTCGTCGCCCGCTCCATTTTTTCTCTATCATCATTGTTCGGCGGCATAGCCAAGTGGTAAGGCGGAGGTCTGCAAAACCTCTATCCCCAGTTCGAATCTGGGTGCCGCCTCCATCAAGGTTGAGTGCCGCTTAACAATGACGGCACTCAACACGGGGAAGTAGATCAGCTGGTTAGATCGTCACGTTGACATCGTGAAGGTCCGCGGTTCGAGTCCGCGCTTCCCCACCATTCAAGAAAACGCCCTCCTGGAGCTTGTTTCCGGAGGGCGTTTTGCTATATATGCTCGCTGACCACGGCGGGCAAAATCGGATTTCGTGCGACAAATTTTGTGAGGAACGAGGATATCGGATTATCTTTGGAGAGAATCAACATATTTTTCTGCGAAAGCTCTTCTTGCCGCATCAGCAACTTCGACAGTGACAATTGTTTTGCCAATCGGCGCCATCGAGATTCCGGCCAACTTCAGGTGTTGGATTCCGAAAGGAATCCCAACAATGGTAGTCATGCAAGTCAGCGCTGACAAAGTGTGTCCGATGGCAAGCCAAAACCCGGCTAAGACAAACCAAATTACGTTGCCGATGAATCCTGCTGCTCCTGTTCCGAGGTCGCCTCTTCCGGTGAGCACCTTCCGATCGATCGCTTCTCTCCCGAACGGGAGAAAGGTGAAGGTTCCTATCGTAAAGCAAGCGCGCCCCCAGGGAATCCCGACGATGGACACGAAAGCCAGGATACCTGCAATCCACCACAGAAGCGCCATCAAGCCCCCGCCCATCAAGATCCACAGCAGGTTCCCGATTGCCCTCACGTGTGTTGACCTCCTTATGCCGGTTCTCCGACACTTCTTCTCATTTGCAGTGAGCGTGTGCCGCGTCCGCTTACCCTACTGTTGGATTCATGCAGGCAGAGCTCCTGCTGACCGCCGGCTTGGACTGCGTTCATTGTCTGGATGTCGCCGATGAGCGTTTTGCGTTGCATGGCCTACGCTATAATACGTTATGTGAGTTGGCATGGCGTTTCCGTCGCAATGGGCAAGCTACGGCAGAAAGCCCGGGCCACGAAAGGAGGGGAGCGCGGTTGGTGTGGTGGAGATGGATCTTTCTCACCTTCATTGGTGCGGTCATCGGTTGGATCACGAATCTTGTTGCCGTACGCATGCTGTTCCATCCGCGTCAGCCATTGCGCATTCCTCTGCTCGGTTGGCAAATTCAAGGGCTGGTGCCGAAGCGTCAAGCCGACCTTGCTCGTTCCATCGGCGAGACGGTTGAACGAGATCTCATGTCGTCCGAAGTTCTTGTCAGCCATCTGATCCAAAACGGTTACAAAGAAGAAGTCGTCGATGCCGTCGCGGACCATATTGAAGAACGGCTTTCGGCGTCACTGTCCCGATTTGTGCCGCGCCCGATCGCGTCCGCCGTAAAAAGCTACGTCGGTGATTTCGCACGTCGCGAAACGGCCGATTTGGTGGAAAAAATGGAAGCCAAGATGGTGGAGAAAATCCAAGACGGCTTGCCGATTGCGAAGATCGTCGAACAAAAGGTGCTCGATTTCGACCTTGATGAATTGGAACGCCTTGTCGTCCAAGTCGCTTCCACAGAGCTACGCTACATTGAATGGTTGGGAGCCGTTTTGGGCGGCGTCATTGGCTTCATCCAGGCGCTTGTGTTGCATCTTTCCGGCACATGAAGCCGACGTGGTTGACACAGCGTACATGCCGGGATACAATGTCCCCGAACGGCGATGACGAGGACGAGTAGCAGAACGGCAGCCGCTCCAGAGAGGCGAGGCCAAAGGTTGGAAGCCCGCTGCGGTGAGCCCCTGTGAATACCCCCTCCGAGCTGCAGGCCGAACGGCGTCCATTCATTGCTCAGTAAGCCGCGCCGGGTGGAGACCGTTACCTCTCCTTGAATCAACGAGTGGGTACAGGCAAGGCACTGTACCAACTTGGGTGGAACCGCGAGCAACCTCGCCCCAAGACGGGGCGTTTTTTTATTGTTTTCGGTCAGCGTGCTGGAGCGGCTGTTCGAAAGAGCGTTGGTGAGGAGATGAAAACGATGAGTGCAGTGCAAGTTGTTTTGCCTGATGGATCGGAAAAAGAGTTTCCATTGGGAACAACCGCTGAAGAGGTAGCCCAAAGCATTAGCCCGCGGCTGGCTAAAGATGCCGTCGTCGCAGAGGTGAACGGTCGTGTCGTTGATCTCAGCGAGCCGCTGCCGCCGGGGCGCAGCGAATTTCGCGTGATTACGGAGGAAACGCCCGTCGGCTTGGATACGATCCGTCACAGCACCGCGCACTTGATGGCGCAGGCGCTCAAGCGACTTTATCCCGGGACGAAACTCGCCATCGGGCCGACGATCGAAAACGGGTTCTATTATGACATCGAATGTCCGGTACAGATTACTCCGGATGATTTTCCGCGCATCGAAGCGGAAATGAAAAAAATTCAAAGCGAAAATTTGCCGATTCGGCGAGAACCGCTTTCAAAAGCAGACGCCATCAAGCTCTTCGAGGAAAGCGGGGAACGCTTTAAACTCGAACTGCTCGAAGGACTTGAAGACGGTGAGATCACCGTATACAGACAGGGCGAGTTTGTCGACTTGTGCCGCGGCCCGCACGTTCCGAGCACCGGACGGCTCAAGCATTTCAAGCTGCTTTCCGTTGCGGGTGCGTACTGGCGGGGTGACGCGTCGCAGCCCATGCTGCAGCGCATCTACGGCACGGCGTTTCCTACGAAGAAGGAACTGGAAGAATATCTCCACCGCATCGAAGAAGCCGCTCGCCGGGATCATCGCAAGTTGGGACGGGAACTCGATTTGTTCAGCTTCCGCGAAGAAGCGCCGGGATTTGCGTTTTGGCATCCGAAAGGCCAAACGCTGTATCGGATTTTAGAAAACTTCTCACGTGAAATTCAAGAACGCCACGGTTACGAAGAAGTCGCCACGCCATGGATTTTCCGGCCGCAGCTGTGGCAGACGTCGGGACACTGGGATCATTACCGCGAGAACATGTTCATCATCGAGACCGAAGAGGAGACCATGGGGGTCAAACCGATGAACTGTCCGGCCCACTGTCTCCTGTACAAGAACCGTACGCGCTCGTACCGCGATTTGCCGATCCGTCTCGCCGAATACGGTCCTTTGTCTCGGTTTGAATTGTCGGGTACGCTGCACGGGCTGCTGCGTGTGCGCGGCTTCCACCAAGATGACGCCCACTTGTTCGTGCGTGAAGACCAAATCGAAGACGAAATCGCCGACGTGCTGGAAATTGTGGACGAGGTATATTCCACCTTCGGCATGTCTTATCAAATCAAGCTCTCGACGCGTCCCGACGATTTCATCGGCGACATTGAAACGTGGAATAAGGCTGAAGCTGCGCTTGCCCGCGCTTTGGAACGACTCAACAAGCCGTACACGATCAATGAGGGAGACGGGGCGTTTTACGGGCCGAAGCTCGATTTCGACGTCACCGATGCATTAGGTCGTTCGTGGCAATGCGCTACCGTACAACTTGATTTTCAATTCCCGCAGCGGTTCGACTTAACGTATGTCGATCAGGACGGAAAAGAAAAGCGGCCGGTTATGATTCACCGGGCCATTTTTGGGACGATCGAACGGTTCATCGGCATTTTGACCGAACATTTTGCCGGCGCGTTTCCCACATGGCTCGCCCCGGTTCAGGTGCGCGTTTTGCCGATCACCCAAGCACACGCCGAGTACGCCGACAAGGTCAAGGCACAGTTGGAGGATGCCGGCGTGCGGGTTGAAGTCGACACGCGGAATGAAAAGATCGGATATAAGATTCGGGAAGCTCAGGTACAGAAGATACCGTACATGCTCATCGTCGGTGAGCGCGAAATGGAGGACGGGGAAGTGGCGGTGCGCCACCGCAAGATCGGTGACTTGGGAACCATGCCCGTGGCGGCTTTCGTGGAACGCATCGTGGAAGAAATTCGTACGAAACGGTTGGATCCGGAGGAAAATTGACCTTCGTCCTCAGGCGTGGTATACTACAAAGCAGTTTGATTGAAGACGAATGACGAAGTAGAAGCTGCCCGCTTCTCACCTCACGGTTGAAACCGCCGAGGTACACGCCGGCTCGTCACCGGTTTACGTGCGCGAAAAAGGTCTTTTCGGGCTTGTTTTGCGGAGCGGGTGTATGCTGTACACCCGCTCTTTATTATATGGTCATGCAGAGAGGAGCATGGAAGTGGCCGCAAAAATGAAAACCCACCGTGGTGCCGCAAAGCGGTTCCGGGTGACACGTAAAGGCAAAGTGTTGCGAAACAGTGGCTGGAAACGACACTTGCTGGAGAAAAAGTCGTCGGCTCGCAAGCGGCGCATCTCAGGTACGAAGGTTGTCCAGGGCAATGATCGCGAGCGCGTGCTGCGCATGCTGGGCAAGCGGTAATTCGAGGAGGGACAGGGCATGCCAAGAGCAAAAGGTGGCTTTGTAACACGCCGACGCCATAAGAAGATTTTGAAACTGGCCAAAGGCTATTGGGGACGCAAAAGCAAGATCTTTCGTCCTGCCAATCAGCAGGTGATGAAGTCGCTGAATTACGCTTATCGCGACCGCCGGGTCCGGAAGCGTGATTTCAGACGACTGTGGATTGCCCGCATCAATGCGGCGGCAAGGCAGCATGGCCTTTCGTACAGCCGTCTTGTCCATGGCTTGAAGCGAGCCAATGTGCAAGTGAACCGCAAAATGTTGGCGGATCTTGCCGTGCATGAGCAGCAAGCTTTCGCCGAACTCGTTGCGGTGGCGAAGCAGCATTTGTAATTTCGTATTCGCAGTTGACACAGTGGCGGAGGCTGGACGAGGTGAAAATTACGAGTCGCGAGAATCCTCGAGTCAAACAGGCACGCTCCTTGCTTCAGCGCCGAGGCCGGGCGAAGGCCGGACGCTGGCTTGTTGAAGGTGTGCGCGTACTTGAGGAGGCTTTTCGCCACGGCCATCCGCCGGAAACGATATTTTACACCGCTGAATCGGGAAATGACGCGCGGGTTCAGAACATATTGCAGCGCGCAGCACAATGGGGCATTGCATGCTACGAAGTGCCCGCACGGCTGCTCGCTGAAATGAGTGACGCCCGAACCCCGCAAGGAATAGTGGCCGTCGTTCCGACACCTCGTATGTCGGGCGACGGTTTTTCGCACCAAGATGCCGTACCGCTCGTACTCGTGATCGACCGCATTCAAGATCCCGGCAACCTGGGAACAATGCTGCGTACGGCACTTGCCGTCGGTGTCACCGGTGTCGCACTTGTACACGGAACGGTAGATCCGGGACATCCCAAGGCGATCCGATCTTCCGCCGGCGCCGTGTTCGGTCTGCCTATCGCTGTATATCAACCTGACGAACTCATTGGAAAGCTGCGGCAAAACAACATGCGTCTCATTGCTCTGGATGTGCGCGGCGACGTTTCGCTCTACGAGGTCCCGTGGAACGAACCGACGGCGCTGCTTGTCGGACACGAAGCGCACGGGCCTTCCGAGCGTCTGCTCAAAGAAGCGGACATCATCGCGCACATACCGATGCCCGGCGGAGGTGAGTCGCTCAATGCCGCGACGGCAGTTGCTGTTTGCTTGTACGAAGCATTGCGTCAACGCGCTGCAGTGCATTGAACCCATGAGTGTCCGCGGGCAGCGGCCTTCGCAAGTTGAATGTAGACATCCTGTATGGTATAATGCGTCTGTTATTGGAGATTTGGGTCATTTTTCCCGCTGTCGTAGAAGGTTGCTTTTCGTCCCTGTGTGAACGGAAGGGCAACCTTTGTTTGCTTTCATCCGCGTATTCTCTTTTGCGATTTTCTGGGGAGTGTATGGCTTTGGTCATCGAACAACAGATTGAAGACATTCGTGAGGCTGCGTTGAAAGCCGTCAACGAGGCGACCGACCTGGAATCGTTAGAGGCCGCTCGTGTGAAGTACCTAGGCAGAAAGGGCGAGCTGACTCGGCTGCTGCGCAGCATGGGCGAAGTCAGTCCCGAAGAAAGGCCCCGCTTAGGCAAAGTTGTCAACGAAGTGCGCAGCCTTCTTGAGCAAGAGCTCGAGAAACGGCGAACCGTGTTGGCTGAAGAAGCGAAGGCGAAGCGTCTGGAGGCCGAACGGGTAGACATCACACTCCCCGGCCGAGCCTGGCCGGCAGGTACCCGACATCCGCTGACGCAGATCATCGATGAAATCAAGCAGTTTTTCATCGGATTGGGTTTTCGAGTGGTCACGGGCCCTGAAGTTGAAACCGATTATTACAATTTCGAAGCTCTGAATGTGCCTAAGGAACACCCCGCCCGCGACATGCAAGACACGTTTTATCTTTCCGAAGACATCTTGCTCCGCACGCAAACTTCTCCGGTACAAATTCGCACGATGGAATCCCAGCGCCCACCCGTACGTGTCATCGCACCAGGCAAAGTTTATCGCGTCGACGCCGACGTGACCCATTCGCCTATGTTCCATCAAGTCGAAGGCTTGTTGATTGACGAGAAAATTACGTTCGGTGACTTGAAAGGCACGCTCACAGCATTTGTTCGCGCCCTTTTCGGCAAAGAGCGCGGTGTGCGTTTCCGCCCAAGCTATTTCCCTTTCACCGAGCCAAGTGCTGAAATGGATATTTCGTGTTTTATTTGCGATGGCGATGGGTGCCGCGTCTGCTCCAACGAAGGGTGGATCGAAATTTTGGGCTGCGGCATGGTTCACCCGCGTGTACTCGAAATGGTCGGCTACGACCCTGAGCAGGTGGGCGGTTTTGCTTTCGGTATCGGGGTTGAGCGCATTGCCATGTTGAAATACGGCGTCGATGATATTCGCCTGTTTTTCGAAAACGATATCCGTTTCTTGCGGCAGTTTTAAGGAGAGAACGTCTGATGCTGGTATCCTATCGTTGGCTTGAATCGTATACGGACGTCCCTTGGGACCCCGAGGAACTGGCCGAACGATTGACCATGAGTGGCACCAAGGTTGAAGCCATCCATTACCCCGGAAAAGGACTGGAGAATGTCGTCGTCGGCGTCATTCAAAGCGTCGGACCGCATCCGTCGGCCGACGGATTGCACGTGTGCGAGGTTTCCGTGGGGGATCGCACGCTCACTACCGTTACGGGTGCTCCTGTCGTAACGGCAGGATGGAAGGTTCCGGTCGCTTTGCCCGGCGCGCAGCTGCCCGGACTCGACCGAACCATCCAGATCGTCGAGGTGCAGGGTGTGCGCTCCGAAGGCATGCTTTGTTCGGAAAAAGAGCTGGGCATCGGGGATGATGCATCGGGACTGCTCGTCCTGCCCGACGAAGCGGAAGTTGGCCAATCTGTTGCCGAGCAGCTCGGGCTGGACGATGCCGTAATCGAATTTGAAATCTATCCGAATCGGCCTGACTGCTTGAGCGTGGTCGGTATTGCCCGCGAAATTTCGGCTCTGACGGGTGCACCTCTCCGCTTGCCCGACGTACCGGAAGGACTGCGCGATCGAGGGGGTCCGGCGGTTGATGTTTTGGTTGAAGCACCCGACGTCTGTCCGCGTTATTGCGCGCAAGTGGTCGAGGGTGTCACCATCGGCCCATCTCCGCTTTGGATGCAGCAGCGTCTGCGGGCGGCGGGTATGCGACCCATCAATAATGTCGTTGACGTAACCAACTACGTCATGCTTGAACTCGGCCAGCCGCTGCACGCCTTCGATCTTGCCAAGCTCGCCGGTCCGAAAATCAAAGTGCGTCGACCGGTTGAGGGTGAACGGATTGAAACTCTGGATGGCGTTGAGCGGGAACTCGACACCGACATGCTGGTCATAGCCGATGCAGAGAAGGCTGTGGCCATCGCTGGGATCATGGGTGGCGCCAACAGCGAGGTTTCTGATCAGACTCAAAACGTATTGTTGGAAGCCGCAAACTTTCATGCGGCGACGGTCCGCAAAATGGCACGGCGCCTCGGGATGCAAACGGAAGCCTCGCTGCGCTTCGAAAAAGGGCTCGATCCGGAACTGCCGTTGTGGGCGATTCATCGGGCGGCCAAGCTCTTGGCCGAAGTAGCGGGCGGAAAACCGTCCCCCGTTGTCACCGATGCAAGTGAAACTTCTGCGTCGGAACGACAAATCAGCCTGCGGCCCGAACGTGTGAATCGAGTGCTCGGAACCGACATGTCTCCGGCCGAGATGAAACGGTGTTTACGGGCGCTTCATTTTGGCGTCGATGTGACCGGTGACGCTCGCCTCCAGGTGCATGTGCCGTCTTATCGGCGTGACATCACCCGCGAAATCGATCTCGTTGAGGAAATCGCTCGCATCTATGGCTACGATCGCATCGAGCCGACGCTTCCCAAGGGTTCCACCATTCAGGGCGGTGTGACGTCGGAAGACGCCCAAACCGAGCAGTTGCGGCAGCGATTGATCGGCGCGGGCCTGTCGGAAGTCATTACGTATTCATTCATGAGTCCGCGTGGGCTGGAGCGTTTGCAGCTTGCGCCCGATGATGCGTGGAGACGCGCAATTCCGATTCAAAATCCGCTTTCGGAAGAAATGTCGTTGTTGCGCACCAACTTGATGGTGAACTTGCTGGAACTGGTGGCACGCAACGAACGCAGGCAGGCCGCTTCGGTTCAGGTGTTCGAGCTGGGATCCGTCTTTGTGCCGCAAGAGTTGCCCCTCACGGCGCAGCCTGAAGAAAAAACGACGCTCGGTATCGCCTTGATGGGAGAAGTGCATCGTACAGGGTGGGGAGAACCTAGCCGTCAGGTTGATTTCTTCGATCTCAAGGGCTTGGTTGAGGCAGCATTGGAAGTACTTGGCGTTGAGTATTCCATCGAGGCTGGCAGCCATCCGGCATTGCATCCGGGGCGTTCGGCCAAAGTGGTTGTTGAGGGTGAAACCGTCGGGGTCTTGGGCGAGATCCATCCCGATGTAACCGATGCCTTTGACATTGCGCACCGTGTTTATGTCGCCGAATTGGGGTTGGAAACGTTGTTGGGCAAAGCGGCGGCAACGACGTTCACGCCTATACCGCGTTATCCCGCGGTGCATCGTGACATTGCGTTCCTTGCTCCGGCAGAGGTCACGGCGGAAGACATCGAACGCGTCATCACGCATCATGGCGGAGAACTGCTCAAGGAATATCGGCTGTTTGATGTCTATCAAGGGGCGCAAATCCCTGAAGGCTACCGCAGCTTGGCCTACGCCTTCGTTTTTCAGGCGTCCGATCGAACACTGAAGGAAGCGGAAGTCGAAAGCGTTCTCAATGAGCTGATGACCCAGCTCAAGGGACAATACGGTGTAAAGCTGCGCGGGTGAGTCGGCGCACGGCCCCACGGTCACCTTGGAAAGCGAGGAGCGTTCATGACCTGGGTAGACATCGGACTTATCGTTGTCATCTTACTGGGTGGCTGGCGGGGTCGGCGGCGCGGCTTGGGCATCGAAGTGTGCCACACCGGCGGTGCATTGCTCGGTTTGGTCGTCGGCTTTCGCGTTGCACCGGCGCTGGCGGCAGCCATTTATCCCCATGCCGGCGTCGAGCAAAGTATTGCATATGTCGTCGCGTTCGCTGCAACGGCCGGAGCGATTGCCGGAATCGGAATTGCACTGGCGCCTCGAGTCGACGCCTTGCTCGCACGCTCGCGGGCAGGGCGTCGACTGCATCAGTGGGGCGGTTTTGTGACGGGCGCGTGCAAAAGCGCTCTTCTGCTGCTGATTTTCATCGCCGCTGCATCGCTGGTGCCGTGGCAGCCCGCCAACCGCATTGTTTCCCAATCGCCTGTCGCCCTTTGGATGTTGCGCGCGTCCCCTACGGTCTATCAGGCGATTGAATTTATCGTCGACGATCCCGACGTCATTCGTCTAAATGAGCGGTAATGTGACGGGTTGAGGGAGAGCGGTGATGCGAAATTTCGAGTTGGCCGCGGTGTTCGATCGCATTGCGGACTATTTGGAGCTCGCTGGAGAAAACCCTTATAAAATTCGCGCTTATCGGCGTGGGGCCGATGCCATTCGTGCTCTGACGGAAGATATCGCGGATATCGCGGCCCGGGGTCGGTTGCGGAGCATCAGCGGCATCGGAGCTGCACTCGAGGAGAAAATTCAAAGTTGGCTCGCAAGCGGTCGCATACGCTTGTACGATGAGCTGCAGGCGCGTTTTCCCGCGGGCCTTCTTGACGTCATGAACGTCCCCGGCGTCGGCCCGAAATTGACTGCCCGCCTTTTTGCGGAGCTCGGTGTGAGCGACCTCGAATCACTGGAAGCCGCAGTGGAAGCCAAGACGATTCGCACCCTCAAAGGCTGCGGACCTCGCACGGAGGAACGCATCGCCCAGGGCATTCGTCAGGTGCGGGAAGGGCGAGGACGGATGCCGATCGGCGAAGTGATGCCGCGTGCACTGGAGCTGTACAAGTGGCTGGAAAACTTGCCAGGAGTGCAGCGGGTGGCTTTGGCAGGATCACTGCGCCGAGGCTGCGAAATGGTCAAGGATATCGACATGGTGGTTGGCTGTGACGACAGTCAAACCGTGCGTCAGGCGTTGGCTGAAATGCCTGGTTTCTCCGCACAGCCGATCGACGGTGACACGAAAAGCCAAATGGTGCTCATCGGCGGGCTGCCCGTCGATATCCGCTTGGTGCCGGTGCAGTCGTTTATCACGGCGCTTCATCATTTTACCGGTTCGCAGGCGCATCACGTGCGTTTGCGTGAGTGGGCGCGTTCCCACGGCTGGCACATCAATGAATACCGTTTGGCGAACGAACGGCAAAATGTCGTTTACCATCCGGAAACCGAAGCCGATTTCTATCGGTGCCTCGACTTGCCTTACATTGCGCCGGAGCTGCGGGAGGATCGCGGTGAGTTCGAAGCGGCCGTCGCCGGTTCTTTGCCCGAACGTCTTGAAGTCCAACATTTTCGGGGCGACATTCACGTCCATTCGAATTGGAGCGACGGGCGCATGTCGCTCGAAGAAATCGCCCGGGCTGCAGCGGACAAGGGACTTGAATATGTGGCTGTTTGCGACCACTCGCCGGCTCTGCCCATCACCCGCGGCTTGGATCCTGAACGGCTGGCCGCACAGGCGGAAGCCATCGACGCACTCAATGCCGCAGGCGGAGGCGCATGGCTGCTCAAAGGAATCGAAGTCGACATCCTCCCCGATGGATCGCTCGATCTGCCGGACGCCGCACTGAAGCGGCTTGATCTGGTCGTCGCATCGGTTCACACCTCTCTTGGGCAGTCGGAAGAAGAAATGACCGCGCGGATTTTGCGGGCCATGGAGCATCCGCACGTCGATGTCATTGGCCATCCGACAGGCAGAAAGCTGGGACAGCGACCGCCTTATGCCGTCAACGTCGACGCCTTGATTCAAAAGGCGGCAGAAACCGGGACGATGCTGGAAATCAACGCATCGCCCGCTCGCATGGATCTCAGCGCCGATCACGCCCGCAAGGCAATCGATGCAGGGGTCACTTTGGTGATGAGCTCCGACGCTCATGGCCTCGATGAACTCGGCAACTTTAGCTATGGTCTCATGGCAGCCCGACGAGCCTGGGTCGAACCGCGTCACCTGCTCAACTGCCGATCGCTCTCCGAAATTCGTGATTGGCTGCGGCGCCCCAAAGCGGAGCGCGTGCGGGGACGAGCTCCATAGGGAAGGATGACAACACGACCGTGGCAGTTCTTTTCGTCTTTGTCGATGGGCTGGGCTTAGGTGAACCGGATCCGGAAAAGAATCCGCTCATGCACGCACGCATGCCCCATTTGGCGGAATTGACCGGACTCCGTCGGTTGACGATGTCGGATGTGCCGCACCGTTCCGCGCTGGCCGAAGTTTGGCCGATTGACGCGTGTTTGGGCGTACCCGGCCTCCCGCAGAGTGCATCGGGGCAAACGGCCATTTTGACGGGCAAAAACGCTCCTGCCATCCTCGGACACCACCAATCTGGGTATCCAACGCCAACGCTCATCCGGATTCTCGAAGAACACAGCCTATTTCTTCAGCTGAAAGAGTTGGGACGGTCGGGAACGTTCGCCAACACGTTCACCCGAGAATATTTCGAGCGGGCGGAGAGTCGAGCCGGCCGAAACCGCCATTCGGCTACGACCACTGCAGCTTTGAGCGGAGGCGTGGAGCTCGGCCTGATCGATTCGTATGCCGTGGGAGAAACCATATCCTATGACATTACCGGAGAAGTATTGCGGTCCTTTGGCTATCCGGTGGAAATACGTTCACCGCAGGAATCGGGACGAATTTTGGCCCGTTTGTTGCGCAAGTACGACTTTGTGCTGTTTGAATTTTTCTTGACGGACCGGGCCGGCCACAAGCAGGATATGGAAGAGGCGATCACCCTTTTTGAGCGTATCGACGGCCTCATCGGAGGCATTCTCGAGGAAATGCGGTGGTCCGATGACACGCTTCTCATCACATCGGACCACGGGAACGTCGAAGACCTATCCACGCGCACCCATACCAGAAATCCGGTGCCGGCGATTGTCGCAGGTGCGGGAAGGCATCGGTTCGTTGAGCAAGTACAAGATTTAACCGATCTCACACCCGCGATCTTGCAGCAGGTGGCCGCCATGGATCAGGCCAAGTGACGGTGGAAAGTGAAAAAGAGAGGGCGCAGTATGGACCAACGGACGTTGCGACTGCTGGAATTTCATAAAATCCAGGAAAAATTAGCTGAATACACGACATTCAGCGGCGGCAGAGAACTGGCTCTTGCGCTGTTGCCGTCAGCCAATCCGATTTGGGTGGAAGAGGGCCAAGCCGAAACGGCAGAAGCGCTGCACATGCTGGATGGAGGAATGTCGCCGCCGTTCGGCGGTCTGACCGACATCCGTCCTCACTTGCAGCAAGCCGCACTCGGGGCAATTCTCGATGAGATCCAACTGCTGCAAGTCGCGGACACCGCGGCGAATGCCTATCGCCTCGCTCGTTATATTCGGCAGCATGCGCCCAAGGACGGCATATTGGCTGACATCGCCGGTCCCGTCACCTCGCACGACGGGCTGGAGCGGGAAATTCGCCGCTGCATCGCCCAGGACGGCACGGTGAAAGACAATGCGAGCCCTGAGCTGGAGAGCTTGCGAAGGAAAATTCGCACGCTGCAAGCGCGCATACGTGAACGTCTGCAGTCGATTGTACGCGAGGCCGCGGGGCGGAATGTATTGCAAGAATCGTTGGTCACCGTACGAGACGGCCGCTACGTCATTCCGGTCAAGCAGGAACATCGCCATGCGGTGGCCGGCGTTCTCCACGACCAATCCGCCAGCGGAGCCACGCTCTTCATTGAACCCGCTGCCATTGTCGAGATGAACAACGAACTCAGGCGCATCGAAAGCGAAGAAAAACGCGAGATCGAACGTATTCTTCGCAAGTTGACCGAAGAAATCCGCAGCCATCAACATTCGCTTGCGACCGCTGTCGAAATTTGTTCTCGTCTCGATTTGGCGTTTGCCAAGGCTCAGCTTGCCGTGGCGTGGAATTGCGTGCGCCCCGAGATTAACCGCGAGGGATGGCTGAATATCCGAGAAGGCCGTCACCCGCTTTTGACCGGAGAAGTCGTCCCCATCAACGTCTGGTTGGGCCGCGACTTTCGTGCTCTTGTCATCACGGGCCCGAACACAGGCGGCAAGACGGTGACGCTGAAAACCGTCGGCCTGTTTGTTTTGATGGCACAAGCTGGGCTGCATGTGCCTGCGGCCGAAGGAACGGAAATTCCTCTTGTGCCCGGTGTCTACGCTGACATCGGTGATGAGCAAAGCATTGAGCAGTCGCTCAGTACGTTCTCCGCGCACATGAAGCATATTGTCGATATTTTGAGCCGTGTGGAGCGCCATTCGCTCGTACTGCTGGACGAACTCGGCGCGGGAACCGACCCGGCCGAAGGGGCGGCCTTGGCGATGGCGTTTTTGGAGTATTTACTGCAAAAAGACGCCCGTGTCATTGCGACGACGCATCTCGGCGAGTTGAAGAGCTTTGCGTACAATGAGCCGGGTGTGGAAAATGCCAGCGTCGAATTCGACATCACGACGTTGCGTCCCACTTATCGGCTTTCGATCGGTGTGGCGGGCAGCAGCAACGCGTTCGCGATTGCCGAGCGCCTCGGGCTGTCACCGGTGATCATTGAACGTGCGCGCAGGCGCTTGTCCATTGAAGAGCAGCGAGTAGATGAGCTTTTGCGCCGCGTCGAGGCCGATTTACGGCGTGCGGAACAAGAACGTACTGCGGCTGAGCGGCTGCGGGCCGAATTGGAAGAAGAAAAGCAGAAATACGTGCAGGCGCGTCAACGGCTGCACGAGCAGCGCGAAGAAATTTTGGAACGCTCACGCCGCGAGGCGGAACAGCTGCTCAAGGAAGCACGTCTGGAAGCGGAACGTTGGATCGGACGTCTGCGCAAACGTGCCGAACAAGCGACGGTGGCCGAGGCCGAAGCTGCGCGGCGTGCACTCGAAAAGCAAGCTGAAAAGCTGCGGTCAGAAGTCCAAGCGCCTAAGCACGTTGCCCCTGAAGCTCCCGCTTTGCATCATGTAAAGCCTGGGGAGCGGGTGCGCATTCGCAGCTTGCAGCAAGTTGGAGAGGTGCTGTCACCTCCAGACGGCGGCGGACACGTTCTCATACAGGCGGGCGCCTTGAAGCTCACCGTGCCGATTGCGGATTTGGAACGCGTGGAAGCGCCTGCCGGGAACGAAAAGACACGAAGCAGAAGGCCTGCGACCGATTCGCTGAGCAAAGGGGGATGGGGAGACGTTGCACGGCGCACCGCCATGAACGTCTCACCCGAAATCCATTTGCGCGGACTGTATGTTGAAGAGAGCCTTGAGAAATTGGACAAGTTTTTGGATGAAGCGGTATTGGCCAATTTATCGCGTGTCCGCGTTATTCACGGGAAAGGAACGGGGACATTGCGCCGGGCCGTACATGAATGGCTGCGCGCCGATCCCCGTGTTCGACATTTTCAGCTCGCGGACAGCACGGAAGGCGGTCTTGGTGTGACCGTTGTTGAACTGTAAACTTGCAGCCGCCATACATCAACAAGCGGCGGTGAACGGTCAATTGCGGCCAAACAGGCGCTCGAACAGCGAGCGGCTGCCACCGACGCCGGGTGGCTCGACCGGCTGCTCGGGTATGACCGCATCCGGCACGTCCAGCGGCGGAGAAATTTCGGGGTCGACATTCAAGCAACGTTCCGATGTGCTCATGGGCTCGGTGCCGCGAATGAACAACTCGGTTCGAATTTCATCAGGGCTGATGGGGCAGCCGTCCGGTGCGCGGAGCCCCGTCTGCGTATCGATTCGGACCGAAACAATGCCATTCGGTCTTTCAAACCAGGTCGGTGGGTGATTAGCCGTGACTTTGCTCATGTATTCGCCCCATACTTGCGCCGCCCGGCCACTGCCAAAGCCGAGTGAACTGGGGCGATCGTTGCCAATCCACACGGCGGTGACGAGATTCGGGGTGTAGCCGACGAACCAGGCGTTGTGATTGTCTTGGCTCGTTCCGGTTTTTCCGGCAGCCGGTTTGCCGGGAAGCCTGGCTGATCTGCCGGTGCCCCATGGTGCTTCCAAAACCCCCCGCAAGATATCGCTGATTAAATAAGCGGTTTCCTCGGATACAACGGCTGTCTGTTTCGGACGTGGTTCAGCGAGGACGGTACCGTCGTGTGCTTCTACGCGTATGATCGCGGTTGGCTCCACGTAAATGCCTTGATTGGCGAATGTACCAAATGCCGCGGCCATTTCGAGCGGTGTCACACCTTGCGTAAGACCGCCTAATGCGATGGCCGGACCTAAATCATTGTTTCGACCTTCGCGGACGAGGGTTGAAATGCCGAGGCTCTCCATAAAATCAAGTGCGCTGTTGACTTGCCGATCAAGGTTCAACAGGACTTGCACCGCGATCGTATTAATAGAGCGTTCGATTGCTTCGCGCACGCTGATCGGGCCACGGAACTGTTGATCGAAGTTTTTCGGTTCATATACGGTGCCGTTTACCAGCGGAATTTGCAGCGGCTCGTCGACAAAAATCATGGCGGGAGTAATGACGCCTTGTTCAAATGCTGCCGCATAGATCAACGGCTTGATGGCCGAACCGGGCTGGCGCACGGCTTGAACCGCTCGGTTGAATTGGTCTTCGCCTCGTCCGCCTACCATGGCGCGAATTTGACCAGTTCGCGGTTCAATGCTGATGACTGCTCCTTGCGGTTGGCGCAGCCCCGAGCTGTCCGGTTCACCGGCGGGAAGCAGCGAATTCAACGCTTCTTCAGCAGCTTTTTGCATGTCCAGATCGAGCGTTGTGTACACGCGCAGGCCACCCGCGTAGACGGCTTGCTCGCCGAATTCGGGCAGCAAGTAATTGTGCAGAATGTAATCGACAAAATATGATGCTTGTGATCGCGGGGTCTGCCTTTCGATGATTTGGATGGGCTGCTGTTTGGCGGCTTCGGCCTCTTCCTTGGTGATGTAGTTGAGTTCAGCCATGCGATCGAGCACGAGGTTGCGTCGCCGATAAGCTGCGTCCATGTTATAGAAAGGGGAATAAATGCCGGGATTGTTGAGGACTCCCGCGAGGAGCGCGGATTCCGCCAAGTCGAGTTCGCTTACGCTTTTGCCGAAAAAGGTGCGGGCTGCCGCTTCGACGCCGTAGGTGTGCGGCCCGAAATAAATTTCGTTAAGATACGTTTCCAAAATTTCGTCTTTCGTGTACTTGCGTTCAATCTGGATCGCCCAAAGCCATTCTTTGAGCTTTCGGACGACGGTGCGGTCATGCGTGAGGAAGGCATTGCGAGCGAGCTGGCCCGTGATGGTTCCGCCGCCTTGTGCCCAGTTCCCGTCGCCGATGCGGCCTTCACGAATATTGACGAACAAAGCGCGGAGCAAGCCGCGGATACTGATGCCGAAATGTTCATAGAAGCGGTGGTCTTCGATGGCGATGACGGCCTGTTGAAGCGTGAGCGGAATTTGATCGAGAGTTACGTAAATTCGGTTTTCGTCGCCGCGATACAGCCGTGCGATTTCACGCCCGTGAATATCAAAAATCAGGGTGCTTAACTCGGGGTTAAAGTTGACTTCATCCAAGGATGGGGCCGTACTCAGGTACCCGGCCACCATGCCAGCAGAGGCTCCGACAATATACGCCGCCAGAAAAAGACCGATGATGGTCAGTATTCGCTTCGGGCGCAACCAACGCATAAAGCACCTCCGCGTCCAACTCTTGACAATTATACCATATCCCCTGGTTCGATAGGAGCCATGCCTACATTAGGTTGCCGCGCGTTCGGACGAATGATAAAATCGGATGCGATGGATTTGGCAACGAACCCGGTCTTCTGTCCTTGGGGCGGGAGGCCCTTTTTACTTTTTATTCCTGCTACGTTTGGTGAAAGAGAGGGAACTGGCTTGGAAGTAGAGCGGCAGCAGCTCTCGGTGGAAGAAGAAGTCGCCATTCTTTCCCGTGGAGCGGAAGATATTTTCCCCGAGGGGGAACTGGAGAACAAGATACGACAAGCCCGCGAGGAAGGACGGCCGCTGCGTGTAAAGCTCGGCGTGGATCCAACGGCAACCGATCTTCACCTGGGACATCTCATTCCGGTGTTGAAACTGCGCCAGTTTCAAGAGCTGGGACACCAGGCGGTGTTGATCATTGGCGACTACACGGCTACGGTTGGAGATCCTTCGGGGCGGAACAAGGCGCGCCCGCAGTTGACTCACGAAGAAGTTCTGGAGAATGCCAAGACATATACCGACCAGTTGTTTAAGATTCTCGATGAGAGCAAGACCGAGGTTCACTATAACGGCGAGTGGTTCTCGAAGATGAGCTTTCAAGAAGTCATCCAGCTGCTTTCGCGGATGACATTGGCGCGTATGCTCGAGCGTGAAGACTTTGCCAACCGCATGCGCGAGCAATCGCCGATTTCACTCCATGAGCTTGTCTATCCTTTGATGCAGGGCTACGATTCCGCTATGGTCCGAGCGGACATTGAACTCGGCGGGACGGATCAAAAGTTTAACATTCTTGTGGGCCGCGACATTCAACGCGAGTTTGGCCAGTCGCCTCAAGTCGGAATTTGCAATCCGATCTTGATTGGCATCGACGGCACGGAAAAGATGAGCAAGAGCCTCGGCAATATCATCGGGCTCAATGATCCCCCGAATGAAATGTTCGGAAAAACCATGTCGATCCCCGATGAATTGATGCGCATGTATTTTGAACAAATTACGCCGGTGAGTTTGGCCGAAATCGATGAACTGATGAAAGGCATTCAAACCGGAACCCATCATCCGCGGGACGTCAAGCGGCGGCTGGCCATGGAAGTCGTGCGCCGCTTTCATGGAGATGACGCGGCAACCAAGGCGGCTGAGGAGTTCGACAGGGTATTTGCGCAGCAGGAGCTTCCGGAAGATATGCCGGAAGTCGTGCTTGAGCGTGCACGGCTGGAAGACGGGCGCATATGGATTGTCCGCCTGATCGTCACAGCGCAATTTGCCGGGTCGAACGCAGAAGCGCGCAGGCTCGTGCAGCAGGGTGCGGTAAAGATCGATGAGGAGACGATTACGGATGACTCTTACGATTGGCCGGCCCGAGACAATGCCGTCTTGAGGGTAGGGCGCAGGCGCTTTGCACGCATTCGGCTCCAAGATTAGGCTTGGCGTGGATCCTGAACGAGCGGTAACATCCGACCGGCGTCGCTCATATCATAATGTCGCATTGCTTCACTCCCACTCTCTCGGCTGCATATCTTAAACAGGGTGCAGCACGGGAGGGGGAGTGGGCATGCTCAAAAGAGCGGTCGTCTTCTACAGCGACCAACGAGCGAGACGTCCGATCATTTCGCGGGCGCGTCTCGTTCTCACATGGGGGATATTCTTTTTTGTCCTACTGAGCGTCGTTACTGTATGGTGGGTGGATCGACAGTTGAGTCGCCCGTTGAAGGAGTGGGCCGAGCTCCAAGTACAAAACCTGGGGAAGCGGGCAGCTACAACCGCAATGCAAGAAGTCCTGACGGCGCAGATGGGGACATTCGAAGAACAGTTCATTCAACCGCTGCAGGGTGAGGACGGGCGAACGGCGTGGCGATTCGATTGGGCGAAACTCAATATGATTCAAACGGAGCTGACAACGCGCGTCCTCCAAAATCTCGACAACATGCTGGAAGAAGATATCCCCGTACCGCTGGGCACTTTGCTGGGACTCGAGCTTTTCGCCGGTACGGGACCGCTCGTTCCCACCAAAATTGTACCTGCCGGCGGCATTCGAACCGAGCTTCAGATTGTCTTTGAATCCGTTGGGATCAATCAGGTACGACACCATATTGAACTGGTGGTCGATCTGGATATGCGAGTTATTGCGCCTTTGGTCAGCAGCGACATACGTGTGCGTGAACAATTCCCTTTGGATACAATCATCTTACAGGGTGAGATCCCGCAGGTTTATCTCAATTGGGGCAGCGGATCGCTTGATGAATTTATGGGGGCCGGATTGCACCAACTGATGGATCAAGCGGTCGGGCAATAAAAAAGTGCAAAATGGCAAAATAAACCATTGCAAACACGGCATCCGTGTGCTAAACTCTGTAATTGCGTCACGGGGTTTCCGAAAACGGCCAAACCGTTGGCCTAGCGAAACAACGACGCACCTTTAAAAAGTTCAAGCTCAATCACAAAAAAGGGCTTGACTTTGTAAACGAAGCGAGTTATTATAAAAGAGTCGGCCGGACAAACGGCCGCAGCGAAAGGGAAATCACAGGTCCTTGAAAACTGAACAACATGCGTGAACTTGTCG
>CALKAQ010000014.1 GCA_937983075.1 uncultured bacterium | reverse complement strand
GTGGACGCCGCCGAGATCACAAGGCGAGTGCGGTGCAAGCAACGTCTTCATATGCAGCGATTGGGCCTGAAAGGGGCTGAAAAGCGGTGGACGTGATTCGTTTAAACATTCTGAAGAAACCGTCCAATGGCAACGACCGTATTCTGCATCACAGTTCATTGCTTCGATCGAGCCCGACCCCGCTTCCTGGGGGCGCGAGTAATAACAGAAACACCTCGAGCTGTCAGTGGTCGTGGTGTGCCAACGAGGTCCTGTGACGGACGGAGCTGCGGGACGAGCCCGATCGATCATCTTCTTGACGAGGACCCCGATGGCTGTTGCGAGGATGCATACTTTCGAACAGTTTCCGGGAATCATCTCGTCTGTGCTTACCACGCCGCCACGTTGATCGAGTGGGTCAAATAAGTGTTACCCGGTGTCTACCCCTAACTGGATTATTGTCCACTGTAGACTACGCGGCTATTCTGACGCTAGGACAACGAGGCGTGATCAGGAGAGTCGCGAGAGGGTGATCACGGCCCGTCTCCGCCCGGGGGGTTTGGTTGTGCTTGCCGGGCGGGCGGGGCGGGTCCTTTTCTCGTCCGCAGGTGTCGTTCAGATCATAGGGGTCTGGACTAGGGAAAACCCCGGCCAGGGTGCCGATCCGACCGGGGCTAATTGAAAAAGGAATTGGTTGTGTCCGATTCTACCACCTCGGAGGCCGAGGGCCAAGATGACTTCAACACCTTTTGCGATACGATCTTTGGTGACCGTGAAGGGTATGTCTGGTGTTGTTTCGGCATCGCACCCCACCTCTCCGCAAGCGGCGCTTATGAGCACAGCGAGTTCCGTCAAGCGGCGTTCTCATGGCCGCAAGAGCGAGACAAGCTGTGGCAGGCAACCGCAGAAGCCACAGCGGTCGATCCGCAAGCCGATCTCTACATCACACCGCAGATGTTCTTCGGAACGACCGCAGGGCGCAAGAAACAAGCGGTCCTGCTGCCGCGCTGGTTGTTCGTTGATCTCGACGGTCCATGCCGCGATCCAGAGCTACTGAGTGTACTGAATCCTTTCGTAGTCCACTCCGGACAGAACCGGCACCTCTACGTCGCACTGGAAGAGCCGATCGACGTGGCCGCAGCCGAAGGGCTCGGAAAAGCGCTGGCTGACCGGCTCGGGGGCGACACGAAGTGGTCGTTGGAGTCGTTGGGGCGGCTTCCGGGCAGCTTGAACCTGAAGCCCAAGGTGATGCATGGCGGTCAGCCGGTACTCGTCACCGTTGAGGATTCGGATTTCACGCCATGGACGCTGGAGGAACTGAAACAACGGTTGGGAATCGTCGGGGAAGTCCTACAACCGGCCGGCATCACAGCCGAGGCGATCACACCCGAACCGCTGCCCGAAGGGTTCGAACCATCCAGTCTGTTGCTCAAGCTCCGTGATTACTACAACCAGTCGGGGCGGGACCGCTCTGCCGGTATGTACGCGCTCGTGGGGCAGCTCAAGTTTCACTGGTTGACACCAGGACAGTGCCTGACGTGGATCATGGAGTATTTCCGGCCTGCCGTTGACAAGTACGGGTGTCGGTTGCCCGCTGAGGTGGCCCGCTCGTTCGCCAAGGCCGAGGAACCGCCGCCACGGGACGCGAATCGGGCCAGCAAGGTGCATCGGTGCCCTTGACGGCGGAAAACGCGCCCACGGAGCCACCAGGGGGTCAAAACGCGCCCGTAGGGTTATCGGAAGCGTTGGAAGACTGGGTTAGCCGCGTTTCGGATGGTGCAGAGTTCATTTTGG
>CALKAQ010000013.1 GCA_937983075.1 uncultured bacterium | reverse complement strand
AGTCCTCCATTACGCTCAACACCTTCCAGCCCCCGTTTCGCAGCCTGATTCCACATCCGGCTCCCCACCACCCGACAAATTCCAACCGCACCATTTCTTTAGGCAAACTCCATTGATGCGGCGGTCACTCCCCCGCGCCCCCGTAACCCCGTGACCAACCTTGACCGACCGTGACCAGTCATGCCCCCCCATAACCCGCCATGAGCCACCCTTCTGATGAGCCGTTGCAAATCACCTGCGACTCATCCCTACGGCCCGTCGGGGAGGGTGAGCCGTGGATCCGCCAAATCCAAACGGTACATGATTTGGTTGTAATCGTACAGAGGTGTCGGAGGCGTTCCTCCGGTGAACTGGTTGGTGTACGTGCCTTCGAAGTAAATGTAGCGACCGCCTTCTTGATCGAAGAATGCGTGCTGCGTCGGATTATAGAACGAATAGCCGTCGTGCGTGACGATGCGTTTCGCCCAGCGCCAAGGGCCGGTAGGCGAGTCGGCCTCTGCATACCACACTTCGCCCAAATAGGAGGAGCGTCCGCCGACTTGGTTGCCGATCATGATCCACTTCTGCCGGTACTCGTTCCAACGCACGGAAGCGCCGTGGATGACAACTTCATCGCCGCTGTCGACGTCTCGCAGCTGAAAGCGTGCCTCTTCCGGACGCAGGAGCCCGAACTCAATCAGCATTTTTTCCTGCTGCTGGCTGATCGGTTCCGTGTTGGGCTTCCAATCCCAAACGACTTCACCGGCGGCATTTCGTTCGATGAGCGTGTCGGCACCACGAAATGAAGTGCCCGGCTGTAAAGGCGTAAACGATTCGTAGGCTTCGGGTTGCTGCACCGCCGCTACACGTATCACGGGCCAGGGACGCGCAAACAGCCAGTACGGCTCGCCGGTTTCGGGATCGTAATAATGCGTGGCGGTACTGTGACCACGGGTTGTCTGCCAAGGCTCTCTCAGATCGAGGTCTTGCCGGAGGATTTCAAACATCCCGAGCTCTTCGTTGAACACGAGCAAACCGTTTCCTACATTCTTGTCGAGGCCGGCCTGTTGGAAATAGCGTCCCACCAAACGCTGTACTCTGTCGGCGTCGGGAACCGAAATGAGCCGGTCGATCCACATGAGGTTGCCGGCAGCGGACGGCTGCGGCGCCATCGAGCGCACGAAACCCGTCGACGGATCTGTAAAATAATGCAAATCGACGCCGAGTGAAGGATCGAGCCCGCCGTTTTGCGGCAGCTCCGAGACCGCTCCGGTTGTGCGGAAGTTGCCCAATGGATAGCTGACACGGTCAGTATCGCCCCAGAACCAATAGATCCGGCCGTTGTGTACGACAGCTTGAACGGAATCCTGCCCGGCCACCTGGCTGTTGATCAGAGGCTGACGAAGGGGCACATCGTAGCCGAGCAAAACGCTGTCTCGGTAAATGCCCCGACCGGTGACGCGGTACAGTCGTTCGGCGATGTTCATCCGTTGGATTTCGATGACGGCTTTTCCACCGGGCTCAATGTCGATGGCCTTGCCTTTGTAGCCAAATCCGTCGGCCGGGAGATCGCAACCGTGACTGCTCACGTGAAAATATACACGCTGCCCCATCAGGCTCAAGTCCAGCAGAGCAACCCGACCAGCGCTGTCGGTCACATACAAGTCCCCGTCTGTGGTGCGCAGTTCGACCAGCGGCACTCCACGTCCCGTTTCCGCATCGATCACTTGGATTTCAAACCAAAGCGTGCGGAAACCTCGGTCCGTTTCCGCCGCAGCGGTTATGCTGAATACACCGACGGTCGCCATTGTCATCAATGCGATGGCAAGCGCCGTGAAAAGCGACGCGATCGCTGCGGTGCGCAACGAGAACCATGCCGTTCGCACCTCGCCCTCACCCCTCCGCGTCGCACTGCCCTGTACTTTGGCCAGGGCCGTTTGCCACGGGCGGCATGGTTCACAACCTTGATGGACACGTTGGTTCATGTTGGCTTCGTTCCTTGCATGTGGCATTTTCCGCTTCAGCGTAGGCCTCGCCTTCAACCTTCATCAACCTGAAATTGCGAAAGGAATTCGCCTCAAACGGACGAATATTTGTTTAACTTTAAATCAAAGGGTGATCCCTCCGAATTCCGTCTAATTACGATTTGTTTCTCCTGCTTCCATCTCCTGCTCGCGTTTTCACAAGTTGGCCCTGAACAAACATCATCTAAGCTGGAACCATCGCCGTCTCGACCAAATTCCCAAGGAGGTTGTCATGTCGTGAGACGATTATCATACATATGGGTTGCTTTGTCCGTGTTGCTGCTGGGAAGCGCAGTGGCCGCTGCGGCGCCGCAAATCGTCGGCGACATCACCGCTCAGGTAGGCGAACGGCTCGGCTGGGAAATTACGTTTCGTACCAACGGGCCCGGCATGAGCTACGTGGAATGGGGTGAAGACGCCACGTATGGCCAGCGCACCGAAGACATCGTTTCCCTCGACACGAACCATCGGCATGTAATCCATGGACTCCTGCCCGCTACGACGTACCATTTCCGTGTTGTCGTGTACGACTGGCAAGGGAATATCGTGCACAGCGACGATCGTACATTCACGACTCCGGAACTCGCACCGCCGACGAATTTTGGTGCCTACGGCGTGCTGGATCGGGCACTGCTAGGCTGGAACGGCTCGTTTGGCGCGGCAGAGTATCGCATTTACCGCTCGAACCAGCCTGGCGGTCCGTACGAACTCATCGGCACGACCACGGATACCAACTATATCGACGAAGGTTTAACCGAAGGCGAGAGTTACTACTATGTCGTTGCAGCGGTCAGCGCGCTCGGTGAAGAACAACGCTCCGTCGAGGTAGACGCCACTCCGCATCCGCTGGCGAACCACGTCGTCGGCGCATGGCTCATCGGCGAGTGCGAAGGCGACTTCATCCGCGACTACTCCGCCTACGGCAATCACGGCCGCTTTGTCAATCCGAGCTGGGCTGAAGGGCGCTTCGACTGTGGTGCCCAAATCCAACCCGGCCAAAACTACATCGTCATCCCGACGATGAACGGGTTCGACCAGTTGACCACCGAGATGACTATTTCCGTCTGGTTCTATGTCAACGAACCGCCAAACGGCAACCACCGGGTTATCCAGTCGGGTACTCCGGGTGGCCCGTATGGCGTATACGACGATCACTTCCGCCTGCTTTTCGAATTCGGAGAGTTTAAGTTCCAGGCTCATCCGGACGAAGTGATTACTCGCGATCAAACGGAAGCGGTGGTTCCCGGGCAGTGGCAGCATGTCGCCGCCGTTTATTCCGGCGATTTGCTGCAGATTTATGTGAACGGCAAGCTTTACGCCGAGCAAAACGCTAACTCCAGTGTGATCGGGAGCGCAACTGAAGGAGACCAGTTGGTCTTGTACATCGGGACCAAATATCCGCAAGCGCCGCACGGCGACTGGTGGAACGGGCTGCTCGATGAAATCGCGGTATTTGACAAAGCGTTGAGGCAAGAAGAAGTGGAGCTGGTCATGCACGGCTTGTCGGCGCTGTTCTAGAGTCCGACAAAGCAAGCTGCCCGGCGAAGCGCCACGCGCCGCTAAACACTCAGGCAAATGTCCAAATCAAACGAGCCCTTGCCGCACAACCGGCAAGGGCTCGTTTGCTGCACGTCCAGCTGCGTTAAAAAGCTATGGCTTCCCATTCATCCCAAGTTGAACTTTGCTGCCCGGCGGTAGTTACTTCGAACAACATGGTGATTTCGACCTGAACGCCGATTTCACCCCGCTGCACAGGCAAACCGAACTGCGGATGCTGCAGCGTACCGGCTTGGGCAAGAGCCGGATCGGTTGGATTGATGACTTGCACGATGTTCGCGTCGCGCACCTGGCGGATCATGACGATGCGCGAGCCCGTGGTTTTCGTGATGGTTTCAGCCTTGGCCATTGCGTTTTTGACGGCCAGCTCCAGAGCTTTCTGAGCAGCGTCGGCAAGCGATTCGGAGTGATACCGGACGTTTTGAATGCTTGCTGCGCCGTGCTTCAGGGCGAGGTCAATGATACGGCCGACGTGCGTGTCGTCGCGCAGCACGACGTCGAGCCCTGAAGTTGTACGGAACGTATCTGTCGGGCGCGTGACGGATGCCCTTTGTTGGTAGACGTTGATGCCGTGCAAGACGAATTCGACTTCGCCAATATCCAACGCTTTGATTTCTTCGCGGATTTCATCGATGGCGGCACGCGTTTTTTCTTGTGCAGCCGTTGCCGTTGTATCTTCAACTTCGATGCGAATGCTTACGATCACCCGATCCGCGGGAATGACCACAGAACCGACCCCAACCGTTTCAATGGTTGGCAGGCCGATAGTCTGGGCCGCGGCGATGCCCGACAGCATACCTACAAATGCACAAATCAACATGACTTTGAGCCAAAGTCTCGAGCGCTTCACCATGTCACGTCCTTCCCAGCGGCATGCCACAAGCTGAGGACAGCCAATCCGAGGTCGCGTTCAGCGTCGGCGAGCGCATTTTGGGCGGTTGCCAAAACCCACTCCGCCTCGAGCACCGTCTCCCTTGCCGTCAGCCCGGCTTCCAAACGATGCTGTGCGAGTTCAAGCAAAAACTCGGCGTGGGCCGCCTGGTCTTCGAGGCGTTCCACCCGCCGCAGCGCAAGCTCGACTTTGCGGAAGGCTTCCCAAACCTCATCTTCGACTTCTTCAACCGCCGCCTGAAGAGCGGCTTCCGCCTTGGCTACATTGAGTTCAGCCTGCACAACGGCTTCACTGCGGGTGCCGTCGCGCAGCGGCAGCTGCCATACCACACCGGCTTGCCACGTCAACTCCCACTCACCGGTGGATTTCGGACGGTAGGCAACATCGCCGGTCAACTCGCCGCTGATGCCGGCTTGCGCCCGGGCCCGCGCCAATTCTTGCTGCGCCAGTTCCAATTTCACTTGCGCCAAAGCAATTTCGCCCCGCTGGCGTCGGGCGAGTGCCATCCAGTCGTCCAGCGTTTGTGGCGCCGCTTCAGTCCCGGCAAAGCCAATGCGCACCCCCGATGCGCCGCCAATTGCTGCGAGCGCATTTTCGACCGGCCAGTCAAGTTCACTGCCGATCAACCGCTGCAATGCCCGCAGCGCCCGTTCGGCTTCAAACTGTGCTTCTTCGTATGCGTCTTGCGCTGCAAGAAGTCGCTGCGTGGCCTCGTGAACCGCCATCGCTGCGGTGCCGCCGTCTTCCTCGCGCACCTGAATCGCCTTCAAGCGTTCTTCTTCCAGAACGATCCTTTTATCGGCGGCTTCAACATTGCGCAGCGCACTCAGCCAAGCGCCATACGCCGACAGCAAGCTGCGTTCCCACGCCTGGCGCTTCTGCACGTAGGCCCAGCGGGCTTCAAGCAGCTTCAAATCGTAGGTGTCGGCCGCTGTGTCCGGGCCTTGCCCCAGCGGGTACGTGATGCCCAAACGGCCGGCAGGAGCGGCACGCAGCCCATCATCGTCCCAGTCGTAATGGACGCCGAGGCCGAGGGAGCCGTCGAGCCGGGCATCGCCCAATGCCTGTCGGAGCTGAAATTCAATCCCGCCTAGCGCACCGCTCGACGACAAGGCAACAGGAGCAGCTACGGCGCTTTGCATGCCGTATCGACCGGCATATTGCTGTCGGTGCACCGATTCAGCCATCTGAAGTTCGATCTCAAGTGCAGCCAGATACGGCGATGTCCGAACGGCTTGTTCGAGCACACGATCAAAACCCGGTGGAACTTCCAGCTCGGCTGCCGGATTTGCCAGAACCGATACTGGAAGCAACATGGTCAACGTCCCCAACACGACCCCAAACGCCACCCATGTGATCATGGGCAACCGCGGTGTTCGGTGGACAAACCTCATCGCACTCACATCGCTTCCTCCGGATCGTCGGATGCTGCCTCGCTGTCGCTGCTGTCGCCGTTCACGTCACCCAACAACAAGTCCGGCCAGCGGTCGAAACCGAGTCCGATAGCCGACAAGTATTCGGCCCAGGCGACATTGTAGTCATACATAGCCGCCACGGCCTTGACTTCGGCCTCAGCCAAAGCCGCTTGCACCGTAAACACGTCCAGCAGGCTGATCAACCCGTGGTCGTAGCGAATTTGTGCCAAGTCGAGGTTGGCCTGTGCGAGTTCAAGGTCGACCTGGGCGAGATAATATCTCGTCTCCGCCTCTTCCAGGTTGAAAAACGCTTGCGTCACTTCGTAATGAATGTCGTCGATAGTTTGAGCCAAGCGGGCTTCAGCTCGTTCCAGCTCAATTTTTGCCCGCTGCAATACGATAGGCGGCGTATAGGCGTTGTCGGCGAGCTGCACTTCCCGCTTTGCCCGGTCGACGTCTTGTTGAGCCGTCGTAATTTCGTATCGGCGCTCCGTGGCGATTTGAAGTGCTTCCGCAATGTTGACTTCGCGCCGCTCAAAATCCACTTTTTCCGTCAGGATCAATTCGACGTCGGCAGGAATGCCGATTTTTTGCCGCAGCTGCATTTGTGCCAATCGCAATGCGTTGGCCGCCTGGTTTTCGGCCACTTCGGCGCGGATGACTTCTTGTTCCGCCTCACGCAGCTGTAAGTCGGTAATTTCGCCAGCACGATGTCGGCTGTGGGCGACTTCGAGCTGCTGGATGCCGCGTTGAACGGCTTCTTGACGCAGCGCCAAGGTTGCTTGCGCCTTCAATACTTGGTAATACAGCCGCTCGACTTGGAGGGCCGTGCGCGCTTCTTCCAATCGGGCCTGGACCTTGGCATTTTGCAGTGCCAACTGCGCTTCTTGCAGCTCCAACGGGGTCACGGTGGCATGCAGGTTCACTTCGGCATGCCGCAAGTTCAGTTCGGCCAACCAGACGGCAAGCTGCGCCTGCTTCATTTCGGAACTGACGGCCAAACCGAGGCGGATGGCTTCCTCGAGCGTCAGCTCCCGCCGCAGTTCAGTTTCATTGGCAGCCGCCCACGAGCCGGCGAAAATCATGAGGCTGAACACAATGCACCATGCGCTCAATAGTCGACGTTTCATATTCTTGAGCCCTCCTCGCTGCGAGCCATCCATGCAACTAGCGCCCGCCATTGCTTACTGTGGGAATGCGGCCGATGACCGGCAGCCCCAGTTTGCTTTCCACGTCGTCCGGCGACTTAAGCGACGTATCCAAAAATTCAAGTACGAATGCCGCACCGATGCCGATAAAGAGGCCGAGGAATCCAGCGATGGCCATATTCAGCACGGGCTTGGGGCTCACCGGCTCGGTGGGCGGAATGCTCGGATCGATGATCGTGACGTCGGCCGTTTGCATGGCTTCCGTGATGCGTACTTCTTCGTAGCGGTTCCGAAGGAACACGTAAATTTCTTCGGATACCCGGCGGTCAAGTTCCAGACGGGCGAGCTGCAGCTGCTTTTCAGGCAGTGCGACGAGCTGCGCCTCGGTGGCTTCAATTTGTTCCTTCAATGCCTGCAGGCGTGAGTCGTACAAAATCAATTCGGTTTCCATGGAAATGGCCTGCTGGCGCAACTGATCATAGAACGGGTTGGTGGATTCGGTTTCCGACGACACGACCTTTTCAACTTCCCGCTGCATCTGGGCTTGAATTTCTTCGATTTGAGCCAGTACCGCCACGACCTGAGGATGCTGCGGCGACAACTGCGTCCTCAATCCGGCCAATTCTTGTTCCAATTGGTTTAAACGCATCTGGTGCTCCCGGAGGACCGGATTGCTGGCGATGGTTACGGCTGAAATACGAGTTTCCGGCTCCTCGTTCAGGCGAGCATAAACTTCGGCCAGCCGGCGTTCCGTTTCTTGCTTGGCGATTTCCGTTTCGGCATAGCGAGCTTCCAAATCATACAGCTGGTTGAGAATGATTCGAGTCTCCTCGGCGGGAGCAAACACCTGCTGCGTTTCTTGGAATTCCCGCAAAGCGAGTTCCGCGGCCTGCAGCTGCTTGTCGATCATTTCGAGCTGCTCTTCGATAAAGACGCGTGCGTTGCTGACTTCTTCGCGGTTCATTTCGCGGTTCATCTCTTGAAACGTCACAACCACGGCATTGGCAATGTCGGCCGCTCTGACCGGATCAGTATCCCGAACCGTGATTCGAATGGCTTCGGTGCCTTGAATCGGCTGCACCGAAATGGCTTTTCTGAACTCATTGAGTTCCGGCGAGTCCTCGGCGTAGTTGTAGCCGAGACGCTCGGCCGTCCGCTGCGCCAACGTGCGACTCTGCAGAATTTGCACATAGTTTTGAATTTGATTGCCGCCCGCACCGGCTAACGTTTCGAAAAGAAGCTGCTGGCTGCTTGAGGCATTGCGTACGAGAATTTGTGCCTGCGCTTCGTAAATTTTTGTCATGCGCGATGTGGCAAAACCCGCCGCGATGACAGCAACAAAAAACAAAATAAGGATAATGGCCTTCCGCCGCAGCAATGCCTGCAGCAATTCTTTCAGATCAAGCGTTTCTTCCATCGCAGGAACGTTCCTCCTTACCGACCGCAAACCCGGTTCAGCATAAGCTCCTGCCGCTGACGGCTAGCGGCGCCGGGTTCGCCAGCGCCCTGCAATTCTGCGCAGCAGTCCGCCGCCGGACCGTTGCGAACGCTCCCTGCCGCCGCTGGTGCGAAATCCGGCGGGCAGCTGAGGTGCCGGAACGTCCAGCGCTTCGCCGGCGAGCACCCGGCGTGGGTTTTCATGCACAAGCGCCTGAGCCGCTTCTTCGCCGATCCAGGCTGAGGCTTGTTCAACCGCCGGCTTCAACTCGGGTTTGCGCCGCCGCACACCGTGCGTATCGGTGGCGATGAAATGCACCAGCTGATGCTCCAACAAAGTGCGCGTAAAATCCGCCAACACCCCGGACGTTGTCAAGCTGCTGGCTGTGACCTGTGCGAGTGCACCGCGCTGAATGAATTCGACGAGCTGTTCGGGTCGCCGCATGATGCCTTGGTTGCGCTCGACGTGTGCGATAATGGGCGTGATGCCCCGCAGTTGAAGTTCAAACAGCACTTGTTCGGTATACGCCGGGATTTCGGCCGGAGGCAGTTCCACCAGCATGTAACGTCCGGCATCGCCGTACGTGAGCAATTGTCCTGCTTCGTAGCGTTCAACAAGGTCGGGTGAAATGTGTACCTCGCCACCGGCATAAATTTCGATCGGTATTTGACTGGCAGCAGCTCGTTCCCGTAGTTCATCAATCAGCGGCAGCAGCTTTTCTCGAGTGTTCGCAAAAGGACCGTCGGGCAGCATGTGTGACGTGGCGGCGATGGCCGTGATGCCGTTTGCGCTGGCGGTTTGAAGTATGGCCAGCGCTTCGTCCCACGTTTTGGGTCCGTCGTCAACGCCGGGGAGAATGTGGGCATGGATGTCGATCATAAGCCGTACCGTCCCTCATTGGTTGACTTCGTCGTTCTTAATCGCTAGTCGTCTCGTGCCATTGCCGCTTGACGTGATGCCTTTTTGGGGACGCCCCCGGCGTTGCCACGAAACAGACGTCGCCACCATGGGACCGACGCCGCATCTTCTTCGCCATAGTAGCTCGTGTAATAATAGTAGTAATATCCCGAGCCGTTCTCGAGGCGGTTCGCAACCGCGCCAAGCACCCGCGCACCGACTTGCTGGAGCTGCTCTACGGCAGACTGTGCCACTTCACGAGGAGTTGTGCCGAGACTGACGACAAACAGCGTGCCGTCAACCATCTGTGCCAAAATCCCAGCGTCGGTCACCGCGATCACGGGCGGTGCATCGAAGATAACTAAGTCGGCATAACCGGTCAGCTCTTGAACGAGATCACGCATGCGCTGGGTGCCCAACAATTCAGCCGGATTGGGCGGTATCGGGCCTGACGGGAGCACAAGCAACCCGTGCTGCATGGTTTTTCGCAGCGCATTTTCCAACTTCATATGGCCAGTGAGGACATTGCTCAGCCCCACCCGGTTGTCCAGCCCGAACACAGTGTGCAAAGTGGGTTTCCGCATATCCGCGCCGACTAAGATCACCGTTTTGCCGGCCTGGGCGAATGCTCCGCCTAAGTTGGAGGCAATGGTTGTCTTGCCCTCGCCGGGGCCGGAGCTCGTAATGAGCAGCGTCTTCAACGGACGATCGAGCGAGCTGAACTGCAAATTGGTGCGCAGCGTACGATACGCCTCAGCGGCCGGCGATTTGGGATCCGTGGTGATAACCAGCTGTTCGGACCTGAAATGGTCTAGGTTTTGAGCCATCCTACCGGACCTTTCTTATACAAATCTGGAGTAACGTACATGACATTCGCCATCGGGTCAAATGATCCTGTTAAGAAATCCGGCGGTTCCTTCGGCGTTCATGCATCTTGCGTTGCCGCCGCTGGCGTTCGATGGTTTCGAGCAGTTCCGGATCTTCCAACCGCAAACGGGCCAAACCACGCTCAGCGAGCTCGGCGATTTCACTGTAGTGTTCAATCAAGCGCGCCACTTGGGCTTCATCGACGAAGCGGCTCGACAAGTGATTCAAGCGCTCGATATAGCGTGTGGAGCGGCTTAAATTGCGAACGAGGTGTGCCAAATTTTCTTCGTGCGGGAGCAGCTCTTCGCGAGTCACTTCGATGCGCTCTTCGGACCTGTCGTCGTGAGCGTAGGTGCCGCGCACGGCGTAAATGGCTTCTTTAATGCTGATGTTCCGGTTTTCGCGCACAATTTGTGCCACCCGCCGGGTTTCCGATTTGCTGAGCTTATGCTGCAGCACCGCATCGAGCAGCACCTCGTGGAGGTGAGGACTATCCAGCTTGCGCGCCAACGCCAACGCCTCGCTCACGTGAGAAGGCGTCAGCGGCGAATCACCTCCGTAGAAATTGTCGATCACCGCTTCTTGAAACCGAGGCGACACTTCCAGCAAATCGAGCCAGTCGGTCAACGTGGAGCGCGGCACTCCCAATCGCCGTGCGGCTTCGGATTTATTGGTCAGCCCCTGCACTTTCATGAACTCATGTACAGCCAAGGCGCGCTCAACCGGGTTGAGGTCTTCCCGCTGCAGGTTTTCAACCAATTGAACTTGCAGCGGATCGACATCGTTTGTCAAAACGAGCGCTGCGATGGTGGTTTGTCCCGCCATGGCGACCGCCTTGAGGCGCCGCAGCCCCGCCACAAGTTCGTAGTGAGGCGAATGCGTTGTACAATGATCCTTATTATCATCGGCCGATTGTTCAATTTGCTTAACAATAATGGGGTGCAACAGCCCCGTTTCCTCAACGGAGCGCGCCAGCCCTTCAAGCGACTCCGGCAGCACGGTTTTTCGTGCCCTGTCATCACTGATTCGAATGGAATCAATCGGCAAATTGATCGCTTGCATGGTCACACCCCCTTCAATGGCTCTCATGGCATACCAGACCAAAGCTCGGCCGATTCCAAAACATAGCTCGAACGGCGCGGCGTACCCATTGAACTTCTATTTTTTGAAGCGGCTTCCTGCAATTGAATACGCGAATCGTGCAACCTGTTGATTACTTATAGATGGTTTCGAATCGACCTATGTTCAAGCTGCGAAAACGCTCGCCGTGACACGTGAGGATGATGATCTGCAAATCGTCCGCGGCTTCTTCAAGAATTTCGAGAAAGCGGCGGTGCCGCAGCGGATCGGTATGGACCAACGTATCGTCCAAAACGAAGAGCATGCGGCCTTCGGTTTGCGCCAAATAGCGTGCCAATGCGAGCCGCGTCAAGATGTGCATTTGTTCCTGGGCGCCGGCTGACAGCGCTTCGGGCGAAATGCCTTGTGCTTCCCGCTCGGATATGAGCGCGGGCTTCAACGCGGCGTCGAACTGCACATCCCGCTCGGCATGGCCGCTTACTCGGGCGAAATAACGAGTCACGCGCTCGGCTACCGGTTCGGTGAGGCTGCGGGTCACGCTCTTTTGCCGTTCTTCAATCAGCCGTCTCAGCAGCTTAATTGCCCGCGCTTCACGCCACTCTTTTTCATAGGCGGCTTCCGCCGTCGCAAGCTCTTCCTCCAGAGCGGCCAGCTCTTCGTGCGTGCCTCGCTCGGTCACTTGGCGAATTTCCGCCAGGCAGAAGATTTCTTTTTGGTTCAAGTCGGCCAACTCGCCGCTGAGTTGACGGAGCGTCGCCTGCACATGTTCCAAACGCTGCATCGGATCGTCGGCGTGGTCGGGCAGCTGCCGTTCCAATTCGGCTGCTTGCGCCTGAGCGGCATCCCACTCGCGCCGACAGTCGTGATAGGCAGCCTCAATGGCGGCTTCTGTCCCGGCTTCCTGAATAAGTGCCTGCATACGGTCACGAGCTTGTTGGCGCTTGGTTTGCAGCTCGATTTCCCGCTGCTGCTCGGCATTCAGCCGCTCCCGTAATGCCTCCAGGCGGCGCATGTGCTTTTGCATGCTCCGGCGTTTTTCCGCTTCAGCGGCCCGGGCGGCTTCGAAAGCGGCTTCAAGCCGTGCCATGTCGGGCGCCGGTATGGCTGCAAGCTCGCTCAGCTCATGGCCCAGTTCCAAAGCGACCGCTTCCGCTTGCCGACGGGCGGCGGCCGCGGCTGCACGCAGGTCCGAAACCGCTGCATAAGGCTGCAATGCCGCCTCGATACGCTGCTTGAGAAGCCAGCGTTGCTCGAGCAACCGCTCCCGTGCATCATACATGCGAGCCAAGTCGGCTGTGTCAGCGGCACCGAACGACTGCAGCAGCGCCGTCAACCGCTCCCGCTTCTCAGTCAGCTCACGCCCAACCGCCTCGGCTTCGCGGGCGCCCGAGCGTACTTCGAGCACGCCGATCCCGGGCAATTCAAGCCGAGCGCGTCGGGCTGCTGTGAAGCTGATCGTTTCGGCCGCGGCGACCGTTCGCTTTTCGGTCTCTGCGCCGTCCGCCGCAAACTCGACGTCCATCGGTTTTTCCGGCTGAAAACGCAGCTGCAGGCCGACGGCTTCCAAGCGCCCGCTTAAATGCAACAGCTCGGCTTCGAGCTGCCGAGCCGCCGCGATCATTTCCTGCGTCGGAGCCGGCATGTTGTCGACAGCCTTGCGCTGCTCCTCGTATTCCCGCACCAACGCTTCGACTTGTTCGAGCCGCTTCTGCAAACCGTCACTCTGCCGCAGCCATTCTTGCGCTTGCTGCAAGCGGCGTCCGCGTTGCCAAGCCTGCTCTGCTCGACGCACCGCCTCGGCGGTTTGCTCAACTTCGGCTTCAGCTTGCTGCCACGCCAGCTGAGCTTCCTGCATTTCAGCCGTGAGGCGCTCCCGCAGCGGCTGACGTTCGGCGAGCAAAAGCGTCGTCTCCCAGTCGATTTGCCGGGCTTGCTGGAATTCTGCGCGTCGCCGCTCAGCCGCCTTGAAACGCTCTTCACACGTTTCGAGCCGGGATCGGGCCTTTGCCAGCTCGGTGCGAATGGCTTCTATTCGCCTGGCTTCAGCCTCCAGATGCTTCGCCGCCTCCTGCAGCTCGGCGCTCCGCCGCTCGATGGCGTCACGTTTCTGCCGCATGATGCGCAGCCTCTCGTTCAGCTCGTCGAGACGCCGAAGCTCCGAGGCGAGCGACTGCACTCGTGCACGCAAATCTTCCACCCGATGCGCTGCAGCAGCAAGAGCCGACGTTTTCTTGAGGTTTCCTTTGGCCGTCCACCACGTCCCAAAGCGGGCGGCAATGCGTTCCTGCAGCTCGGTTTCGGCCGGATCAAGCGTGATGGCACCGAGGGACGCCTCAACCCGGCTGCGCAGCTCGCCTTCCAAAGCTACAGCCTTCGGCGGCCCTTGGGGAATCCACAAGAGGCGTGCCAAGCCGCGGTGTTTTTCTTCGGCCGCCCCGTGGGGCTTCTCGCCCAGCCAAAATTGACGCAAGCGGTCGTCGGCCCGGTCGCCGTCGGCAAGCGGCTGATACCGCCCGTCCTGCCATACGGCCAGCTGGCAGGTGGCCTCATGCAAAAACGCTTTGACGAGCCGGTACCGCTCGTCCCCATGGCGAAAATGCACTTCGATGCGCGGCGCCAGTTCGGTTCCCCACGGCTGCAGCGCTTTGATCTCCCGGGCCGTCGACGTATACGGGGTGAACAAGGCGTGGTGCAGCGCCGTAAACAACGTCGTTTTGCCGACTTCGTTTTCGCCGGCGAGTACGTGAATGCGCAAATCGAAATCGCCCTCGGCGGGAAAACGCCGCTCTTCGGCAAAGCGCCCAAACCCACGCAGGCGAATGTGCTCCAGGATCATTGCCACACCTCCCCGCTCAAGCGGCCCAGCTGCCGCAACGCTTCTCGCACGACTTCGGCGTCGGCTTCGACTTCCTGCAGCAAGGCACGCAGTATGTCTCCGGACAACGGCGCCGTGGCGGCTCGACCGACGCTCGTGCCTGTTCCCGCTGCACCCGGAACTTCGACAGCCGCCGCAACTTGACGCGCTGCAACGTCGCTCGGATCCACCAAAAGTCCCATATGTCCCAGATCGACGAGCAGCCCACCGAGCAGCGGATGTGACGCCGCAATTTCACGCAGCCGTCCCGAACTGATTTCCGGCCGCAGCTCCCGGCGATCGATGTCGACATAAAGAAAGCGCGCCGCAAGCCAAGCGGTGAGATCGTCCAACACCGCTTCGATTTCGGGCGGGGCCTGACCCGTGATCCGAAGGCGCAGCAGCGTGCGCTCAGGGGTCTCGAGCTCTGCGGCCCAGCGCTGCAGCGTCTCCCGCAGCGTCGGATCGTCCCCGTCGAGAAGTACATCGTGCTGCACCCAGCGCAAACCGGCGACAGCGCGGCGACGAATCTCCGGCAAGGAATTGGGCTTCAGTCGAACCAAGGCGACGTAGCCGCTCGATTCGCCGAAGGCCGTCGGTTCCGGCGTGCCGGGCATAACGATGCGCGGATTCGGCTGATACCACGAATGCCAGTGGCCCACGGCCAAATAGTCGAGGCGTTCGCGCTCCGCTGCATCGAGGGCAATCGGATGGTCATCACGCTGGTGCCTGCCTTCGATGCGCAGCGAACCGTGCGCGACGCCAATGCGCAGCGCTCCGGGAGGTGTCGCGGGCATGCCGGCCGTCGGATCGCGCTCGGAACGCTTTTGGGTGACGGGGGCGGGGAGCAGGTAGGCCTTCCCGCCGGCGACCAGAACGGGTTCACGATCGCGCAGAACGTGCACGTTGTGCGGTGCCATGCGAAATGCGTCCCGCTCGTACACCGACGCCGGGCCGAGCAAGTCGTGGTTTCCCGGCAGAATGTAAACGGGCAGGGGTGCTGCTTGTTCAAACAGATGCAGCACTTGATGGACGAGGTCGCTCCCGACGCTGTTGTCTTCGAACAAGTCGCCGGCAATGAGGACAAAATCGACGGTTTCGTCACGCGCCAACATGAGGATGCGGCGCAAAGTGTCCAAGCGCGCTGCACGTACGGCTTCGGCCGCATGAGCGACGTGGCGTGCCCGCATGCCGAGCTGCACATCAGCCGTGTGGATGAATGCAACGCTTTTATCTTCGTCGAACACGAACATTCCTTGACTGCTGCTCTCGCTGCGATCCACGCGTGTGCATCCCCCTGTGCGAGCCTGTCGGCTCTCATGCTGCGACTTCCTTCGTGATCGCGACAGGCTGTCCCTGCTCTTCCACCGATGGCCTTTCGGCAGCCGACGCTCATTGCTTGACAATACCGAACCGTGCTCGTACGATGTAGACACAATGGAATGAGGAGCTCGCGAGGAGAGCTGCCTTGAAGGCGGCTGAGAACAGGCCTGTTAGGTCTGGATCCTTGAACCTGATGTGGATAATCCCACCGCAGGGACGCGACCGTAGGAGCAATACCACGCACTGCCAGCGATCTTGGCATGGCAAATTTTGGTCGTCGGCAGATCGCCTGGTTGCATTCCGTACATCGTAAAAGGGTCGTGAAACCTCAGCGGTTCACGGCCTTTTTGCTGCTGTACAACACCGCATGACACACAAGAAAGGATGATATCCCATGGCACATTGCCTGCCCGACGATCCGAACTTTATGGGAGCCCGTATCGCCGTATACCCGATGCACGATGATTTCGCCGAAACGACCTTGAAAGCCGTCCGTGAAACGAACCCGGCCGATTTGTATGTCGCCGTCGACGATCTCGGCACGACCGTACAGGGACATCCTGATCGTGTTTTCGCTTACACGGAGGAATTGTTCGTTCGAGCGGCCGCCGCGGCGGAACACGTGACGGCGACGCTGCTGTTCTCGACCGGCGGAAAGCCTGTCGATACGACAACCGCACAGCCGATCGATCCCGTGCCGCTACCCGAAGTGAATTTTTCCGTCGCCGCCAACTGGGCCTTGTATCCGCTCGGCGCGGGCGACTACTCGGACGTCATCGTCAAAGCTATCGAAGACGCAATCAGCCGAGCCGCCGTCGAGTCAAGCGTCAGCTGCTACTGCAGCCGCTTGGACGGTACCGCAGCAGCTATTTTTCGAACGTTCAAAGCGGCGTTCATGGCAGTGCGTGCACAGGTGCCCCATACGGTCATCCACGCCACCCTTTCCAAAGGAAGCCCGTCCGAACCGAAAAAGCGCATCGATGTATATGGAAAGAACCCATCGTGACGCACCGCGATTCTGGCTCACCAGAGGACACTCAGCGCCGGCGATCCAGAGCCCGTTCCGGCGCCGGCGATCTGACCCCAAGGAGGGAAAATCGATTGCCTACCGATGCAACCGAATTGCTCGCTGAGGTTCGTGCCCGTGCCGCCGAGCTGATCCCGCGTGGCGAAGAAATTGAGCGGACCGGTCGGCTGCCCGAAGACATCCTCGAGTGGATTTACGACCTCAAGTTGTTCAAGCTGATGGTCCCGGCTGAATTTGCAGGCAGACCGACGCCTTTGCCTGAATTGCTGCTCGTGTTCGATGAGCTGTCTGCCATTGACGGCTCCCTCGGATGGCTCGTACACATCGGCGCGGCGGGAGGGTTTTTTGTCCCTTCGTTTTCCGAGGAGACGGCGCGGCAGCTGTTTTCGCCGCGCGAAGCCGTCATCGCAGGAACGGGATTTCCCGCCGGCAGAGCGCGTCCGGTGCCGGGTGGCTACAAGGTCTCGGGACGTTGGCTGTATGCGAGCGGTGCGCAATACGCCACATTGTTTACAGCCAACGCACGCTGCGAGGAAGACGGCCAGGAAGTGGTGCGGGCATTCGCCTTTTTTCCCGATCAAGTGACCGTCATCGACGACTGGCGGGCGTTCGGTCTGAAAGGAACCGCGAGCAACACATTTGTCGTCGATGATGTGTTTGTCCCGCACGAACGCGTCTTTGTGGTCGGTGACGTCAAATGGCCCATCGACGAGCCGCTCTACCGGTTGTCGTTCGACATGATGGCGGTGACCACGATCGCTTCGGTTTGCTTTGGCTTGACGCGGCGCTTCTTCGATTTAGCCACCCAAATGCCCCGCTGGCAAACGTTCGCCGAGGGAAAAAACATTGCGTCCAAAGCCGCCGAATACCGCGAGCTGTTCTACGTCCTCGCACGACATTGGTGGACTCGCATCCTAAACGACGAAACTCCGCCGCAGTCGGAAGAAGTGGCGATCATTCAAAGCATTCGCGATCTCGTGGACAGGTCGATCACGGCCGTGCAGCGTGTTTTCCCGCATTTGGGCATGCGAGCGCTGTGGGAAATAGAGCCGATCAACCGGGTCTATCGAGACTTGCAGACGGCCGGCCAACACGTATACTTGCGCGGGTGAGCCGCTTGGCGTGGATGCGCAACGCGGAATGATGCGGCGAATAACGAACCAGGAGTTGATCTTCCATGCGCACCGGGGTTGCCAATTCACCTTTGCATGGCGGTTTTTGCCCACCGTGGCTGTTTGAGCAGATGAAGCGCCTCGGTGCAGCCATGGTTGAAGTGATCGTTGAGGAATTCTCTCCCGAAGAGGTGCTGGTGCGGCTTTCCGATCCGGTGTGGTTCCAAGCTTTCGGCTGTGTGCTCGGTTTCGATTGGCATTCGTCCGGGTTGACGACCGTTGTCAGCGGAGCGCTCAAAGAAGGTTTGAAGGATCGGCAAGCTGATTTGGGCCTGTTTTTTGCCGGCGGCAAGGGCAAGGCATCCCGGCGAACGCCGCATGAAATCGCCGCCGCCGTCGACCAATACGCTCTGAGTGTGTCGGCTGAAGATTTGCAGTTTGCCAGCCGCATGGCCGCCAAAGTTGACAATGCCGCTTTGCAGGACGGCTTTCAGCTCTATCATCATCTGTTTGTATTCACCACGGACGGTACGTGGGCCGTCATCCAGCAAGGCATGAACGACGAAACCGGTTACGCCCGGCGCTATCACTGGCTCAGCAAAGGTCTGGATGATTTTGTCGTCGAGCCGCATGCGGCTGTGTGCGGCGAGCGGGCTGCGGATGTGTTGAATATGACGGCAGACGAAGCCGGACCCGCACGCCATGCTTCGACCGCATTGATTGATGACCCGCATGAAGTGCTGCGGATTCTCAACGAAATGCATGCGGGCAAGTACATCAAGCAGCTTACGCTTCCACGAGCCCATCCAGTTCCACATGCTTCCCGTCTAGACAAGATCTTGCATCGGCTGTACGAACGCCGGCCGGCTGATTACGCTGCGCTGTTGGGCACGGAAGGCGTCGGTCCCGCCACCGTGCGTGCTTTGGCCATGGTAGCCGAGGTGATCTACGGAACGCCACCAAGCCGACGTGACCCCGTGCGCTACAGCTTCGCTCACGGCGGCAAAGATGGCTACCCCAAGCCGGTTGACCGTAAAGACTATGAAACTTCCATCCATGTGCTCGAAACGGCGTTGAAGCGAGCCCGCATTGGACAAACAGACCGCCTGCATGCGCTTCGGCGTCTCGCCCGCTGGCAGGACGGCGGATGACCGGCGGTGGTGGGGCAAGGGGATGCAGTGCTGGAGCGGAAAGTATCCGTATTGTGTTCGCCTAAAGAACGATTACGACAACTGCTCTGCGGCTGAATCTCAAATCGTCTACTTGAATTGAAATTTAACCCGTCTTTTTGTTTTAATTTTATTGCACATGTGTGTTATTCCGCAATGTACATCACGATGAAAGGGTGATACCTGAAGTTAATGCATAAGATTATCAACAACGTTGCAATAAAGGAACTTTTTGTCGATGTGCGGCTTAACACGACCGACGTGGTTGTATGGCTGCATCTTTATCGTAAACGCGTCAACATATTAGCTGAACATTTGCGTGCCACCAACCTTGCCCGGGAGACATTTCGACGATCCGTGCAGAAACTCATCAGCTTCGACTGGGCTTACGCTGTTCAAACAGACAATCCTCGTTCTTCACTCATTGTTCCGTCCGTTCCTCCCGATGTGGAAAAACTTATGATACATGCGTTGGAGCGAACGAAAAATGAAGTCGCCTTTGTCGGTGAATGGTTGATGAAATGTATTTTAGACATCATTGTTGACGACCACGATTTCCGCGACAACGCCCGACCAAATTGGCTTGTTTCCGGTGGCGGCAGCGGTCGGTTTGAACTCGATCGCTGGTATCGCTCCGCCAAAGTGGCATGCGATTTCCACGGAAGCCAACATTATTCACCTGGAAGCACCTTGCACGACGGAATAAATGAATTTCAGCTGCAGCAATGGCGAGACAACGTTAAAGCAGGTATATGCGTACGCAATGGAGTTAAATATGTTGAGATCTCGGCTAAAGAACTCAGCTTCGATTCGATCATCGAAAAACTTTACTGCATATTGCCTTTGCGTCCTATACGAATGGACAGACCATTGATTCAAATGATCTCAAATATGTGCGTCAGTTATGCAAACGCAGTCAATCGCGAAGAGCGACGTCGAGAATACTGATGGAGGGCAGAAGACAAGCGACAAACTGGCAATAAAAAATATAGAAGCATGCTCAGTAAGCATTTTGTGAAAATTCCTGTGTGATACGCCGGGGTCAGCAGACAGCTGATCCAGGCATTAACGGGGCCGTCCTGCTATGGTGTAGATTATTGCTGTTCAGGGATCCGACAAATTACATGCGGTTGGACAACAACAAGTTAAGCCGTTTATGTAGGCATTATTTACAGAACACCCTAAATAAACAATAAACAAATTGGGCATTTATTCCTAGGTTGATATCATGTTTACAGCGTGACGCTACTTATCCCTAATTCGGCAAAGATTGCCGAACCTAAAAGGTTGCCGCCGGGAGTTTACTGCATTGTCAGCCCTTCTGCAGCTCAAATTTGAACGCCAAACTGGCACGGTTGACCCGTTTGTAGACCTTCCGGCGACATCTTTGACCCAAATTTAGGCTCATTAAACGCTGTCGGAAAGTTTACGGCACGCACAAAAGCGCTCTGACGCAGTACAGAACGCAGCCAGCACTTGATCACCACATTACAGAACGAACGTTGGAACACACAGTACACCAAACCCACACAAACACGCAACACGCCTCACTTTTACAATCACGCTCGCGCCGTCAACAATGCCCTTATCCAGGCGCCCCCACCAAATCCAGCCAAAGCCTGCAGGCCGTCCTCCAACCCTAACCCAAGCCCCGGCGGCTCCGCCAGCCTGCCCCCCAACCATGCACTAATCACGCAGAGCCGCTATGATTGCCTCGGCCACACGCTCGACCGTCACACGCGAGATGCCTGGCCACATCGGCAGGCTGAGCACTTCTTGCGCAGCTTGTTCAGCTACAGGCAAGCTCGGCGCATTATCGGAAAATACGGGCTGCATATGTAACGGCCTGCTGTAATAAATGCCGGTGCTGATACCTTGTTCTTTCAGCGCGGCTTGCAAGGCATCACGCCGTCCGTTCAGCACCCGAATGGTGTACTGGCCGTAAACATGATGATCACCCGGGCGTTCAACGGGAAGCTGAATTTCCGGCACGTCCCGTAGCAATTCAGCATACCACTGAGCGGCTTCTCGACGAGCTTCATTCCAACGGTCTAAATGCGTGAGCTTAACACGCAAGATGGCAGCGTGGATTTCATCGAGGCGTGAGTTATAGCCGATCGCAATGTGATGATCGCGGGCCAGGGATCCGTGCACACGCAAAATACGTGCGCGTTCCGCCACTTCGTCGTTGTTGGTTGCTATCAGCCCGCCGTCACCGTATGCACCGAGCGTCTTGGTGGGGAAGAAGGAGAAAGCGCCGACGTCAGCCAATGTGCCTACTTTTTCTCCACCAGTTTCGGCACCGAGCGCCTGGGCCGCGTCTTCCAAAACCACCAGGTCGTGCTGCTCAGCAATCGCTTGCAGTGCGGCCATATCGGCGCTGTGGCCGAAAAGGTGAACCGGAATGATGCAGCGGGTGCGAGGCGTGATGGCACGTTCAACCGCTTCGGGGTCGATGTTGTAGGTATCCGGCTCGATGTCGACAAACACGGGTGTAGCGCCGACAAGACAAATCGCTTCTGCCGTAGCAAAAAAAGTGAACGGGGTGGTGATGACTTCGTCACCCGGTTGAATGCCCAAACAACGCAATCCAATGACGAGTGCGTCGGTGCCTGAATTGACGCCGATTGCATGTCGTACCCCTAAATAAGCGGCGATTTCCGATTCGAACGCTTCGCCTTCGGGCCCCAGGTAATACCAACCACTCTTGAAAACACGTTGCACAGCATCCTGAATGGGTTTAGCCAATGCTTCATACTGAGGCAAAGGGTCAAACAAGGGGATATGGTCGATCACACAGTCCGTCCTTCCCGCATGAGCGCCGGCATGGCGACAGACAGGACTTGTGCCTGCCGGGCTCGTTCCTGTAAAAAATGGTGCAGATTATGTTTCGTCGAATGTTGCAACGAGCTGTCGGAGATAGTCCGCAAAGGTATCTTTTAAGTCAGGCCGCTTGAGGGCAAATTCGACCGTCGCCTCGAGAAACCCTTGTTTGTCGCCGACGTCGTAACGGCGTCCTGTAAAAACGTGGGCGATTACCGGTTTGCGGCGAGCCAACTCACGAATGGCATCGGTCAGCTGAATTTCTCCACCGGCGCCTGGCTGTGTAGTTTCCAGAATCGGCATGATTTCGGGGTCGAGGATGTAGCGTCCGAGAATGGCTAAATTGGAAGGGGCTTCTTCGCGAGGGGGCTTTTCGACGACGTCTCGGATAGGGCCGCCTGATTCCTGGTCGGATTCGAGAGCAACGACACCGTAGCGGCTGACGTGTTCCCAAGGCACGGGCTGCACGCCGAGCACGCTTGCCCCGTCGTGTCGCTCCGAGCATTCAATCAACTGCTGCAGAGCAGGGACGGGAGCGTCGATGACATCGTCTCCCAGCAGAACGGCAAACGGTTCATTGCCGACAAAACTGCGGGCGCACCATATTGCGTGTCCGAGTCCCAGCGGTTCCTTCTGGCGAACATAATGGATGTCGACCATTTCCGATATTTCGCGGACCTTCTGCAATAACTCTTCTTGCCCTTTTTGCTCAAGAGCCGTTTCCAACTCGATCGACTTGTCAAAGTGATCTTCGATGGCCCGCTTGCCGCGTCCGGTCACGATTAAAATGTCCTCGATGCCGGATGCGACGGCTTCTTCGATGATGTACTGAATGGTGGGCTTGTCGACAATGGGGAGCATCTCTTTCGGCTGCGCCTTGGTGGCGGGTAAAAATCGCGTACCTAAACCGGCTGCTGGGATGACTGCCTTCCGAATCCGTCCGCGCATGAGCTATTGACCTCCCATGGTCGTATTCCGCTGCCTTGGAGATTCCTGGCCAGTTGTTGGTTCGATGGAAGCAGAGCCGATGATACCAGCGACCGCGCGTGATACCCACGCGCGGTCGCTGACGTCACCGATACATTGGATCCTATTGCGAGGATTACCGCGAGTAGAACTCGACGATGATGTCCTCGTCTACAGGAACCGGAATTTCTTCACGAGAAGGAATCCGCAGCAGACGTCCCGACATGTTTTCGGCGTCTCGCTCCAGATACGGCACAATGTCGTCGCGAGCCTGGATCGCTTCTTTTATAATGCCCAAGTTGCGGCTCTTTTCGCGCACCGAAATGACGTCCCCCGGTGCAACGGGATGCGACGGAATGTCAGCCTTGCGCCCGTTGAGCTCGATGTGCCCGTGCACAACCAACTGACGGGCTTGCGGCAGCGTGTTGGCAAATCCCAACCGATACACAATGTTGTCGAGACGCGTCTCCAACATCTGAAGCAAGCGTTCGCCCGGACGCTCGCGTCCTGAAACCGCCTTCTTGAAGTAATTCCGGAACTGGCGCTCGAGCACCCCGTAGATATGACGCAGCTTTTGCTTTTCAAGCAGCTGCTTGCCGTATCCGCTTTCCCTACGCCGCGGCCGTTGACCGTGCTGACCCGGGGGATAAGGGCGCTTGAGGGCCGGGCATTTTGGCTGGCCACAAAGAGGCTGACCCACACGCCGGCACATCCGGTGCTTGGGCCCCGTATTCCGCGCCATGCTTATACACCTCCTGAAAATTTACCCTGAGCAAACATCCAAATACAGACACATGAGTGCCTGTTGCCATGAACAACGCCGTGTCTTGGTTCAGCATCATTCATTGGTTTGGTATGGCAACAAAGCTAGGAAGCGGGCGCGTTTGATCGCCCGGGTCAGCTGACGCTGGTGTCGCGCGCAATTGCCAGAAATCCGTCGCGGAATGATTTTACCCCGCTCGGTCATATACCGGCGCAAACGCTGTGCTTCTTTGTAATCGACTTCGGCAACCTTGTCGACACAAAAAGCGCACACCTTGCGGCGCCGGCGCCTCCGATCGCGTGCCATAAAATTCTACCTCCTATCCGTCTGTGAAAGCAGCCCAAATACCTTGTCCACCCTCCTAGCGGTGGCCAAGGCAAACGGCCAGCTCAATCGCAGATTTCGGCACCTTGCCGGTCGGTGTACCCTCGGAGCATGAGCACGTCAGAACGGGATATCATCAGTGGGGAAGGGATCGTCGAATCCGATGGGTTCATCCATGGTTTCCGGACCGGCCGGACTCATGCCGTCTTTAGGCCAGTCAAGAAAGCGAACGTTGTCGGCTACGACTTCGGCTACCCTTCGCCGTTGTCCCTCATACTCGTACTCCCGGATTTGCAACCGACCTTCAGCGGCGACCAAACGGCCTTTGTTCAAGTTGTTGGCGCACGTTTCGGCCAACCGCTGCCAGGTGACGACATCAATGAAGTCGACTTCTCTTTCGCCGTGCTGGTTCGGACGCGGGCGTTCAACCGCCAGGCGGAAGTTCGCCACGGCCGTACCATTCTGCGTGTAGCGCAACTGCGGATCTGCCGTCAATCGTCCAATCAAAATGATTCGGTTAAGCATGCCGCCCACTCCCTAAACTTTCGGTATGGGGCCAATGTTACGACGAGGCTGCATCCGCCGTGGCAACGTCGACTTCATTCTTGCGGACTAGGAGGTAACGAATGACGTCCTCCGTCAGTTTCAACGAGTGCTCTAACGCTCGTGTAGCTTTCTCTTCCGCACGAAAGTCGATCACGGCGTAGTAACCCTCAGTGTTCCCGTCGATCGGGTAGGCAAGTCGACGCTTACCCCACTTATCGACTTTGGTCACCTCAGCGCCGTTTTCGTTCAGAATGTCGACGAACTTATTCAGGTGACCTTCTACGACTTCGTCATCCTCGATTTGATTGCCGAGAACGACGACGACTTCGTATGGACGCACTAGGGTCCACCTCCTCCCTATGGACATGTCGGCCCCGGGCGATCGACCCGGAGCAGGGAACGACAAAGTACATTATACACTTAGGCGTCCGCAGCGGCAATAACTAGTTCCACTGGGTCAAATGATATCCATTCGTGCGACGGTTCGGGAATCGGAACGTAGGCTTCGGTGCAACATAGACTTACGACCATGCAGGCAGTAAATGCGAGGGGGTTCGTCGGTGCGACGGGAAATCCATGTGTGGGATGCGGAACGCCAGCAACGTCTGATTGAACTGTTTCGGCTTCAATATACGCTGGAGGAAATTGCCCGGGAGCTGGGGTTTCCGCTGGACATGGTCAAAGAACGCATTGAAATGCTCGAATTGGAAAGCGACATCCCCGAGGCCTATATGTGACGGCTCATCGGGGCTTCAAGGCATCGGTATGGATCATCCATCTCCCTCCGCCGGCGTCTCTTGCTCCGGCACTTCGATTCCCCGGCGGAGGATGTTTTTCACGCTGCGTTCAAACCGTTTGCGCGGCAGCATGACAACATGTCGGCAACCGAGACAGCGGATGCGAAAATCCATGCCGACCCGCATGACTTCCCACTCACTGCTGCCGCACGGGTGTGGTTTTCGCATCTCTACCACATCACCGAGATAAAATTTCTTCGGCAACTACCTTCCCCCCAGCTGAACACTCAGCGGACCGCTGCGCCGGAGTTGCAGACGCCGATTTGCGTGCGCGGATACGACCCGAGAATGCGGAAAAACGTGCACATTTCGCGTACCTCTGCCAATGCTTCGGCCAGCGTGGGGTCGTTTTGGTGTCCTTCCATATCAGCGAAAAAGATATAATCCCCCAACGACCGTTTGGCCGGACGCGATTCGAGCTTCGTCAGGTTGACCGAGCGGCTGGCAAAAGCGCCCAAGGCGGCATGCAAGTTGCCGGGACGATCTTCTTCAAAAGCGAACACGATCGAAGTCTTGTCCACGCCCGAGGGAGGCGTTTCCTCACGCCCGACCACAAGGAAGCGGGTCATGTTTTCCGCAATGTCCTGCACGTCGTGCGCCAACACCTGCAGACCATACAGCTCGCCGGCGAGCGTTGTGCCCAAAGCCGCTGAAGGCCCCGGATCGGCCGCCACTTGGCGTGCCGCTTCCGCCGTGCTCTGCGCGACTTCCAACTTCGCGTTGGGAGCCAGGCGGTTGAGCGTCCGGCGGCATTGCGCCAACGCTTGCGGGTGCGAGACCACCTTTTGGATCATCTCGAGCGTCACTCCGGGCCGGGCCAAGAGCGCGTGGCGAACGGGCAGCACTTCTTCCGCCACGATTTTGAGGTCGACTTCATGGACAAGGAAGTCCAATGTGACGACAACGGATCCTTCAATGGAATTTTCCACCGGCACGACACCCCATCGATACGTACCGGCATCCACCGCATACAACACATCGGGGATGTCTTTCATCGGTACCAATTCGATTTGCTCGGACTGTGGGTGCCGAGCGGCAAAAGCACGTGCCGCTTCTTCGCTGAACGTGCCTTCCGGTCCCAGATAGGCGAGCTGCAAAAAGACCCCTCCACAACGTTTCCCGGGCAGCGAAACGCCGCCCGGAAACCGCAACTTCTGGTATTTACGGCGCTACGGATCGCTTCAGCGTATAAATTTCACCTGTGCGGCGGCCCCGCTGCTTGTTCCATTCGGGTTTGCCGTAACGTTCCCGGATGAGCTGATCGGCCATGGCTTCTTCGCGCTCCGTCAGTTCGGACTCAACAAATTCGATGCCCAATTCCTCCTGCAAGCCGAACAGCAAATGATCGCACACTTCGAGGAACGAGACGGGGCGACCCAAGGCTTCCCGAATGGAACCGGCTTTCGCCATGAACGCCCGCTTGGCGCGCTCCCGGGCCCGTTCGGACGAATAGCGCAAAATCGCGAATAGCTTTTCCGCGTTCAGCTGCAGCGGAATCGAGCCGTGCTGCAGCAACACGCCGTATTTGCGCACTTGCGCGCTGCCGATGACCTTCTTGCCATCGACCGTCACTTCGTACCAAGACGGCGCATCAAAGCAAGCCGCAGAACCGCCTTCTTCCGGGCGGAGCGCCCGCCCGTTCTCCGAGCGTTTGGGCATCGTCATGCGGGCGTCGAGGCCGAGTTCCCTTAGCCCCCGCACCAGGCCTTCACTTATTATACGATAGGATTCGACAACTGAGGGTGGAATCATCGGGTGGTCTTCGGGAATCACCAGCGAGTAGGTGACCTCAACGTCATGAAGCACGGCCCGTCCGCCGGTGAGCCGGCGGACGATGTCGATATCCAAGCTCTTGCATGCCGCTTCGTCTACTTCCCGCTCAATGTCTTGAAAATAACCGATCGATACCGCAGCGGGCTCCCAACCGTAAAAACGCAACGTGGGAGGACCTCCGGCCGCCGTACTGAGCATCAAAGCCTCATCGACGGCCATGTTTCGGGCACCACTAAGATGACCCGAACGAATCAAACGCCAGGTTTCCGCCATTGGCGATTCGCCTCCTACCTGGTCTCGGGCTAAAGCCGTTATTCCGCAGCGCCGCTTTTCGGCTTCCAAGCGAGATCGAGCTGTCGTGCCGCACGCGCTTCGTCGAGACGTCCGACCACCATCCGGTGAGGAGCGTTTTTTACCACCTCGGGATTTTCCTCGGCTTCACGCGCAATCTGGATCATGATGTCGATAAACTGGTCGAGCACTTCTTTGGGCTCGGTTTCCGTCGGTTCGATCATCAAAGCTTCTTCGACGATCATCGGGAAGTAAATGGTCGGCGCGTGCACGCCGTAGTCAAGCAAGCGCTTGGCGATATCCAATGTGCGAACACCGTGCTTTTTCTGTCGCCGCCCGGACAGCACGAACTCGTGTTTGCAATGCCGGTCGTACGGCAAATCGTAGTACGGCTGCAGCTTGCGCATCAAATAATTGGCGTGGAGCACGGCATGCTCACTGACGCGCTGCAGCCCTTCCGGACCTAGCCGACGGATGTAGGTGTACGCCCGGACCAAAACACCGAAGTTGCCGTAAAACGCATGCAACCGGCCGACGGTGTCGAGATCGCCCCAATCGAAGCGAAATGTCTCGCCGTCCGCGACAATGCGGGGCGCGGGCAGAAACCGCGCCAAGTCTTTGCGCACCACTACCGGACCGGCGCCCGGGCCTCCGCCGCCGTGCGGTGTGGAAAACGTTTTGTGCAGGTTGAAGTGGACGATGTCGAACCCCATATCGCCCGGCCGCGAGCGGCCGACAATCGCGTTGGCGTTCGCACCATCATAATATAACAGACCGCCCGCGGCGTGCACCATTTCTGCGATTTCGACAATATTTTCATCAAAAAGTCCCAGCGTGTTGGGATTCGTCAGCATCAATCCCGCCGTTTTGGGATTGATGGCTTTTCGCAAGGCTTCGATGTCCATGCCGCCGCGTGCGTCCGTAGGAATTTGCACAAGCTTGTACCCGCACATCGCCGCACTCGCCGGATTCGTTCCGTGCGCCGCATCGGGGCAGATGATTTCATCGCGATACGCTTCGCCTCGATCGGCATGATAGGCACGAATGAGCAACAGGCCGAGCAGTTCACCCTGCGCACCGGCGGCCGGCTGGAGCGACGCTTCATCGAGCCCGGCGATCTCGCACAAAAACCGTTCCAAATGGTACATGAGCTCGAGCGCACCCTGGACGGTATCCGCGCTCTGATACGGATGAATCCGACGAAAGCCCGGCAAAGCGGCCGCTTTGTCGTTGACTTTGGGGTTGTATTTCATGGTGCACGAACCGAGCGGATAAAAACCGACGTCGATGGCGTGATTGCGCCGGGAAAGGCGTACAAAGTGGCGTACAACGTCGAGTTCGCTCATTTCCGGCAACGGCGCAGGCTCCTGCCGAACGTACTGCTCGGGCAGAAGCTCGGAGAGCGGTTTCTCCGGAACGTCGCAAGGCGGCGGTTCATATCCTCGCCGTCCGGGCGCGCCGGCCTCAAAGACCGTGATGACTCTGTCCTGCATTGTCGGATCGACCATGAAACCGCCTCACTTCGCAGATATTTCGCGCACCGCCGCGACGAACTCGTCGATTTCAGACCGCGTGCGTGCTTCGGTAACACAAATCAGAACGACGTTGGCCAGCGAATCTCGCCAATGTTCAAGCGGAAAACCGCCGATGATTTTGCGTTCCAGAAGGGCTTCGTTCAGTTCGAAGACGTTGACGGGCGAACGCATGGCGAACTCCTTAAAGAACGGCACCTGCCACGGCGGTTCCCAGCCAGGAATTCGGCACAACTGCTCGTAGGCGTAGTGCGCTTTCTGTAGGCACAGTTCCGCGATGCGTCGGAAACCGGCCTTGCCGACAAGACACAGGTAAACGGTTGCCGTCAGCGCGTTGAGAGCCTGGTTGGTACAAATGTTGGACGTGGCCCGCTCGCGGCGGATGTGCTGCTCGCGGGTTTGCAATGTGAGGACGAAACCTTCTCTGCCTTGTTGGTCGACCGTGCGCCCGACAATGCGGCCCGGCACCTGGCGAACGAGCTCTTTGCGCGCCGCCAGGAATCCTAAGTAAGGACCCCCGAAGGAAACCGGGTTGCCCAACGATTGGCCCTCGCCTACGGCGATGTCGGCCCCATATGGTCCCGGCGGTTCCAAAATGCCGAGAGAAATGGGGTCGACCACCGCGATGTACAGCGCACCGTGCTGTTTGGCCAACTGCCCGATGCGATGCGTTTCTTCCAAGGCACCGAACGCATTCGGATGCTGCACGACAACAGCCGCAGTCTGCCCGTCAATCGCATCAGCCAGCGCAGCCAAGTCGGTGCGGCCCTGCGTAACCGGGACGGTTACGAGTTCGGCACCTTGATGCTGCAAGTACGTTTCGGTGACCTTGCGGTATGCCGGATGAATGCTTCCGGACATGACGACTTTGGGGCGATCGGCAGCCGCCAGTGCCATAATGCACGCCTCGGCCATGCTGCTTGCTCCATCGTACATCGACGCATTGGCGACGTCGAGCTCCGTGATCGCACAGATGAGGCTTTGATATTCGTAGATGGTTTGCAGCACGCCCTGGCTGATTTCCGCCTGATACGGCGTATAGGCGGTGACGAATTCATTCCGAGCGACGATGTTTTCCACTGCGGCTGGAATGAGGTGGTCATAGGCGCCGGCGCCGAGGAAGCACGTGTAGGTGTCCAAATCGGCGTTCTTTGCGGCCAACGAAGCGAGGTGACGCATCACCTCCGATTCCGTCATGCCGCTCGGCAGATTCAGCTTGCCCCGAAAGCGCACCTTTTCCGGGATGTCTTCAAACAGCTCATCGATGGAAGAAACGCCGATCGCCGCGAGCATTTCGGCTTTTTCGGCGTCAGTCGTCGGAATGTACGGCATGCTTAATCTTCTCCGATATGCGCCCGGTATTCCGCGGCAGTCATGAGATCATTCAATTGGCTGGGGTCGTTCACGGCAATGACGGCGATCCAGCCTTTGCCGTACGGGTCTTCGTTGATGAGTTCCGGGTTGGTTTCGAGTTCAGTGTTGACTTCGACAATGGTACCCGAAACCGGGGCGTAAATGTCGGAAACCGCCTTCACCGACTCGACGACGGCGAATCCATCATCTTTTTCCACCGTTGTCTCCGTTTCAGGCAGCTCAACGAACACAACGTCACCGAGTTCTTGTTGTGCATAGTGGGTGATGCCGACCCGAACACGACCGTCTCCTTCATCCCTGGCCCATTCGTGGTCTTTTCCGTAGCGAAGTTCTTCTGGGTACATCCGTATATCCTCCCTTGGTTGTTATATAAAGCGGCGTTTGGCGATCCGGGCCCGTTTGCGTTTGCCCCGGATGTCAATCCATACCGGCGTATCAAGCGAGCTGTAGGCGGAGTCTACATAGCACAGGCCGATGCTTTCTTCCCGCGTCGGCGAAAAGGTGCCTGAAGTCACCCGACCGATGGGTTCACCGCCCGATTCGTTTGCATAAATCAGGTGCCCGTGACGTGGGATGCCGCGTTCTTCCATGATGAAGCCGCGCAAAACACGTTGCACGCCGACATCCTTTTGGCGCAGCAAAGCTTCCCGTCCGATAAACTCTCCTTTGTCGAGTTTGACGAAAGGCGCCAAACCCGCTTCGAGCGGAGACGTTTCTTCGGTCAGCTCGTTTCCGTACAAACAGAGCCCCGCTTCGAGACGCAGCGTATCCCGGGCTCCGAGTCCGACGGGCACCAACCCATCGCTTTCACCGTCAGAAAGCAATGTATGCCACATGTTTACAGCGTCTTGATTGGCGATGAACAATTCAAATCCTTCTTCGCCCGTATATCCCGTGCGGGAGATGATCGCGTTGCATCCGGCAACCTCGGCCCGCACAAACCCGAAAGGCGGGATGGTCGACAGGTCGACCGATGCGTGCCGCTGCAAAATGGCCGGCGACTTGGGACCTTGAATAGCAATGAGGGCCGTCACATCGCTGCGATCGTCAAACGCTGCGTGTCCGGTGAGCCTTGCTTGAATCCAGTTGCGATCTTTGCTGATGTTCGCTGCATTAACGACCAGCAGATATTCGTCCGGCGCCAGAGCGTAAATCAGCAGATCATCCACAATACCCCCTTTGTCATTGAGCAGCAAGGTGTATTGTGCCTTTCCTGGGCTCAAATCACTTATGTCGTTGCTCAAAAGATGCTGAAGGTTGGCTTGAGCATCCGGACCGGAGACGATGAATTCCCCCATGTGCGACAAATCAAACAACCCGGCTGCCCTTCGGACCGCTCGGTGCTCTTCAATGACGCCGGTGTACTGCACCGGCATATGCCAACCGGCGAAATCAACCATGCGTGCGCCAAGTTCTTCGTGCACCTGGCTGAGAGGTGTTCGCAGCAGTTTTGCAGGATCGGGCATACACGAAAACGCTCCTTTGCGAAAAATCCTCCCGCACAAGCGCACGGTCTACAGCCCCTCTGTATATAATGGGGTGCATTCAAGAAAATGAGGAGGATTCTCCGCCATGCTCGTTCGAATGATGGAGGCCTTATTGAATCCTTGGCTGCGCCGCCGCGGCAAGACGATGATCCTCATATGGCGACGCAGCAAGTCTTGAGCCCGAGCCGAGGTGGTGGCGAAGTTGCCGCCCGTGGCAGGGCGGCACGTATCGCACCGCGTCGCTTCGTGCCGCGCTTTCCGGCACCTATGCCAAGCGCCGCTTCACTTCGGCCACAATGTCTTGAATGGTGTCGGCTACAGGAACGCCTGCGGCGGTAAGCGCTTTGACTTTCGACTCGGCGGTTCCCATGCTGCCGGAAATGATCGCTCCGGCGTGTCCCATGCGCTTTCCGGGCGGAGCCGTACGGCCTGAGATGAACCCGACCACGGGTTTTTGCATGGTCTTAATGAATTCGGCCGCTTCTTCTTCGTCGGTGCCGCCGATTTCACCGATCATGACGACAATCTCCGTTTCGGGGTCGTCTTCGAAACGGCGCAAGACGTCGAGGAACCGGGTGCCGATGATGGGGTCGCCGCCAATCCCCACGCAAGTGGATTGACCGATGCCTTCTTCGGTCAGGCCGTTCACCACTTCATAAGTCAAGGTGCCGCTGCGCGAGACAAGTCCGACCGGACCCGGCTTAAAGATCTGCCCGGGCAAAATGCCCACAAGTGCTTGCTCCGGCGTAATCAAACCGGGACAGTTCGGTCCGATGAGCGTGGTGCCGGCCCGCTTGGCATACTGCGCCGCATCGATCATGTCGTGAATGGGGATCCCCTCGGTAATGCAGACGACAAGCTCGACGCCTGCATCGACGGCTTCCATGATCGCATCGGCGGCAAACGCCGGGGGCACGAATATAATCGACGTGTTTGCCCCCGTTTCGGCTACAGCCGCTTTTACCGTGTCGAACACCGGAACGCCTTCGACCTGCTGGCCGCCTTTGCCCGGCGTGACACCTGCCACGATGGGCGTACCGTATTGCTTCATCAGTTGCGTATGGAAAGTGCCTTCCCGACCTGTAATGCCTTGGACAAGCAAGCGCGTTTCTTTCCCAACCAAGATGCTCATCAAACGTTCCCTCCCTGGGCAAGTGCCACGGCCTTTTCGGCGGCTTCTTGGAACGTAGCCGCCGGTATCAAAGCGTCGTGCCCAGCCAGCAGCTGACGACCTTCTTCTGCCCGCGTGCCTGCAAGGCGTACCACGACCGGAACGCGTACATCGACTTCTTCGAACGCGGCAAGAAGGCCTTTGGCGACTTCATCGCCACGGGTAATGCCGCCGAAGACGTTGATCAAGACGGATTTGACATCCGGATCGGCGAGCACGATATTCAGTGCGTTCCGAACGACCTCAGCCTTGGCGCCGCCGCCGATGTCGAGGAAGTTGGCCGGCTTGCCGCCGCTGCGCTCGATCATATCGAGCGTCGTCATCACAAGCCCCGCGCCGTTGCCGATGATGCCGACATAACCGTCGAGCTTGACATAGGCAAGCCCCTTTTCCGCTGCTTCCCGTTCGAGCGGATGCTCGGCCTCGGGAACTTGCTTTTCCACGAGATCGGTTTGGCGATAATGGGCGTTTTCGTCGATTTCCACCTTGCCGTCAAGAGCGACGATGCTGCCGTCAGCCAAAGCGGCACACGGGTTGATTTCAACCAACATAGCATCTCGTTCTTTGGCGATGCGGTACATCGTGCGGATGATTTGGGTCATCGCACGCACGTGTTCCGCTGGGACGCCGCCCTGCGCCATCAAGCCGCGAATATGAAAATCCCGCAAGCCGATGCTCGCGTCGATGGTCGCTTTGGCGATTTTCTCGGGTTGGGTGGCGGCGATTTCCTCGATGTCGACCCCGCCGGCAGCGGACAAGATGATGACAATGGCTTGAGAAGCACGGTCGACCGTCACCCCAAGGTAATATTCCGCCGCAATGTCCGCCGCCTGCTCAACCAACACCCGATGTACCGGGTAGCCATGGATGGTCATGTTGAGAATGCGTTCGCCTTCCTTGGCCGCTTCATCGGGTCCGTTAACGACGGCAATGCCGCCGGCTTTGCCGCGTCCTCCGATCGGAACTTGAGCCTTGACAACCACGCGTCCGCCCAATGCTTCAGCTGCGGCCCGTACGGCATCTGGCGTTTCCGCTACTTGTCCTTTTAGCGTGGGAATGCCTTCCGCGGCAAACAACTCTTTAGCCTGATATTCCAGCAGCTTCAATGATCTAGCCCTCCGCTTCCTTAACGCATCGCGTGCGAATGAGCGTTTAGCTTGGTTTTCAACCAACGGGACATGAACGTAAAGCCCGCTCGTTAGTCCTTCGGTACTTCAGCCATCTCGACCGGTTCGCACCAGTGGCGGTATTTCGGCACACGTCCTCGGACGACATCGAAATAGAGGCGTTGAATTTCTCGACTGATCGGACCTATGTTGCCATCGCCGATCGTCCGGCCGTCGATTTCGGCGATATAGCTTACTTGGGCGCCCGTGCCGACGAAAAACGCTTCTTCGGCAATGTACAGCTCGGTACGATCGATGCGCCGTTCCACAACTTCAATATTTAATTCTTCCCGGGCAAGCTCCATGACGGTTTGCCGGGTGATGCCTTCAAGGATGTCGTCGGTGATCGGCGGAGTGATGAGAACACCGTTTCGAACGATAAAAATATTTTCCGCGCTGCCCTCGCTGACATGGCCGTCGCTCGTCAGGAAGATGGCCTCATCGTATCCGTCCATCATCGCCTCGGACTTGGCGAGAGCCGCGTTAATGTACGCGCCGTTGACCTTCGCCCGCATGGGGATCATGTTGTCTTCAACGTGTCTCCACGATGACACACGCACTCGCAGCCCGCGGTTGAGGTCCAAGTAATCGCCGAAAGGTACAGCGAACACGACAAAGTCGTCGTTGATGTTCGCTAAGGAGACGCCGATCGTAATGTCGGATTTATAGAAGATCGGCCGGATGTATATATCTTCGCGATCACCGTTTCGCCTGACGATGTCTTTGGTGATTTCGCAAAGTTCTTCTACGGTATAGCGCGGCTTCATGCAAAGGATGCGGCACGATCTCAGCAAACGTTCGTAATGCTCTCGCATGCGGAATATGTAGATCCGCTCGTCTTCCGGAGACCAATAGCCCCGAATGCCTTCGAAGCATGCCGTTCCGTACAAAAAGCCGTGCGTCGATACGCTGATGCGAGCTTCTTCGAATGGAACAACTTCATTCTGAAAGAATGCATACCGCACCTTTGCGGTACCCCCCTCAGTATGGGTCGTACTGTACGCTGCGAAAGATGGCGCCCCGTGGGAAACCCGCCTGGAATGCAGAAAACCTTGCAGCAACTTCCTCGGCAACATGGTTTCCTATATCGAGCCCATCCAACCTTTGACTTTGTTTGATTTGAGAGCGCTTTCCATCTTTGTTTGCGAAGTCTTCTTTCCACGAAGATGGAGGCGGTTCCTCCTTTAACCAAGCCGTTTCGCCGCTGAACGGTGCCGACGCCGGAGGCCTGTCAGCATCGGCTGAATATATTTTCTCGTGGCGCCATATACTTGCACTAGAACGATCGCTTGTGGTTCCGCGGTCTGCTTGGCTTCTTCGGCTCGACTTTCGTTGATTGCGCACAGTCCTTTTGTCCCCGCACTTGATCCGTCATATCCGTCAACTACCGCAGAAGTGATGTAAAGGAGAGGATCGGGCTTGACAGCGTGGCAATGGGCAGATGGGGTACAACCCCATACACGGGTCGATATTGCCAGCCGGATACATATTTCCGATGCGGCCGCAGACAGCCGCTTAGCCAAAGCTATTCAGCACCGCTTTGTTCAATTGAACCGAGGCGACACTCCGATTGTTCTCCTTTGCATCGGAACCGACCGATCAACCGGGGATGCTCTTGGCCCGCTTGTCGGCAGCAAAGTGCAGCCGTGGGCGAACGAGCGTTTTCATGTGTACGGCACACTGGACCAGCCCGTTCACGCGACCAACCTGGCGAAGACGATGAAAATGATCGACGAACGGCATCCGGATGCCACGATTTTGTGCGTCGATGCGTGTTTAGGGAAGGCGGAAAGCGTGGGGTACATGAGTGTCAAGGAGGGACCTTTGCTGCCGGGAACCGGGGTAAACAAGCAACTTCCTTCGGTAGGGCATTTTCACGTCGTGGGAATTGTGAACGTCGCCGGCTTCATGGAGTATTTCGTCTTGCAAAATACACGGCTCAATTTGGTGATGCGGATGGCAGACACGATAGCAAATGCGGTTCGCATTTGGCAGAAGGAAGCAGGGCGTCGGGTAGGGAGCAATGAGACCGAACTGCTCGACCCGGTCTTATAATTTGAGTGTTCCACGTGGAACATTCACGTGCGCAACATCAACTTGTGAAACAACATGTTCCACGTGGAACATTCAACGAAGGTGACGTAGATCAAAGCGCTCTCCGCAAAATGCTCAAAATGCGCTCGATATCTTCCTCACTGTAAAATTCGATTTCGATTTTCCCTCGATTGTTCCCGCGTTGCACTACGTTTACTTTTGTCCCTAAAACATCGCGGAACTCGGACTCGATCGCTTCCCAATGCGGGTCCTTCTCAAGGACAATCCTCGTGCGCTTTGGTGTTTGCTTCGCTTGGCGCCCTTTCCGAATCAGTTCCTCAATCTGACGCACCGAGAGTCCTTGCTCTTGAATCATTTTGGCGAGCTCGAGCCGCTGTCCGGGTTCAGCACCCAACATTGCCTTTGCGTGTCCTGCGGTGATGAATCCCGCCTCGATCATATCCCGAATTTCCGGTTCCAACATGAGCAAACGCAGGCGATTGGCGACCGTGCTCCGTTCACGTCCGACCCGCTGTGCGACTTCCTCTTGCGTAAGACCAAACATATCAATGAGACGCTGATACGCTTCAGCTTCCTCGATCGGATTGAGGTCTTCCCGCTGCAAGTTTTCCACGAGGGCAATTTCCGTCGCTTCACGATCATCGTAATCGCGTACCAGCACCGGAACGGTTGCCAAGCCGGCCATCTGCGACGCCCGCCAACGGCGCTCGCCGACGACAATTTCATAATTCGTCCCAATCGGGCGAACGATCAGGGGCTCCAACACTCCGTGCTGCTTGATCGATTCGCTCAACTCAGCTAAAGCCGTCTCATCGAAACGACGGCGTGGTTGATTTTCATTCGGCTGGATGAGGTGAATGGGGATTTCGCGTACATCGGACGACGTGCTGCTTATCTCGGGAATCAGTGCCCGAAGGCCACGTCCCAAAGCTCTCCGACTCATCGGGATACAACCTCCTCCGCCAACATGGCATAAGCCTGAGCCCCTTTCGATTGCGGATCGTACAACAAAATCGGCTCTCCAAAGCTCGGCGCTTCGCTCAGACGAACGTTGCGCGGAATGATCGATTCATACACGTGCACTTTGCCTTCAAAGTAGGTTTTGACGTCGGCTATGACTTGTTGCCCTAAATTCGTCCGGGCATCAAACATCGTCATGACCACTCCGTCGATCTCCAGTTCCGGATTTAGGTGCTCTTGCACCATGCGTATGGTGTTCATCAGCTGGCTTAAACCTTCGAGCGCATAATACTCGCATTGGATCGGGACCAGCACCGCATCGGCTGCCGTCAAACCATTGATGGTCAGCAGCCCGAGCGACGGGGGAGAATCAATCAGCACAAAATCATACTTTTCGCGGACCCCTTCCAAACTTCCCCGCAGCCGAAACTCACGCGACATCATCGCTACAAGTTCAACTTCCGCGCCGGCTAACTGAATGGTAGCAGGTGCCACATCGAGTCCGGGCACTTTGGTCGGCAGCACGATGTCCTCAAACGGAACTTCTTCAATGAGCACCTGATACATGCACTGCTTGATGGCGGCTTTGTCTACGCCGACGCCGCTGGAGGCGTTCCCTTGTGGATCAATATCTACAAGACAGACCTTTTTTCCCTTGTGCGCCAAATAGGCGGCCAAATTGACTGCGGTCGTACTCTTGCCGACACCGCCTTTTTGGTTGACGATGGCCACCACGCGTCCCATGTCAGTACTCCTTCCCGGTTTGAATCCGCAACCGCACTTCGATGTAGCCTTCGGCCTCGCTCTGCTGCACTTCAACTTCTGTGCCTTGGCCGGCGAATCGGTCAATCAAACGTTGAATGCGCTTGATCAGCTGTCCAGCATCTCGGGCGTCTTTCGCCGCGCGTTTGGCTTGCGTCTTTTCCGGGAGCGAAGAACGCATCGCTTCGATTTTGCTTTGAACCAAAGCTTCCGTTTCTTTGACATTCAAGCCATGCTCGATGACTTGCTTCACAACCTCTACCTGCAGTGCAGTTGATTCCAACGGAAGCAACGCTCTTGCATGCCTTTCGGACAGTTTTTCCCGGGATATCAGCTCCCGCACCTCAGTGCTCAACTGCAGCAGGCGCAATTTGTTCGCGACGGTCGATTGGCTTAAACCGAGCATTTGAGCAATGTGCGTCTGCGTGAACCCGAACTCGTCGCGCAAACGGCGGATCGCCTCAATTTCTTCAAACAGATTAAGGTCCTCACGCTGCAAATTTTCCATCAGAGCGATCACGGCTGCTTCACGGTCGTCGACTTCTCGTATGATCGCAGGAATCTGCTTCCAGCCCAACGACTCACACGCACGCAGACGGCGTTCGCCCATCAACAGCTGGTAACCGTTCCCGGTGCGTCGCACGATCACTGGCTGCAGCAACCCTTGCTTTTCGATCGAGCGCGCCAAACCGGCCAAAGCCGCCTCGGCAAACTCGCGCCGCGGTTGATACGGATTCGGTTGAATTGATGCCACATCGAGCAGCACCACCTGCTCATTCCGGTTTGGCTCGTTGTGGCCGACTTCACGTTCAGCGGGCCGTTCGTCCTGAACCTCTCGCCCCTTCGCTCGCAGCAACTCGGAAAGTCGCACTCCGTTGATCCCTCCCGACGGGTAAAGGATTCGTCCCGAGCGAGCTATCCTCCTCTACGAGCCGTTTCGCCTGCAGTCTTCCGCCTCATGCCAAGGGTTGACGCTTCGGAACTCCCGCTTTGCGAGGATAAGCTTGGGGAGTGGCTTTGACTTTTTCAATCCGAATGAATGTGCGTAAACCGAATCCTTTGGGAAGTTCAAAATTCAAACATTCACGCGTTTTGCCGCCGAGCAGCTGAATGGCCGCATCGGCTTGCTGCACCTCAACGCCACCATCCGGGCCTTTCCAACCGACGACGAATCCGCCGATACGCGCGAAAGGCAACAGCAGTTCGCTCAACACCGGCCACGGTGCGACCGCTCGCGCGACGACCAAATCAAACTGCTCCCGCAGCTCGGGCCGCCTTCCCGCATCTTCTGCACGAGCATGCAAGCATTCCACCGCATCCAAGCCCAACGCGTCGACCACTGTTTCGAGAAATCGAATGCGCTTACCCAACGAATCGATCAACGTCACGCGAAGCGAAGGTCGAAATATTTTTAATACCAAACCCGGGAATCCGGCTCCGGTACCTACATCAACCATACGCTCGTTTCCGGAGATGACGCCGAATGTGAGCACGGCGGCCGAATCGACGAAGTGCTTCACCGCAACGCCTTCGGCATCTTCGATAGCTGTCAGGTTCATCTTTGCATTCCATTCTTCCAGAAGCGAAGCGTAGATTTCGCACCGTTCGAGAACTTCGGGCGCAAGGGGAAGCCCGATCGCTTCGCAGCCCTTTTGCAACGCCGCTTTGAATTCCACCCTCATACCCTCCTTGATACAAAAAACCCCGACAAACGTCGGGGTTGTGCACCGTCGCACGTGCTATGTCGATCAGACATTTTCGTCCCGCACCAAAGGCCGCTTGCGGACGATGACGACGCGGCGGTAAGGCTCTTTGCCTTCGCTGAAAGTCGTCAAGTCCTCCTCGTCTTTCAGCGCCATATGTACTACCCGCCGTTCCAACGCGCTCATCGGCTCCAGCACAACTCTTCTGCCGCGACGCCGCACGCGTTCCGCCATACGCATGGCGAGACCGCGCAAGAATTGTTCCCGCCGTTCCCGATAACCTTCTGCATCGATGACAATCCGCACCCGAACTCCGCCTTGTCGATTTGCGACGATGTTGACCAAATATTGAACCGAATCGAGCGTCTGGCCTTTGCGGCCGATCAAAATCCCCAAATCGGCGCCGGTCACATTCATGTAAACGATATCGTCATCTTCCCGAATTTCAATTCCCGCGGTGATGCCGAGTCGTTCCAAAACGCCGACCAAAAATTCCCGACCTCGCTCAATCGCGGCATTGCGCAAGTCATCCAGACGGCGTGCCTCTTCTTCGGAAGCTGCCGTTGCGCTGCGATCGCCGCTTTTTGCAGCTGCGAGATCAGCCTTGAGTCCCACGCGCACACGTGCGGACCTGCCGCGCAGCAACCCAAAAAGGCCCTTGCTTCCTTCTTCAAGAACAACAATTTCGGCCTCGTCGCGTTCGATGCCCAACTCATTCAGCGCTTCTTGGATCGCTTCTTCGACAGTGCGCCCCGTCTTCTCGACTGACCTCATGTTGTTCCCTGACCCCCTTCGGCCACCGTTCGGGTGATGAGAAATTGTTGCGCAATGGCAAACAGATTGCTGGTCAACCAGTACAAAACAACTCCTGCGGGGAAACTGATGCTGACTAAGGTGATGACCACTGGCATGACCATCAGCATCGTCCGTTGAGAAGGATCAGTCATCGTCATCATCGCTTGGAGATAGGTCGTGACGCCGGCGAGAATGGGTAACACGTAATAAGGATCGTTTACGCTGAGGTCCCAAATCAAAAAGTTCGGGCTGATTCCCTCAAAGCTGAAGTCACGCAACACCGCAAACAACGCATACAAAATGGGCAGCTGGACAAGAAGAGGCAGACAGCCTGAAAAAGGATTGATGCCGTGTTCTTTCCAGAGCTCCATGACTCGTTTTTGGTACTCTTGCGGATTGTCTTTGAATCTTTCCTGCAGCGCTTGCAGCTTTGGCTGCAGTTTCCGCATCTGGACCGCTGATTTCATTTGATTCAGCGTCAACGGATACATCAGCAGGCGGATGGCTATTGTCAATAAGATAATGGCAACACCGTAATTCCCGGTAAGTTCCGTCAGAAACAAGAGAAAGTTTCCTATGATCTCACCTAAAAAGGTGGTAATACCCACTCACGGCGCCTCCCAAGACGAGTTTCACTTGCACGTCGGGCATTGCAACAGCGGCTATCGAACCGGATCATATCCGCTGCCACCCCATGGATGGCAGCGCAATATTCGCTTCAGCGCCAGCCAACTGCCCCGCAAAGCCCCGTACCGTTCGATCGCTTCGATTGCGTACGCCGAACACGTTGGTACATAGCGACACGAAGGTGGAAATAAGGGGCTGATCGATTTTCGGTAAAACGAAAGGCACCATAGCAACAGTCGTTTCATGGTCCTTTCACACACCTTCGCTCAAGGGATGACGGCGGCTGCACGCTGCCTACTTCCCCCAATCTTCCAGCACTCCTGCTTTGACGCAGAGTTTCGTGATGAGTTGTTCCAGCTCAGCAAAAGCAATGTCTTTCGCCCGGCTGCGAGCTGAAAATACGAGGTCGAAGCCGGCAGCGAGCGGCAGTTTGCGCACCACTTCGCGCATGCGACGCTTCATCCGGTTTCTGACAACCGCTTTCCCCAACTTGGAACTGACCGAAAAACCGACCCTTGTATGCCCCTCATCGTTGGGGATGACGTGCAAAACGGCCACGGAATTTTTGTATGCCCGCCCTTCGCGGTAACAGCGTTGAAACGCTTCCGGCCGTTTTAGAGTTACAGCTCTGCCCACTCTCACGCCATTTCCCCCAACATCAAGCAAGGCCCGCAACACTTGAGCATATGTTCTACCGTTGTCGCCCTTGTGCAGCCGGCCTCTGTGCCCATTCGACGTCATACGCCGCATTCGATGCCATATGCGGATAACGTCGCAGTGAAAATCAAGCCGTCAAGCGTTTGCGGCCTTTCGCCCGACGCCTCTTTAAAACAAGCCTTCCGGATTTCGTCGCCATGCGCGCCATAAAACCGTGCCGACGCTTCCGGCGAATGCGTTTCGGCTGAAATGTCCGCTTCATCGAGAAAAAGCACCTCCTAGTTTATCAGATTGATTATATCGACCCCCTTTTGGCCTGTCAAACGGCCGCAACCCTTTCACCAAGCCGCATGAGTGCACATCGATTTCGATCTGACCCTACAATTCTGACGCGTGACCAGACGTGGCAGCTTGTTTCCACATAGTTATCCACATTCCCTGTGAATAATGTGTATAAACCGATCACTTCTGTGGAAGCTGAGGGAAAAATTTTTTTGCTGTGGATAACTTGTGGATAACCCAACCATGCCGCGAAACCGCCTTGAAATCCCCGGTACACAAGTTTTTCCCTGCTTTCCGGATCCAAGAAAGCCCTGTTCAAAGCCATTTTTTGCCCATTTCATCCACTGCTGTGGATGAAGTTGACGCGTCCTCTTGGCAATCGGAAAAATTCAGCGCGCACTTCTGTGGATAACTTGTGGATTTTGTGCATATAGCGCCCGGTTGGCCCCGATTTGCCAGGGAGGAGAAGATGATGACCTGTTGAATATACGTACCTGCAGTCGCTCGCCGGAAGTGCTTTCCAATGGCCCTGCCGGCGGGCGCGTTTTGTCCTTCGGACCATCCTCGCTATTGAAAATCCGGGAAGAAGGGGCTGTGCTGTGATCGATCGTACGCTTACCAACATCGACCTGGAACAACTTTGGAGCCGAGTCATTGCTGCAGTCACGAGCGACGCCCACAACAACAATTTAGAGATGCTTCTTTCCGGAAGCCGGCCTATTTATACCGATGACGGGGACCTCATTATTGAGTTCCCCACTCGTTTCGCGCGCGATTGGGTCGAAACACGCTATTATACACAGCTGCACGGTTGGACTCAGGAAATTTTTGGCATTCCTCTGAATCTTCGGCTCGTCGTGCGCGGGGAAGAACCTCCGCGCATCGGCGCTCCGATACCGCGGGTGGAACCGTACCGCCCAGAGGCGATTCGGTTATCCACATCCCCGCATGCAGAGCCGCGCAGTTCGGTTGCCAAACCCGCCGCGCCCACGTTCCACGTGAATACCTTACATACGAACGGATCGTCCCGGCATGACATGGCCACCCAGGCCGTCATGTCGGATACATTGAATCCCAAATATACGTTCGATACTTTTGTAGTCGGTTCTGGAAACCGGTTTCCACACGCTGCCGCACTCGCAGCGGCTTCTGAGCCAGCCGCGGTGTACAACCCGCTGTTCCTCTACGGAGGCGTTGGTTTAGGCAAAACGCATCTCATGCAGGCGATTGGGCACTACGTTCTCAAACATCATCCACATCTACACGTAGTGTATGTATCTTCGGAGCGCTTTACCAACGACCTGATCAATGCGCTGCAGACGAAGTCGATGGTCGAATTTCGCCAACGCTATCGTTCCGTCGATGTGCTCTTAATTGACGACATCCATTTCGTAGCCGGAAAAGAGAGTACACAAGAAGAGTTTTTCCACACTTTTAATGCGCTTTATCAGGCGAATAAGCAAATTGTCATTTCAAGCGATCGGCCGCCCAAAGAAATTCCTACGTTGGAAGACCGACTTCGTTCTCGTTTTGAATGGGGTCTGACGGCCGACATACAAGCGCCGGACATTGAAACGCGGGTTGCCATTTTACGGCAAAAAGCTCGCAATGAAGGCTATTCCGTGCCCGATGAAGTTCTCGACTTCATCGCGAGCCATATCCAATCGAACATCCGTGAGCTTGAAGGCGCACTCAACCGGGTTATCGCGTTTTCATCGCTGCATCAACGGCCGCTGTCGGTCGAGCTGGCCACCGAAGCGTTGAAAGAAATCTTGCCGGATACGCAACCCAAACCGGTTACCATTCAGCGCATCCAAGAGATTGTCGCGTCACACTTCGGCATTAAGGTTGCCGACCTGAAAGGAAAGCGACGCAGCCGCTCGGTCACGGTGCCGCGTCAAATCGCGATGTATTTGAGCCGCGAACTGACCGACGCATCATTGCCGCGCATCGGTGAAGAATTTGGCGGCCGCGACCATACGACGGTCATGCACGCTTGTGAAAAAATTCGCAAAGACAGCGAAAGTGACGCAGCGTTTCGGACCACCATCCAAGTGTTGATCGATCACATCCGATCCGGAAACTAAAATTTTTTATGCACATTTTATGTGGAAATGTCGGGGGATAAACTTGTGGAGGAAAAAACAGCGCTCAGCGCGTGGGGACATTGTGGACGCGACCGATCGTCCGTCTACACGGTTACCAACAATCGATTCATCCCATGAGATGGGCGTTTGTCTCACCTTTGCACATTGTAAACACCCCCTATTATGACGACGACGACCTTAAATGAATTTATGAATTAAGATCTGTCGGCTTGTGTCATCCACATTTCACAACAACCGCGCGCTCGAAAATTCCTACTGCTCGCGCGGTTGTGCGCAAATTTTTGCCGATACCGCTTGTGGGAAAGCACAAAGGGAGGAAGCGGGGTTGAGTTTTCAATGCGAAAGTGCAGCGCTGCTGCAAGGAGTCGCGAGTGTTGACCGGGCGATTTCGAATAACGATGTCGAGCCATTGCTATCAGGTATTCTCGTCGAAGTTGAAGGCGACAGGGTGCGGCTGGTCGCAACCGATCGCGAAATCGGGGTGGAACGCACCGTTCCCGCGCAAGTAACCCAACCCGGCCGCTGGGTGGTCGATGGCAAGCTCTTCTCGGGCATCGTTCGAAAGCTGCCCGCGGACGAAGTGATCTGGCGCATGCAGGGGGAAGGCCAGGCCGTCGTCGAATCCGGGCGGGCTCGTTTTACGTTGCAGACGCGATCGGCAGAAGATTTTCCGGAGCTTACCCCCATGCCGGAGGAATATTGGCGAATTTCTCAAAGCGATTTGCGTTCCATGATTCGACAGACGGTGTTTGCGACCGCGCGCGAAGAGTCGAGGCCGCTTCTGACGGGAGTTTTGATTGAAATTGAGGGCGATCAGATTGCATTTGCCGCCACCGACGCGAACCGTCTTGCGCTGCGGAAAGGGCGTTTGCTGCAAGGGGGACAAAAGTCTGCAGCGGCCGTCGTGCCGGCAAAAAGCCTGAACGAAGTACTGCGGCTTTTGAGCGGCGATGCGGAAAGCGTGGTCGACTTCGGCATCCAAGGCAACGAAATCATTTTTTCCTTGCCGGAGATGAAGTTCGTATCACGGCTGATTGAAGGGCAGTTCCCCGATTACCGGCGTGTGTTCCCGGCACAGCTTCCCGTACGTTTTCGCATCGAGCGAAACGCATTTCTCGACGCCGTCGATCGCGCGTCTTTGGTCACGCGCAACGGAACACCTTTCGTACGTCTATCCGTGAGCAACAACTCCTTGGCGGTTACCGCCAGTGAGGCCGAGGTCGGTCAAGCCCACGAAGAGATTCCGGTCGAGCAAGACGGGGAAGATCTTGAAATGTCCTATCAAGCTCGTTTCCTGATGGATGTTTTGCGTGTCATTGAGCAAGATTATGTCGAAGTACACATGGGGAAAGATTTACTGCCGGCAGTCATTCACGGTGTCGATGACGACGCTTACCGCTATGTCGTCATGCCGGTGCGAGTGGGTTAGCGTGCGCAGTGCGAATCGATAGCTTGACGTTGGTCGATTTCCGCAATTATGCTTCGCAGCAATTTCGTTTTTCAGGCTTGCTTCACGTCTTGACCGGGCAAAACGCCCAAGGCAAGACCAACGCGCTCGAAGCCATCATCTTGCTGGCGACGGGGCGTTCGCCTCGGGCGAGCAAAGATGTGGAATTCATTCGGTGGGGAGCCGACATGGCGCGCGTGGCAGCCGAGGTTAAGCGCGAATTCGGTCCGGTGACGATCGACGTCGTCGTGCGCCCGGGCGTCGCCAAACGCATCCGGGTGAACGGACAGCCGATTCGCCGTTTGCGGGACTTGTTTGGCAATCTGAACGTCGTCGCCTTTACGCCGGACGATTTGCAGCTTGTGAAAGGCAGTCCGTCTTTGCGGCGGCAGTTTCTCGACTACGAAATTGCACAGGTCAGTTCGTCTTACCGTGACCGGCTGAGCCGTTATCATCGGGCTTTGCGGCAACGAAACGCCGTTTTGCGCCAGGTCGCCGAAGGGCAGGCGCCGGCGAATCGCTTGGAACCGTGGGACGCACAGCTTTTGGAACACGGAGTGCCGATCATCATCAAACGGGCGGAAATGGTGAACGCCCTGTCGAGGTGGGCACAGCGCATTCATCGGCAAATCACCCGGGGGGTTGAGAGCCTGGTCCTCGCTTACGAACCGTTTTTTGCAACGGATGAGTCGGGCGAGTTTTCCGAAAGTCCGGATCATGCGATGTGGACCGATCCGAGCATCGCAGCGCGCAGGTTCGAGGAAGCGCTGTACAAGATGCGGCCGATTGAACTGCGCCGCGGTGTGAGCATGGTCGGACCGCAGCGGGATGACATTCGCTTCGTAATCGACGGCCGGGACTTGCGGGCATACGGATCGCAAGGACAGCAGCGTACAGCCGTTCTCGCCTGTAAATTGGCGGAAATCGCCTATATGGAGGAGGAAGTGGGCGAGCCTCCCATCCTTTTGCTCGATGATGTCATGTCGGAACTCGATTCCACGCGGCGAAACTTTCTTGTCACGGCGGTTCAAGACCGGGTGCAGACGTTCATCACATCCGCACATCTCGGTGATTTAGGCGAAGAAATTGTGAAAAAAGCCGAGGTGTTTCATATTCGTTCGGGCCGCGCCGAACGGGTGAAGCAGCAAAACACGTCAACAAACAATGGACCCATGCGGTGACGGGGGTGCTTGTGATCGTGTTTTTGCATGTCGGGAGCGATCGTGTCGTCGCATTGGAAGATTTAATTGCCATTGTCGATGCCCGGGCTCATTCCGTTTCCGCGGAACCTGGGTTTGTCGTCAAGGCTCGTCGTGAAGGCAGGTACTTTCCCGACGAGGAGGGAGAACCGAACGCCTACGTGGTGGCTGAAGACGGTGTTTACGCTACCGTTGTAACGGCACAAACACTGCGGCGCCGGACGAAACAGCTGATCACGTTTTTGAGCCGAGGGAGCAGCGTAGTCAAGGGATGACAAAAGTCGGCTGTTTCGGTAACATGAGTTAAGGTGGATTGACTTCAGCCTTTCTCGGGGGAGTATACTTGGTTGGTCCAAGGGTTCCTCCGTTTTTCTGTTGTTATATCCTCATGGAGGTGCCGGATGGAACGAAATCATCGCGAACAAGCCTATGAGGCCGAACAGATTCAAGTCTTGGAAGGCTTGGAGGCTGTGCGTCTCAGACCGGGCATGTACATCGGCAGCACGGAGAGTCGGGGCCTCCATCACTTGGTCTGGGAAGCCGTTGACAACAGCATCGACGAAGCGCAAAACGGCTACGCCGACCGAGTGGATGTCGAAATACACAAGGATGGTTCGGTTTCCATCCGCGACAATGGACGAGGAATTCCTGTCAGTATACACCCCAAAGTAGGGCGTCCCGCCGTTGAAGTCGTCCTCACTACACTGCACGCGGGCGGTAAATTCGGTGATGACAGTGGATACAAGGCGACAGGCGGGCTGCACGGCGTCGGCATTGCCGTTGTCAACGCCTTGTCCGAATGGTTCGTCGTCGAAGTGGCCCGCGGCGGCATGTTGTACCGACAGCGTTACGTTCGCGGCGTGCCGGAGCACGATCTGCAAGAAGTCGGTACAACTTCAAGCACGGGAACTTACGTTCATTTCCAACCTGACCCCGAAATTTTTGAGACCATCGAGTTTGATGCCGACATCATTGCCAATCGTCTGCGTGAACTCGCCTTTTTAAACCGCGGCGTGTTCATTACGCTGATCGACCACCGGACCGGCCGGGAAAGTCGGTTCCAGTACAAGGGCGGCATCGTTTCCTTTGTCGAGCACCTGAACAAAAATCGCGAAGTGCTGCACAAAGACGTCATCTACGTGGAGCGCGAAGTCGATAACATTCAGGTTGAAATCGCCATTCAGTACAACGACAGCTACAACGAACAGGTGCTCACGTTCGCCAACAACATTGCAACTGTCGAAGGCGGCACGCATTTGAGCGGCTTTCGTTCCGGTCTCACGCGCACCATCAACGAATACGCCCGCAAACACAACCTGCTCAAAGAAAACGAAGAAAACCTCATCGGTGAAGACGTTCGGGAAGGCTGTACGGCGGTCGTCAGCGTGCGCATTCATGATCCGCAGTTCGAGGGACAGACGAAAACCAAGCTCGGTTCCTCTGAAGCCCGAAGTGCAGTGGAAGCGTCGCTCGTCGAAGGGTTGGAAGTTTTCCTCGAAGAAAATCCGAGTGATGCGCGGCGAATTGTCGAAAAAGCCATTCAAGCCGCCAGAGCGCGTGAAGCGGCACGCAAGGCCCGCGAATTAACGCGCCGCAAAAACGCGCTCGAATTGACCAACCTGCCCGGCAAATTGGCGGACTGTTCGTTGACCGATCCGAGCGTATGCGAGTTGTACATCGTCGAGGGCGACTCAGCGGGCGGTACCGCAAAACAAGGCCGCGATCGGCGTTTTCAGGCCATCTTGCCGCTGCGGGGCAAAATCCTCAACACCGAACGCGCCCGCCTGGACCGCATTTACGCCAACAACGAAATTCGTGCGATCATATCGGCTTTGGGCACCGGCATCGGCGAAGATTTCGACGTCAACAAAAGCCGCTACGGCAAAATCATCATCATGACAGATGCCGACGTTGACGGCTTGCACATTCGCACGCTTCTTTTGACCTTCTTCTACCGGTTCATGCGGGAATTGGTCGAGCGTGGCCGCGTGTTCATTGCCTTGCCGCCGCTTTACCAGGTGAAAAAGCGGCAGATCGTCCGCTATTGCTACAACGACGAAGAGTTGGAAAAAACCCTCGATGAGCTGGGACGAGACGGAGTTGTCATTCAGCGTTACAAAGGTCTCGGTGAAATGAACGCCGATCAGCTGTGGGAAACGACCATGAATCCTCAAACCCGTACGATTTTGCAAGTGACCGCGGAAGACGCCTTGGCTGCAGACGAAATCATGAACATTTTGATGGGGGAACAGGTTGAGCCGCGGCGTGAATTCATCGAGGCGCACGCCAAAGAAGTTCGCGACCTGGACGTTTGATTCCCACGGCGATACGAGGAAGGTGACATTGGTTGGCCATTGAGTATACCGATGGCAAGATCATTCCGGTCGGTTTGGAAGAGGAGATGCGGCGTTCGTATCTCCACTACGCCATGTATGTCAATGTTGACCGTGCGTTGCCGGACGTAAGGGACGGCCTCAAGCCCGTACAACGGCGCATTTTGTACGGCATGGGTGAATTGGGCCTGCGACCCGATCGGCCTTATCGGAAATCCGCGCGCACCGTCGGAGACGTCATGGCGAATTACCATCCGCACGGGGACGCTGCCATTTACGACACCATGGCTCGCCTGGCGCAAGATTTCTCTACCCGGTATCCCCTGATCGACGGTCATGGAAACTGGGGATCGATTGATGGCGACCCTCCAGCGGCGATGCGGTACACCGAAGCCCGCCTTTCCTCGATCGCAATGGAAATGCTGCGGGACATCGACAAGAACACGGTCGACTTTGTCCCGAATTTCGACGAATCCACAGAACAACCGTCGGTTCTCCCCAGTCGTTTTCCAAATCTGCTGTGCAACGGTTCGTTGGGTATCGGCGTCGCCATGGCGACGAACATTCCGCCGCACAATCTCGGTGAAGTCATCGACGCCTTGACGCTTTTGATCGACAAGCCCGACGCGACCCTCGATGAAATCATGAAAAAGATCAAAGGTCCCGATTTCCCGACGGCGGGAATCATTGTCGGGCGAAATGGCATTCGTGAGGCTTACGCTACGGGACGCGGGCGCATCATTATGCGCGCGAAGGTTCAAATTGAGCAAATGCAAGGGGATCGCCACCGGCTCGTCGTCACCGAAATTCCGTACATGGTCAACAAGGCGTCCTTGATTCAAAAAATCGCCGACTTGCATAACGAGAAGCGTGTCGAAGGCATTACGGCGCTGCGCGACGAGTCTGACCGCGAAGGCATGCGCATTATCATTGAGCTGCGCCGTGACGCGCACCCGCATGTCGTGCTCAACCAGCTGTACAAGTTTTCGCAGCTGCAGGAAACTTTCGGCGTCATCATGCTCGCTCTTGTCGACGGCGAACCGAAGGTCTTGAACTTGCGGGAAATGCTCTGTCACTACTTAGATTTTCAACGCGAAGTCGTAACCCGGCGGTCGCGCTTCGAGTTGGAAAAGGCTGAAGAAAGAGCCCACATTCTCGAAGGCTTGCGGATTGCACTCGACAACATCGATGAAATCGTCGCGATCGTTCGCGGCGCGAAGAGCGATCAAGATGCACGCCAAAAACTGATGAGCCGTTTCGGCTTGACTGAGCGGCAAGCGGTCGCCATCCTCGACATGCAGCTGCGGCGACTCACGGGTCTCGAACGGGAAAAAATCGAACATGAATACGCCGAGCTGCAAAAGACGATCGCCCGGCTGCGGGAAATTCTCGGCGATGAAAGCAAGCTGATGGAGGTCATTCGCGAGGAGCTTCTCGACATCAAGGAACGTTTTGCCGATGAGAGGCGAACCGAAATCATCGCCGAGGAAGGCGAAATCAACATCGAAGACCTCATTGCCGAAGAAGACATCGTCGTCACCATTACCCATGCCGGCTACATCAAGCGGCTGCCGGTGTCGACGTACCGTTCGCAGCGGCGCGGCGGCCGCGGCATTACGGCCATGGGCACGCGGGAAGAAGATTTCGTCCAGCAGCTGTTCATCGCCACTACCCATACGTATATCCTCTTTTTCACCAATCGGGGACGTGTGTATCGGCTGCACGGATACGAAATACCGGAGGCCTCCCGAAACGCCCGCGGTACGAATATCATCAACTTGCTGCCCATTGAAAAAGACGAAGTGATCCAGGCGGCCATTCCCATCGCTTCGTACGAAGGTCCGTACCATTTGCTCATGGCGACCAAGCAGGGCGTGGTGAAGAAAACGCTCCTGCAAGAATTTGACAGCTCGCGGGCCGGACTTATCGGCATTACGCTCGACGAAGGGGACGAGCTCGTAGGCGTCCTGCTGACGCAGGAAGGACAAGAAATTGTGATGGTGACGGCACGTGGACAGGCCATCCGATTCCCGGAAGAAACGGTGCGTGCCATGGGACGCCAAGCCCGCGGCGTGCGAGGCGTTCGCCTCGATCCGGGAGACTATGTCGTGGCGATTGACACCGTGAGGCCGGACGCCGATTTAATGGTTATTACTCAAGGCGGCTACGGCAAACGCACGCCGTTGGCTGACTATCGCGTGACGAACCGCGGCGGAAAGGGCATCCGGACGCTGCGCGTCACGGAGAAACTCGGCTTGATTGCCGGCGGCAGAGTCGTCCAAGACGACGAAGAACTGATGATCATCAGCCGCAGCGGTGTCATGATTCGCCTGCCGGTATCGGGCATTTCGCGCCAAGGTCGCAATGCGCAAGGTGTGCGCTTGATGCGGGTCGATGAAGGCGATGCCGTCCGCGCGGTTGCGCCCGTGGCGGCAAAGGCCGACGACGAATAAGGCAGAAAAGCGCGTGTGCGCTAGAAAAACGGCTCGTCGTTGGTCGTCATGGATTGGGTGCGGGGCTGCGCCGGCCGTCCCGCACCGGCTCGGGTGAGTGGTTGACGAACCGGAGATCATCGGTTAGAATAAGAAAGTGTCAACTGGCTGACTCGTCGAAAGAGGCCGGATGACTGGTCAGGGGGACGTAGCTCAGCTGGGAGAGCGCCGCCTTTGCAAGGCGGAAGTCAGGGGTTCGATCCCCCTCGTCTCCACCACGTGCAACACCTGCTAGAATGGGGTTTCTGGCAGGTGTTTTATTTTGCAGAAATGCTAGAAAGTGGGCGACGACATTGGCGAATCAGGTCGGTATCGTCGGGCTTCCCAATGTGGGAAAATCGACACTGTTCAATACGTTGACGGCAGCCGGCGTTCCAGCGGAAAATTATCCTTTTTGCACCATCGATCCGAACGTCGGCGTGGTGGAAGTACCGGATCCCCGGCTCAAAGCTTTGGCTGAAGTGATCAAGCCACAGCGTGTGGTGCCGGTGGCTTTTCAATTTGTCGACATCGCCGGGCTCGTGCGCGGCGCCAGCAAAGGCGAAGGATTAGGCAATCAGTTTCTCGGCCACATTCGCGAAGTCGATGCGATCTGCCATGTGGTTCGCTGTTTTGAAGAACCCAACGTGACGCACGTGGATGGCAGTGTCGATCCGATTCGCGACATTGATGTCATCAACTTGGAGCTCATTTTGGCGGACTTGCAGACGGCGGAAAACGCGCTGGAAAAAGCGCGGCGGCAAGCGAAATCGGGCAGCAAGGAGATGCAGCTGCGTGTCGAATTGCTTGAAAAATTGGCCGCGCATTTTCAAGCGGGAGAGCCCGCGAGAACGCTCGAGTTGGACGAAGAAGAGCAAAAGCTGATTCGGCAGTATCATTTGCTTACCATCAAACCCGTGCTTTATGTTGCCAATGTAGACGATGCGACGCCGGCGGCGCTGGAGAGCGACGTGCATTATCAAGCCGTCGTAAAGCGTGCTGCAGCTGAGCATGCGGGCGTCGTTGCGGTGAGCGCGCAGCTGGAATCGGAGCTCGCGGAGATGGATGAAGAGGAAAGAGCCGCCTTTTTGCAGGAGCTCGGTCTTGAAGAGCCGGGGCTCAATCGACTCATTCGCGCCGCCTATCGGCTGCTCGGCTTGATTACGTTCTTTACAGCGGGCGAGAAAGAAGTGCGGGCTTGGACCATTCGTGCCAACACCGCGGCACCTCAAGCGGCCGGAGTCATTCATTCGGATTTTGAGCGCGGATTTATCCGGGCGGAGACGATCCACTGGGAAAAGCTGATTGAAGCAGGTTCCATGGCCGCTGCTCGTGAGAAAGGCTGGGTGCGGTCCGAAGGCAAGGACTACATTGTGCAAGACGGAGATGTCATGCTGTTTCGTTTTAACGTTTGAGAAGTGGGATGCGGTTGGACACTTCGCCGACCGCATCCCGCTTTTTTGTCTTGAATCTAGTTGAACAGTTTCACAGGTATTAGATGGAAACTATGGTAATTGCGTCCACTTGTGACGAAATAGAGGCGCATGGTATGCACGCCTTCGGACAGTTCAATTTCCGGGAACAGCGTAAAATGCCAGTAGTTTTGCCAGCCGCCGGTTTGCCGCGTATAGACGACGCCGAGTGACTCGCCGTCGATGAAGTATTCGGTGGAGCCGTCTGCATCGGGTCCGGCAATATAGCCGATCATACGGTAGATGCCGGCCGCACCTTCAGGAACCGTGAAATCCAGCGTAAACCAACGACCTTCAAAATTGTATCCGATGTTGTTCGGCTCGACCGCGGGATCATTTCCGTAGCCGTGCAACTGAATGTTCAATCCCGGATTGAGCTGGCCATCGACGACGAGCCGAAGCGGGATCGAGGTTGGCTCGATGGCTACAACGACGTCGGAACCGCCCCAAACCGGAACGGTGCGTTCAAAAAACGGACCGTCGGGGTACCACACTCGCATCGTATACGTACCCGGTGTGACGTTTTCGATCGTGGCGACGCCGTCCGGCCCCGTCTGCAACGGTCCGAAATCTTCATCGCCAAGCAAGAGAACCGTCGCACCTGCCACGGTCGAACCGACCAAATCGTATGTTTTCACCTGTACGGCCACCGGATCTTTGGAAAATTTGCTCAAGTCGGTACACGCCCCGACAATCAGGGCGACGCTCATCACGGCGATTACGGTCCATATTCGCCATCCCATCTTGTTCACGTTTTTCTTCCTCCTTGTTCCGGATGTTTGGAGCTATCGGTGGAAATTTCATGCAAAACATGTGATAAACGATGGTGTGCCTCTTTCACCTCTCTTCCAATTGTGAATGAGACTGACTAAAGATTTTTTACAGGCATACTTCTGACATCAGAGACATTATCCTTTTTTGAGGCAGAACAAAAATTTTATTTTTGCCTCTGATCTCTGCTTTGAACAACTTCGGGGTGCTAAAAGATCTCGGCGGGAAGAAAAGTGGCAACACTGGAGAAGGATTCCGTAAGATGACTACGAATATTGACCTCACACAAACAGAATTGCCGTGTTGCTGGCTGAAACTTACAGTATCGTTTGTTTAGTGGTTTTCTTTCGCCGACGGAGTCGCGCGAAATCCGGGAGGTGGCAATATGGCCCATAAACTGCGTTTTTGGTTCGTACTTGTGTTGGCCATCCCTCTGATAGCAGCGTGTTCACAAAAAAGGGTCCAAGTTGAAGTTCCACCCGTGGCTCCGGTTGAAGGCATCGAACGCATCCTCGTGCTTCCGTTTGAAAATTTTACGAGCGATCCGGGTCTCGCATGGGAATTTGAAACACGGGTCATTGAACGCTTGAGGGCTTCCGGATGGTATGCCTCCGTTGAATCGGCTCGTACAAGCCAAGTGCTCGCCGATTTAGGCATTATGCCGGATGATTTTTCCACGCCATTGGGTCGCAGGCGCATCATCGAGGAACTTCGGGCCGACGCGGTCATCTTCGGCGAAGCCACGTTTTATTTCGAAGACGTCTATTTGGATGGGGTTGTTTGCAGCGGCTGCAACAATCCAAACGTGCGCAACACCTGGTTTACGAATCAGTACAGTGCTGTCGATATTCACATCACGGCTCGGATGGTCAATTTACATACGGGCGAAGAAGTGCACATGCATCGCGCAGCAATTCATGAGTGGGACGTCATCACGCGCTACCTGAATTGGTACGAAGACGAAGCGCCGCCCGCGAGTTTGATTCCTTCAGTGAATCGGCAACAAATTCCCGCATTGCGAGAGCGGGCCATCAGTCGAGCGGTACATGAATTCACAAAAGATATTTTGCCGACGTATGAATGGCGAATCGTCGAGGAAGACATGTAGCGTGGCATTCGCATGATCACTGGAAAATTCAGGCAACTTAACAAAAGAATTTTTAAAAAGGGTTAATTTGACGAAGGAATGTTTTTCTGCATGTAGAAGGCCAACATACACTCGGTGCCAAACCGCCAGGAAACTCAAGGCAACTGGAAGAAAGGCACCGGGATCTCTCGGCGGTTCCAAAGTTGGCCGTTATTTTCGAAATTCGTCGCGTAGCGGATGCTTTTGAGCAGCTCCATCAGAATCTTTTGGCTCATGCGATGGTGGAACCGCCTGCAACAAAGACCAAATCGCAAGTTGAAAGGAGGAGAGCAAAGAACCAAAAACATCCAATTGCTAAGCTTTGCAGCTGACATACACGGAGGTTGCGGGGTGAACTTCTTCGCGGATCTTATTTAATTTTCCCAAGTTGAATGTGAATGGAGGTCATACGTCGTGAGAAGACTTCTTTTAGCGACAATGCTTATCGTTTTGGTCGCCTCGACCGCGGCGTTCGCTCAGGAAAAGGTTGACGGCGACATCAGCTGGGGTAGAGACCACAATGGGGGTCACTGGGGTATAACCTACATCCGGGGCCTCGATGACGATAAAGGCTATATGGAAACTTGGTTCAACATTAACCCAGCCAATAACGTCCGCCGCTACCACAAGCACTTGCACGGTGCCTACACTGAGCCCGGCCAGGCTGTGGACACCTACTTCGGGAGCCGCCTCGGTGTAAACTACTCGCCGTACACCGCCCAGTTCCACGGTGAAAGCACGGCTCTCGGCGTTCGGATTGCCGGTTATAAGCTGGGTAACTTTACGCTCGATGGTACGTACATCTTCGGGCGCCTCAACAGCCACAACGACAACTATTGGCAAGGCTCAACGATCATTGACGTTCTCGCGCAAGACATTCTTCTCGGTGCCCGCGGTCAAGTCGGCATCTTGAACTTGCGCGGTGCTTTGCTCCGTCATCGCATCAACGACGAACATCATTGGAACTACAGCATTATACTCGAAGAAAGCGAGATCTATCCTGACATCGTCGTTGACGGTGTCTACGCTTTCTACGGCGCAACCGAAGACTGGTTGTATGAAGTCAACGGCACCTGGAAAGTCAACCCGGGCGTTCTCGAACTTCGCGCCGGCTATCGCGACAGCGAAATTGAAAACGTTGAATCCGCATCGGTACGCGGATGTCTCGGAAACTGCGACCATGAGCGCCATCGTTACATCAACAACGCCGGCCGCGACGCCATCAACAGTATTTACAATCGTGACCAGGCATACAACGTCGGTGCCACCGTCTGGTTCAACTACGGCTTCGATATCACGAACCGCTTGGACGTAGACTTCACGAACACGAATCCGAATCGCCGCGGCGATCTCGATGATCAACTGTCAGTACGACTCCAATCGGATGTCTACATGTTCATCCCGGGCGACTCGCCGTGGAAGATCGATCAGTCGGTCTCCGTATTGTTCCCGGATCCGAACTCCACAACGCGTGAACACGCATACGAAGATGAAAACCTGCCGCGCTACGACTACCGTCTCAGCGTCACTTCGCCTGTCATCGACTTGCCGTATGACATCGCGTTGACCGGTCTGTACAACTACGACTGGGATAAGAACTACCAGGTCGATCCGCGTCAACACGCCGTCCTCGGTGTACGCCTCGAACGGACGCAGAATATCTTCAGTTTGCCGAACGTCAGCTTCGGAGCGATCTTCACCGTCGACATGCCGGGTCGCACCACTCCGGTTCTTCAAGATCCGTTCAAGTACGCACTGCGTGCCAGCTACACCGCTCCGAACGGCGCTAAGTTCCGACTCGACTACGTCAGCTCGAAGGACTTCGCCTTGGGCGACACTTCGGTCCACGGTGAACCGGTATACAAGCGCTATGATCGCTACCGCTTCCACGGTACCGATAACGAGCGCGAACGCTTTGACGGCATCCGGTTTGTCTTCGCACTGCCGTTCTAATCCTAATCCAAGGAGCGAGGGGGTTTGGGGCTTTCAGCCCCTACCCCTTGCTTTATTTCAGGAATGGAGGTGACGCCAATGCGCACCGCTTGGTTCGCCGTAGTTTTGGCTGTCACCCTTTTGGGGGCCGCTGGCATGGCAGCGGCCAATCCCGCTGACAGCCTGGTTGCTGCTTGGCTTTTCGACGAAGGTATTGGTGCGAATGTAAGAGATTCATCCGGATTAGGCCACAATGGAGTTTTTCATAATCCCAAGTGGGCTCGCGGCAAATACGGTTTTGCAGTGGATATCATTCCCGGTGAAGGCAGCTACGTAGAAGTTGAATCGACTCCCGCACTGAGCCCGTCATCAGAAATGACCATTACCGCTTGGATCTACTTGAATCGGTTGACCGGTACCGATGAAGTCTGCTTGAGTTGGCCGGCGGATGGCTGCCAGCTCTTCAATTCGCGCATCATTCAAGCGGGCACTTACGATCCCGGTCGATTGGCTTATGGGATTGAGGACAACCACTACCGACTCTTGTTTGAGTTCGGCAATTTCATTTTCCAAGTCGGGCCGAATGCCAATCCGAATTCAGTCAGCATTCCCATGGCCGACGTCATGCGAGCCGGCGAATGGATTCATATCGCGGGCGTATATACGGGAGATCGGATCAAGCTGTATATCAACGGTGAACTCGTAGCCTCCGAAGCGAGCTCAGGCAATATCGTCCAGCCGCCGCAAAACCGCCTCTTCATCGGTACGAAATCACCACAAGCACCGTCCGGTGACACGTGGAACGGCCGTCTCGACGAAGTGGCCATTTTCAACAAGGCATTGACGGCTGACGAAATCAAACAGGTCATGCAAGGTATCAGCCGGTTGCTTTAATCCTTCTTCACTTTATAATTATGGGGGAAAGGGTCCATATTTTGGATCCCACATACGAGCCGCAAGGATGCGGTTCAAAAACTCATGGAGGGGATCTGTAGTGAAGCGGTTCTTTGCGCTTTCTCTGGTGTTGGCGCTGAGCCTCGTTGTCGTGCCTGTGGCCATGGCCAACCCAGTGGACAGTTTGGTCGGAGCTTGGCTTTTCGATGAAGGGAAAGGGCCATTGGCACCTGACTCCTCGGGGTTCTGGCAGGACGGTATGATTAATAACCCTGAATGGACTGCGGGGCGTTATGGCAACGCGCTCGAATTTGTTCCCGGAGCGGGCACGTATGTTGAGATTGAGCCGTCGGGTGCTCTGGCCATAACGGATGAATTGACCATCACGGCATGGGTGTATCTCAATGAGATGGCCGCTGGCAACCCGGTGTGTCTCACATGGCCGGCGGACAACTGCCAGCTGTTCAACTCCCGCATCGTGCAAGCGGGAACGTACGACCCGGTGAATTTGTTTTGGGGCATCGAAGACAACTACTATCGACTTCTCATTGAGTTCGGCAACTTTATTTTCCAAGTTGGCCCCGGAGCAAATCCACCTTCGATCCAAGTTCCCATGGCCCAAGTTTTGAAGCCGGGGGAATGGATCCACATTGCGGGAGTGTACACAGGGCGTGAACTCCAGCTGTATGTCAACGGAGAATTGATCGCTTCACAAGCGAGCTCGGGCAGACTGATTCCCCCGAGCAACAGCAGAATTTTCATCGGGACAAAGTCGCCTCAGGCTCCTGTCAGCGACGGATGGAACGGACTTATTGACGAAGTTGCCATCTTCAGAAAAGGCCTTTCAGGTGAGGAAATTAAGCTGGTCATGGACGGACTTTACAAACTTCTTGCAGAGCATCACATTTCGTAATTGGAAGATGGAGTCAACGATGTCCCGGGCGCTTCAAGTGTCCGGGACTCTTTTTCACACGTAATTCACAGCGAAAGCGGAAAAACTGTGGGGAGGTGTAATCCCTGGAACCAGAGGTGAGAAAGAAACTCAAGGAATTGGTAGAGGCGTTGTCTGCGTCGAAGGCGTACCAAGCGGTACAGAAGGCTCGCGAGAAAATCGAAGAACATCAAGCGGCAAAAATCATGCTGCGGGATTTGCGGACGAAGCAGCAACGGATCGCCGAAAAACTCGAGCGCGGCGAGCAGCCGACGGAAAGCGAAATGGCGGACTTGGAGCGCACGGCGGAAATTGCCGGATTCAATCCGTACATCCGCGAGCTCTTTCAAGCCGAACTGGTTTTGGGCGAGGTGTTGACCGAAATCCAACGCGAAATTGCCCGCGCCGTTGGCATTGAACTGCCGTCAGCGGATCAAGCTTCGCAGGCTGAAACGCATGAAGAGAAAAACAATGAGCCTTCGCCGCCAAAGACGCGTTTGTGGACACCCGGCTCGTAGCATCAGCCGCTTCGTGCCCCGTAGAGAATGAGAAGCACACCGACAACGATGGCGATGAGCTTTTCGTACGAAATTTTTCCTGCCATGCCGAACAAACCGAGGCTCGTTACGCCGATCAAAATGAAAGGCCCGACGAGGCCGAGCACGGCGTTGATTTTGAAAGCCGTTTCAACCCGGCCAAAACGGAGCATCAACACGGCGGCCGTGACTTCCACGGCGGCGGAGAGAAGCCGCAATAGTGCCATGCCAGCGACAAACTTGAATTCCGGTGTCAATGGCCGTTCCTCCTCCGCCGCCTGGCTGAAAATCGAACCGAGAGGAATGGAAGCAAATGCAGCGCAAAAAAATTTTGCTCGATGAAAAAGATATGCCAACGCATTGGTACAATATCGCAGCTGACATGGAACGGCTTCCGGATCCACCTCTACACCCGGTAACCAAAAAACCGCCGACTCCGGAAGACTTCGCCCCATTCTTTCCGGAAGCGTTGATCGAGCAGGAAATGAGTACGGAACGGTGGATCGAAATTCCGGATGAAGTGCAGGACATCTACAAACTATGGCGCCCCACTCCTTTGATCCGGGCGGACCGTCTGGAAAAAGCGCTCGACACGCCGGCAAAAATCTTTTACAAGTACGAAGGTGTCAGTCCGGCCGGCAGCCATAAGCCAAACACTGCCGTGCCTCAGGCCTATTACAACAAAAAAGCGGGTGTCAAGCGTCTGGCGACGGAAACGGGCGCGGGCCAATGGGGAAGCGCCATCAGCCTCGCCGCCAGACAGTTTGGGCTTGAATGTACGGTCTACATGGTCAAGGTGAGCTACGAGCAGAAACCGTATCGGCGTTTGCTGATGGAAGCTTGGGGCGCCGACGTATTGCCGAGTCCGTCGCCTCATACCGAAGCCGGGCGAAAAATACTCGAGGCTGATCCTGAATCGACCGGGAGCTTGGGAATCGCCATCAGCGAAGCGGTTGAAGACGCGGCCAAACATGAGGACACGAAATACGCTCTCGGCAGCGTGCTGAATCACGTCGTGCTGCATCAAACCGTGATCGGGCTTGAGGCCAAGAAACAAATGGAAATGGCCGGCTACTACCCTGATGTCGTGATTGCGAGCTGTGGAGGCGGGAGCAATTTCGGTGGCATCGCTTTTCCGTTCCTGCACGACAAATTGAAAGGCGACAGGCCCAATTTGCGTGCAGTGGCGGTGGAACCGGCGGCTTGCCCGACCTTGACCCGTGGGCGCTACGCTTACGACTACGGCGATTCGGTCGGTCTCATTCCTTTGCTCCGCATGTATACGCTCGGTCACACTTTCGTGCCGCCGGGAATTCACGCGGGCGGCCTGCGCTATCACGGCGACTCGACATTAGTGAGTTTGCTTTACCACGAAGGCGCCATCGAAGCGAAGGCACTGCTCCAGCGGCCGGTCTTTGAAGCCGCGGTTTTGTTCGCACGGACGGAAGGAATCTTGCCGGCGCCGGAGGCCGCACACGCCATTCGGGCTGCCATCGAAGAAGCTGAAGCTGCAAAGGAAGCCGGTGAAGAGCGCGTCATTCTCTTCTGCTTGAGCGGTCATGGGCACTTCGATTTGGCAGCCTACGATTTGTACTTTAGGAACGAACTGCAAGACTACGAGTATCCGCAGGAGGCAATTGATCGCGCACTGGAAAACCTGCCGGTAGTTGACGTATAGGAAAGTGAGTGGGGGGAGGCGTCGCCTCCCCCCACGGTTCACTGCGCTCGGTGGGGATTACCGCAGCTGCTGCGACTGCTGGGCCTGCTGTGCCCGTTGCACTACCTGCTGGATTTGCTGAGCGCGCTCCAACACCTGTTCTTGGTTTTGGGCGTTTTGCTGCAGCTCCTGGGCTATCTGCCCAATTTCCTGCAGGTACTGCTGCTGACCTTGCTGCAATTGCTGTTGAGCCTGTTGCAATTGCTGCTGTTGCCGTTGTTGTTGCTGCTGGACACGCTGCTGCTGTCCCAAGTTTTGGGCCACTGAATCATCCCCCTTTTATATTTACGGCGCAGTGTGTAGAATGGGCGTCCGATCAGGGAAGTATAAGCGTGAAATCAAACCGCCGCTGGGATTGTCAGACGTTGTCGACACAGCTTGACGGACGTGCCAAAATCCGATTGTATGTAGGTGTAAGGTCGTCGGCACAGCCAAGGAGGTTGAACGCAATGAAGATGGAGCTCGTACACAAGGAACTGCAAGCGTGGGGCGAAGCAATCGTGTTCACGGCCGCCGGGCAGCAATTTGAGCTGCACTTGGGCGATACGACGTTCGATTACGACGAGCGCGTGATACGCCTGCAGGGGCCGAACGCAAAGTACGTCATTGACGGCGATTCCATCGAAAGCATCACATTGCACTACGGCCATCCCGATTAACGGTGATTGCTCGGTGCTCTTGATTGCGTACCGCAGTTGGCCGACGCCGAAAAACATTGGCAAAATTTTCGGCGTCGGCTATTGCTTTCCCGCAGATCTTGTGGTAAGCTCTGCCTTGTAAGCAATTTTCTTCTGAAACTGAATGTGAAAAAGAACACAATCACATCACCAGAGGCGTTTCGGCAAACTGGGAGGTGCTGTCAATGCACATTGTCATTCTCGGTGCAGGCTACGGCGGCATGCGGGCGGCGAATATACTCGGACGAAGGCTGGGCAGCCGAAATGAGGCTAAGATCACACTGGTCAATGCTTATCCGCGGCACGTGCTCACCACCGAGCTGCATAAAGTAGCGGCGGGTACCGCCTCGCCGGAAGATGTGACTGTGCGCCTCGATCGAGCGCTGCCGATGCAAGGTCTCGATATTCGCATCGCTCAAGTCACTCGGATCGATCCAGCTCAGCAACTCGTGTTTCTGGCTGAAGGCGATTCGCTTGCATACGACTATCTGGTCGTCGCCTTGGGAAGCACCGTGGAATATTGGGGCATTCCCGGTTTGGCCGAAAATGCCCATGCGATCGGTGGTTTGCAAGGTGCCATCCGCATTCGTGAGGCCGTGAAGCGGGCGGTCAACACGGCTGCCATCCATGGCGGAACCGCTCGCATCGTCATCGGCGGCGGAGGGCTCACCGGAGTTGAAATCGCCGGAGAACTCGCCCAGCAGCTCAAACGGAGCGAACGGAACAACGGTACGAAATGGGAAATCGTCATGCTGGAATTGGCGCCCGGATTGTTGCCGGGGCTGCCGGAGGATCTTGGCCACAAAGCGACGAAGTTGTTGATCGGTCTCGGCGTCAACGTGCGCACAGGTGTCGGCGTCGTCGCCGTGGATGCTGATGAGCTGCAGTTGACCAACGGGCTTCGCCTCCCGTACGACACGCTCATTTGGGCCGGGGGCGTACGCGGCAATCCAGTAGTTGCCGAGGCCTTTGCAACGGATCCGCGAGACCGGGCCTATGTCGATGCGTATCTACGCGCGGAAGGATATCCGAACGTCTACATCATCGGCGATACCGCACTGGCACGTGAGGCGGAGACGGGAGCACCGGTGCCGCCGACCGCCCAGGCCGCGCTGCAGCAGGCTGACGTCGCTGCAGCACATCTGCTGCACACGATCAAAGGCGTGCCTCAACGCGTGACGCCGTACGCGGGCCGAAACCGAGGGGTTCTCGTCTCCGTAGGACCTCACATGGGCCTCGGACAATGGGGGCGAATGCGCGGCTCGGGATGGATGTGGAAGCTGCTCAAGGACGCGAACGATCTCCGCTACCGCACGAAGGTCAAAGCGGTGGCAGGATGGTAGGCTGAAAGGGTGGCAATTTGACTGCGGTACGCGTATATACGGTGCCGGGCTGCATCGACTGCGGCGCCGTGAAGCGGCTGCTCGAACAGGCCAAAATTCCGTATGAAGAAATCAACGTCGAACAAGTGCCGGGAGCCCGGGAAGCCTTGTCTTTGCTTTCCGGGCGCCAAAGTTTACCGCAGGTGTTCGTCGGCAATCGCTTTCTCGGACAAGTGGGTGAAATCCGCTTTCTTGTCGCATCCGGCCGTTTGCGTCAAATAATTGAGAAGATGGCGTCCGAAAAGCCCGAATAAGCACATGAAGAAGGAACGGCTCTGTGCAAGGAGTATCTCATCTAGGGAGTATCGCAGGAAATTGCACACGTGAGAGGCGGGGTGGGCAAACATGATTGAACAACCCCCTGCGCCACTGGGGGGAAACCGCTTCCGCCAAGCAGAGGAAGAGGCGTTAGCCACGTTTGCCCCTAAATCGCGCATTTTCGCCAGCGGATTTTTGGCGGGCTTTGTCATGGCTTGGCTGCCTCTTATTCTTTATGTCGTCCTCTTTTATTGGGAATTTGCGTTCGGATGGGCCGGAACGCTTACTCAAATCGAACGGCAGTGGTTGGCACACCTGCATTTGCGTTTAAACGTGATCTCCTATATCAAAGCCGCCTGGCCTTACAGCATTCTGCTCGCGACCTGGGGCTTGTTTCTTGCCTTTCTGCGGGCTTTTTCATGCCTGACCGATGCATATTTGCAGATTGCTTCATCTGACGGGCCATTACGGCTTGGCTTGCATGAGCTGATTATGGCCGTCGGATTGCCGCTTGTCGGTCTGTTTTCTTTCTATACGATCCATCCGCTGCCGGTTTTTCAGGTATGGCTGCTTCCCTTGCTTCTTTCAGGGCTTGTTTTTAACATCTGTTTTCGTTTTTTCCAACGCCTGTTTTTGAGTTTGCTCTACCGACCGAATGCCGAACGGCGCCAAAGCTTGGCACTGCGGGTATTTCTTCCACGCGAGTTGGGTTTGAGGCAAGTACAAGTCACCGACGTACATATAGATACAGAGCGGAGAACTGTCACGGTAACAGGCTGGTTCGAAGAAAACGCAGATACGTACGAAAACATCCGTCATGTGGTTGTCGGCCTATTTGACGATTTTCAAGTCGTGATTGAAGACCAAAGCCGTGAGTCTGTACAAGCGGGCGATGCGATTCCAGCCGCACCGGACGGGGACGGCGTGAACCGAGAATGACGAATGCATTCGTCGCATAGGGTGTCAAGGCAAGCAAAAACCGCTGGATTGCTGGATTACTGTTGGAGGTAAGGTCATTGGCATCTACGGGAAGCTCCGCACAACGGCGGCTGCGGGTAGGCGTTGTTTTTGGCGGACGTTCGGGAGAACACGAGGTCAGCATCATGTCGGCACGTTCGGTCATCGCGGCTCTCGATCCCCGGCGCTACGAAGTGGTGCCCATCGGCATTACACGCGACGGGAACTGGTATGTCGGTGAAAATCCGCTGGGCATCTTCGGGACGGAACGTGATTCGGAAAGCCGTGCGGATCAGCGTGCAACGCTGATTCCGGATCCTACCGTACACGGTTTGCTTCAGTTGGATCACGGCTTGTTTACGGAACGCTTGGACGTCATATTCCCCGTGCTGCACGGTTCCTACGGCGAAGACGGCTGCATTCAGGGCTTATTCGAGCTCGCCGGTATTCCATATGTCGGCTCCGGAGTCGCCGCCTCTGCCGTCGGCATGGACAAAGCTCTTATGAAAGCCATGTTCGCACAGGCGAATTTGCCGCAAGTGCCTTATTTCGTGGCTGCTCGCCGCCAGGTACAAACGGATTTTTCCGCCATCCAAAGGCGGGTGGAAGACGAACTCGGCTATCCTTGCTTTGTCAAACCGGCGAATTCGGGTTCGAGCGTCGGCGTTTCCAAAGTTAAACACCCGAGCGAGCTGCGGGAAGCGTGCGAACTTGCTGCAAGGTTCGACCGCAAGCTGATTTTCGAGGCGGGGGTGGACGCACGGGAAATTGAGGTCAGCGTACTCGGCAACCACGATCCGATCGCATCGGTGCCCGGCGAAATCATTCCGGCCAACGAATTTTACGACTACCGAGCGAAATATTACGACGACCGTTCCCGGTTGATCATTCCCGCACCGCTTTCTCCTTCCGTAGTCGAACAGCTGCAGCAAATGGCCATCCGGGCTTTCCAGGCTATCGACGCCGCCGGCTTGAGTCGCGTCGACTTCTTTGTGGAACGTGATGAAAGCGCTATTTACATTAATGAAATCAACACCATGCCTGGTTTCACGAAAATCAGCATGTATCCGAAGTTGTGGGAAGCGAGTGGACTCAGCTATGGTGAGCTTCTCGATCGGCTGATTGACCTTGCCTTTGAGCGACAAGCCGAAAACGAGGCGACTGAACGCACTTACTCTCTTGGGTAAGGGAGAGTGGCACGATGCGAAGGAGATTAGCGGAATGGCTGGGAATCGCCGGATTGGCCGCCTGGACGATCAGCTTGTACGTCAGTTGGTCGAATTTGGCGGTGGTTTCATTCGGCCCGGCGGAGATCGCTTGGATCGCGAAGCGCGACTTGCTGCTGCGCTACGGAGTGGGGCTGTTGGTTTCGGGCGCCGTGTGGCTCTGGCTATGGTCATTGGCGAAACGCAGCCAATTTCGGTACACGAGGAAAGGCGGCCGCACACATCGGTCGCCGGGCCGCGGCACTGTTCATTCCGGATAGGGAACACAAGCAGGAATTCCGCCGTCACAACCAGAACGTTGATTAGGTGAATGCGGGGGTACTCAAACGTTTTCCGTACTCCACGAACGCTTTGCCCGGGCTCAATCAATCTCCGTCATCAACTCAATTCGGTATCCCCACCTATAAGCATGCCTCACAGCATGCGGTTTCGCCGTGTCGTGAATCTTCGTATCACCATGCCTGTAAAGCCATAAGCAATGAGCACTATCCTGCCTTTTTGCCGGCTTAGCCCTTCAAATGCAGGGTTTTCGGCTCAAGGAGGACGATGCAGTATGGGAAAGGACGAGTTTACGGCCAGTTTGCGACTTGGCCGGCGTCGCCTTCCTCCGCTTTCTGTGCCAAGTGAACTGTTCGAACTGTATCAGCCCATGGTTGGCCCTATCGCCGTCATGGTTTGGTTGAATCTCCGCTGGCTGATTCAGCGCGGGGACCAGCTGACCGACATCGAAAAGCAATTGGGCCAACGTTTTGGGATGTCATTTCGTGACGTCAACACTGCATTGCAGGTGCTGATTGACTTTGAGCTTCTTGAATGCGACGAAGACGGCGGATACATTCTGCATGAGCCTTTGTCGGCCGATGCGTTCGCATTGCGGTTTCGGCAGTATTCGGTTCAACAGCCTCCGTTGCTCGCGCTTGCCGGTGGCTATCGCAAGCCGCGTTCTGCAGCGACGGAGACTCCGGTGGAAAAGAGCGGTGCCATAGGGACGGAGATGCCGGTTCCCGAACCGCCGCGTGAACATTCAGTGCCGCAGCCGCAGATGGAGAATGGTGCAGCGAAGGATGATCCGATCGTTTCGCCCATCGCCGCTCAAGAACGTGTGCCGGAAGCCTTGGGCGCTGAGCCGATTCCGACGCCGGCCGGTCCTGCTGCTGCCGCCGGCATGGAAGTGGCAGCCGGTGAGTTGCCGGGAGAGAGCGGCGCCGCGGTGAACACGGCTCCTCCCATCACTTCGGCGAGCACCGACTTGGACGCGGTCGTGCAAATCTACCACAAGCGAATCGGCTTGATTGGGCCCGCACAATACGAAAAGCTGCGGTTTTGGGTGGAAGAGCAGAAAATGGATGCCGAAGTCGTTGCCCTTGCAATTGAAGAGACCGTCGCTTCGGCCAAGAACCCCCGTATCAATTATCTCGAAGGCATTTTACGCAATTGGTACAATGCCGGAATTCGTACGCTGTCCGATCTGATGCAGGACAAGCGCCATGCACAGGCGCTGATTCCGAAAGATGAACGCGATCGACGGGACGATCCGGGCCGTTACGAAGGTTCGGCCAATGCGGCCGCATACCAACACGTAGATCCGGGCCTTGTACAGCGTTGGAAGGAGCTTTATCCGGATGAGTATGACGAATAACCTTAGTACCGGTCTCACGTCGGAACAAGCGCTCGCCGACATCGAGTCCGAGCGGCGTTTGCTGGGCATTCTCATCAAGCATCCGAACTACGTCGACGCCGCTGTCGAGCGACTGCGCGCCGAACATTTTGTCGATCCGATTCATCGTAAGATTTATCAAGCCATTCTTGACCTGTACACGTTGGGTGGGCGGATCTCATACACCCAACTGTTTAACCGTTTGCGGAAAGACGGATCGATTCCGAGTTTGGAAAAGGCGCTTCTTGAGCTTACGGAAGCGTTCGTCAGTCCGGCGGAATTCGAGCCGAGCCTTGACATTCTCATCGAGAAACATGCGAAACGGGCGATTTTGCAAGCCGCCGAAGAAATTCAGCGGATGGTATTGCTCGACACGGTGGAAAATCTCAGCGCCCTGCAAGCCAAGGCGCAGGAGCTGATTTTTCAAGCGACAAGCCAGAGCGGTGAAGAAGACGTCAAAGATTTGATGACCGTGTTGAACAAATGCTACGTGCAGCTGGTCGAACGCAAGGAAGGCCGCAAGCCGTACGGCTTGCCGGTGCGTTTTCCTGCGATTGACGTCATGACGACCGGCTTCAAAAAGAAGGACCTGATTATTCTGGCGGCGCGCCCGAGCATGGGCAAAACGTCTTTGGCGCTGAACTTCGCAGTGAATGTTGCCAAACCGCCGCGCAACGTGCCGGTGCTGATTTTCAGTCTTGAAATGGACGATGAACAAATCGGCGATCGCCTTGTGCTCAGCGAGCTGTTTCGTTACCGGAACAGAGACGGTTCGCCTGTCGTTTCGCCGATGGACTACTCGACACGGCTCGACGACGAGCAGTTTGCCAAGACCCAAGGTGTTTTCAACGAACTGTTTAATCTGCCGATTTACATTTGCGACAAGCGCGGCCTCAGCGTGACGGAAATACGTGCCAAAGCCCGCAAGGTCAAGGCGGAAGCGCCTGATCTCGGTTTGATCATCATCGACTATTTGCAGCTCATCAAACCGCCTCCGAACAGCGGCAACCGCAATCACGCTTTGGTTGTCGGCGATATTGTCCGAGAGCTGCGTGATTTGGCGGGCGAGCTCGATTTGCCGATCATTTTGCTGTCGCAGCTGAACCGCGGGGTCGAGCAGCGCGAGAACAAGCGGCCCGTCATGAGCGATCTGCGTGACAGCGGCAATATTGAAGAGTTCGCCGACGTCATTATGTTCCTGTACCGCGAGGACTATTATTATCCCGAGAAGGCTCGCGCGGAAGGAACCGAAGGATACACCGAGGTAATTTTCGCTAAGCAGCGAAAAGGACCTACGGGCAGCTGTTATATACGTTTTGCGAAAGAGTTTACCCGGTTTATCGAAGAGAGCCCGCGGCGCGAGGGGGAGTAGGGTGAGCCAACTTTACGAAGAAGCCGAACGGCTGAAAATCCGTTTTGCCGCAGCCTACAGCAAGCTGCACCAGCAAGGGCTCATTACGGACGAAGAATTGGACGACATCCTGGATGCCATCGATCGCATTGACGAGTTGAGCACCGAAGAGTTGGAGCAGCGGTTGGGAAGGTTTAAGCGTCTCGCCTAGTGTGCCTAGTTGGAAAAGGAGGCTAACGAATGAATCAAGGAAGGCTGCCTGCTCATGGCGTCGGACGGCAGGCCATGCGGCGACGGCTTGCACCGCTTTGGTTTGTGGTTGTATTGGTGTTGGCCGTCGGAGGCGTCGTGTGGGCTTACGGGCGGATGGTCAAAGAGGTCGTCATCCTTGTGGACGATCAGGCACCCGTGGAGATGCGCACCCGGGTGACCACGGTAGCCGAAGCTTTACGCGAAGCCGGCATTGCCGTATCTCCTTACGATGCCGTTTCACCGGCGTTGGAGACTCAACTCGATGCGATCACTGAAATTGTCATTCAGCGAGCCGTTGCGGTGCATATTACTGCCGACGGCCAGACGCAAACGTTGCACACGACCGCCAAAACCGTGGCTGAAGCGCTCGCGGCCGCAGGCGTGGAAATCGGCGAAAAAGACCGTGTCACACCGGCGCTGCATGCGCATCTCGGGCCGGATCTTGAGATCAAGGTCGTTCGGGTGGTCGAAGAATGGGTGATCGAGAAGGAAACCTTGCCGTATGCAACTATTCACTGGGCGGCTCCCCATCTGCCCCAAGGCGAGACCAACGTCGTTCGCGAGGGCCGCACGGGCGAGCTGGAACGCAGAATTCGGATCATATATGAAGACGGCGTTCTGGTCAGCCGTGAAATCGTCAGCGAAGAAGTGACCGTTGAGCCCATCAACCGCATCATTGAAGGCGGCACCCGGCAGGAACGCAAAATTGTCCAGACCCCCGAGGGGCCGATGGAATATATCGAAGTGCGCCAAATGGTGGCGACAGGGTATGAGGCGAGTCCCATCAGCACTGGGGAATGGTCGGACGGCTACACCTTCGTGGGCTTGCGAGCCCGGCGTGGGGTCATCGCCGTCGATCCGACGGTCATTCCTTTGGGCACCCGGCTGTACGTGCCCGGATACGGTGTAGGCATCGCCGCGGATATCGGCGGTGCGATCAAGGGGAATATCATCGACCTGTTCTTTGAAACATACGAAGAGGCTATTCAATGGGGCCGCCAGACGGTCGATGTATATATTCTTGCTCCGTGAGGTGTGCGTGATTGAACGAGCTGCGGTTGTCCGCACCGAGTGAAGTGCGGCGCATTCTAGGAAGCTATGGGGTGCAGTTGAAGCGGCGGTGGGGGCAAAATTTCCTCATTGATGCAAACATATTGCGTCATATTGTCGATGCCGCCTCATTAGGAGCAGATGATACCGTCATCGAAATCGGCCCGGGAATTGGTTCGCTTACCCAGGCGCTCGCTCAGCGAGCGGGCCGCGTGATCGCCATCGAGATTGATCGGGAGCTCGTGCACATTTTGCGCGAGCTCTTTGCTGATGAGCCCAAAGTAGAATTGATTGCAGGTGATGCATTAAAGGTCGATTTCAGCGAACTCGTTCCGGAAGGAACTCCCATCAAAGTGGTGGCCAACTTGCCGTACTATATTACCTCTCCGCTGATTTTTCATCTTTTGGAGCAGCGTGTGGCGCTGGAATTCGCCGTCCTCATGGTGCAAGCCGAAGTCGCGGATCGTCTGGTCGCTGCACCCGGAAGCAAAGATTACGGCTCATTGAGCGTTGCCGTGCAATATCGGGCCGACGTCGACGTGGTCGTCCGGGTGCCGCGGACGGTTTTTATGCCCCAGCCGCAGGTTGACTCCAAAGTGGTGCGTCTGCGTCCGCGTCCCTACACACCGGCTGCCAAAAGTGATGAGCTGTTCTTTGCGGTTGTCCGTGCGGCTTTTGCCCAACGGCGCAAAACGCTGCGCAAAGCATTGCAGCCGCTCGCCCAAACGTATCAAATCGACAGCACCGAACTGCTGGAGCGTGCCGGCATCGATCCGTCATTGCGCGGCGAAAAACTTGATTTGGGAACATTTGTCTCTCTGGCGAACGTCCTGTACGATATGATAGAATGAGGTAGCTCAAAAGTCGGTGATGCCTCATGGAATATATCAGTCCAAGCCGTGGTCGACTTAATTTTGACGAAATGTTCGCCGATATTACAGAATACATCAGCGAAGATGCCGAGAGTGAGTACGACGTAATAGTAGGAACGGACTCGCAATTAGGCGATGAAACTTGCTTTGTCACGGCCGTCATCGTTCACCGACGAGGGAAAGGAGCACGATACTACTACACACGGACTCGTGAACGCATTCAACGTTCTTTACGTCAACGCATCTTCTACGAAGCCTCGCTTTCTCTGAACCTCGCCGGGATGCTTGCCGAGCGCCTCGCTCAAAACGGCTTTGCCGACCTGAAGGTTGAAATTCATCTCGACGTGGGTGAAAACGGTCGAACTCGTGATTTGATTCGTGAAGTCGTCGGCATGGTGGTCGGATCCGGTTTTGACGCCCGCATCAAACCGGATTCGTTCGGCGCGTCAACCGTCGCCGACAAGTACACCAAGTAGGGGGTAACCTCTTGAGCCAACTCCACATTTCGGACGTATGGCAGCCGGATGCTGTGAAGCGGAGCCGTCGGGCTCGATTGGGCGGGGTGATTCGCCTCACTCTCAAGCAATTGCGGCACCGTTTCATCGAAAGTTTGTTGATCCTTTTGGGCATCGCCCTCGGAGTCGGCGTTGTGACGGGAACGGAAACGTTTTTGCGCTATATCTTCGCTCTGCAGCGCAATGTTTATGCCCAGAACGTCACGACGGTGGCAGTGCGGCCCCAGCGGATCGACACGAGTGAGCTTTACTCGTCGGGCGGTGTGCCGGCCATCCGCATCGCGGGTCCTCTCGCCGAGCCGGTGGAACTGACGGTCGACCATATGCTGCGCGCCAGGGAAGACGTGCCCAGTGTCGCTTATGTCGACACGTATGCCGTCGATTCGTTCGGCGGAAGCGTCGTCGCGGTTGACGGTGAGCCGTGGAAACCCCCGGCGGCAGCTGCCGGCACCGTCGAGGGCGAGGCGGATTCGGGAACGTCGATGCCGGATCCGATGCTGGACATGCCGCCCCATCTCCACGTGTCCGGTACGACGCCTGACGGCATGTTCTTAAAGAATCGCTCGCTCCTCGCCGGCCGTTGGCTGACATGGGATGACTACACTTCCGGCAGGCCCGTACTCGTTCTCGAAGAAACCGACGTGCCCAAACTGTTTCCTGACCTGGAGCCGGAAGAAGTGATTGGCCGCACGGTGACGGTGACTACATACTCGAGTCAAGGGCCCGTCGATGTTACTTGGCAGATTGTCGGTGTCTTGCAGCAGCAAGAGCTGCCGGGTTTGTACGTATCGCCGAGCTATCTGGTTGAAGCGTTCGGTCCGCATACCGTCAACAGTGACGGTCCTGTCCGCGTGATAGAAATTAACTTCGCACCAGCCGAACCGGATGGCTTCGAAGCGCTGATCGCCGATTTGGAAGTCTATTTCGCCAGTGTGTTCGGCGACGGCCGGGTTGAGGTGACCAACCCGATGGATATGCTCGCGGAATTGGAGCGCCTTAGCCGCAACTTGTCGATTGCCCTCATGGGCTTGAGCGGGCTCACGCTTTTTGTCGCGGCGATCAACATACTCAATTTGTTTACCGCCCGGGTGATTCGGCGCCGACGTTTCGCGGCGATGACGGTTGCACTGGGGGCGGAGCGACGCACGCTCTTCAATCAAATACTCGCTGAAGCGCTGATTCTCGGGCTCATCGGCAGCGCCGTCGGTTTGGCGATTGCCCGGGTTGTCGTCCATGCGCTCGCCAACGTGAATTATTTGGACGGCGAAATCGCCTTGACCGCTGTCGACGTCGGATTCGGACTGTTGGCAGGCGTCGTTTTCAGCGTGCTGTTCAGCTTGTATCCGGCGTACCTCAGCTCGTCGATGGAACCCGCGGACGGACTAAGAACGGAGTGATGCGTTGATGATGCGTACCTGGGCACGGCTGAAACAGCATTGGGTGCGTCATCTGTTGGCAGCGTTGCAAGTGGCCGTCGGTGTGGCGGTCGTAATCGCGGTTTTTGTTGATGTCGTGCCGGTCATCCGCGCCAGCCGCCCGAACCGTGCGGAAGTCGTTTTTTCCGCTTTTTACGGCGGCCGGACCGACGACGGCAGTACATATATGACCTCCGCCTTTGGCATTGATGATGTGCAAATGCTTGAACAAGAGTTTGAAACCGTCGCCGCCGCATCCGTCTATTCGGGTTTCCCGAGCACCCTGGTTCAGGTGGACGGCGATCGCTTCTTGCTGCGGGGCATTGCCCAGGTCAGTCCGGGATTTGCCGCCATCGTCGATATGAACATGGCAGCCGGTCGTTTTTTCCTGCCGCATGACGTGGAAAAAGACGCGCCGGACGTCGCCGTCATTTCGGATGAATTGGCCGAACTCCTCTTTCCCGGAGAAGATCCCATCGGCAAAATCATTAATTTGCGGCCGCAAAGTGAAGAAATGCGCCTGTTTGGCTACGGCAACGTGGACCTGCCGTCGACCGAAGGCGTCCCGGGGCTTGATCTCATGGTGATCGGCGTGTTTGAGCAGCCGAACAATTTGTCCAATTACGAGGGGCCGCTTGTCAACACCCTCCGGGCAGAAGTGTATGTTCCGGCCACCGGATCCAGTTTGTACGGCCACCCTGCGTTTCGCACGTCGGTGGGTATAGGCGATCTCGACGAACCGATGGGATTCGTGGAGCCGCCGATGTTTGAGGAGACATTCACCTATTTGTATTTCCGGGCGCACGACGGCATGGGCGAACAAGCGATTGCCGAAGTGACGACGCTGCTCGGAGCCCGGCTGGCCGAGCGTTTGGGTGGCGAAATTCATGTCGATGACATGCCGCAAACGCTTGTCATCGATCCGGCAAGGCGCATGGATCCGTGGCTGCTGCAGCAGCGGCTGCAGGAAATGCTCGTTCTTGGCGCTTTCGGCGCGGCTGCGTTCATTGTTGCCGGTTTTTCGGTGTTCACGACGTTTCTTGCCGGCGTGGCGGAACGCATGCGGTCCATCGGACTGACACAGGCTCTCGGTGCAACGCGGTGGAGAGTACTGTGTGAAATCATGAGCGAAGCGGTGATGCTGAGCGGTTTCGGGGGTATCATCGGTACGGCGTTGGCTTATCCGGTGCGCATGTATCTGCTTGAACCGCTGGAAGAGATTTGGATTCCCACGCAGGCTCCGACTTGGGGCGACGCGGCGATTGTCGTCGCAGCCGCCATCTTCGTTGCCATGGTCATCGGAGCACTGGCTGCATTGTATCCCGGTTGGACCGTTGCTCGTCTCATGCCGGCCGAAGCCTTGACTGAAGAGTAGAGGATGAACGATGGAAAAAGATCAGGTGAAAGAAAAGCTGCCCTATGATCGGCCGATATTTGGTACTCATCCGGCGCAAAAAGGTCGTCCCGCAGATCGCCGTGTGCAGCGCCAGGCAGCGTCCGGCGGTGCGGCGGGTTTGCCCGGTCCTGCAGGTCCGGCACCGGTGGTGATGCCCAAACGGCGGATGAGCCTCAATGCGAAGATGTTTTTGTTCATCCTCGTCATCTTTGCCGGCATTGCGACGGCGGGAACCTTTCTGCTGCGACAGCCGGAAGATCGCTTTGTGCTCGATACATATCAATACGTGACGGTCGGCGTGCGCGATTTTCGCAACGTCGTCAGCGCATCGGGCCGTGTAACGCCAACGGCCGTAACGGTGCTTTCCGCACCGACCGACGTGCGTGTGCGGGCGGTGTACGTCACCGCCGGCGACGATGTGCAGGCGGGCGATCTACTTGCAATCCTTGAATCGGACACGCTGCAGACGGATATCGACAAGGCGCAAAATGAATACGACATGGCGCGCATCGAGGCGGAGCAGTCGAAACTGCAGTACGCTCGGGACGTCGAGGCGGCGGAGCGGGAAGTCGAAGCTGCCGAACGCGCCTTGGCCGACGCCCAAATGCAATTGCCTGTGCTGGAGCGCTTGTACAGCCTCGGCGGGATTTCACGCAAAGAATACGATGACGCGCTGAACGCGGTGCATCTCGCTGAAACCAAGTTGGAACAGGCGAAAATCAACTTGACTTTGGTCAGGCAAAATGCCGATCTCGGCACGCGGAAAGCGGACCAGCTCGTTAAAACGGCTGAAGAAGACTTGCACGCTTTGCTGCAGCTGGCTCAAAGCCTGGAGGTGCGGGCGCCGGCGTCGGGACGCATTCTTGAGGCAAAGGTGGAAGCCGGCGACCAGGTCAAACAAGGCGACATGCTGTTTCGGCTGGCGGACGTCACAAGCCAGGTCGTCGAAACGACGGTCACTCCCGAACAGGCACGTGACCTGCGCGCGGGTTCGGCTGCCGTCATTCGGTCGGGCGGCGCCCAATATCCTGCCGTTGTATCTCAGGTCGGAGCGGTCGCCGTCGCATCTGAATCGAGTTCACAAGTTGCCGTGAGGCTGTCTCTTTCCCCGGAAGTGGCGCAGCTTTTCCTGCCGTACGCACCGGTTTCCGTGGAAATTGAACTCGGCGTGCTCAAAGATCGCATGTATTTGCCGCGGGGCCCCTTCTTCACGAGCGGCAATGCGAGCTTTGTCTACGTGCTGGATCCTTCGCACACGACCGCCGAAAGGCGGGATGTCCGATATGGTGCGATAGACGGCAACTACATTGAGGTTGTTTCAGGACTCGATCCAGGTGACGAAATCATTTACAGCTCGTATACGGTGTACCGATCCTATCGCTCGATTGACGTCATCCCAGAAGGGGGCAGGCAAGTTGAGTAACGACAGCCTCATCCGCCTTGAACAAGTGAGCAAGGTATATCGCAAAGGAGAGCCGGTTGTTGCGCTGAACGGCATCGATTTAGAGGTCAACCGGCGGGAATTTGTCAGCATCATGGGGCCTTCGGGTTCGGGAAAGACCACCTTGCTGCAGATATTAGGGGCTCTCGACCGCCCGACCGGCGGTGTATATTGGCTCGAAGGTGTCGATCTCACCGCTCTGAAAGATCGGGAGCTCGCGCAAATTCGGCGCGATCACTTCGGTTTCATTTTCCAAAACTACAATTTGTTTCCCGAGCTGACCGCGTTGGAAAACGTCGAGGTGCCGATGATCTACGCGGGCGTGCGGGCCGCCGATCGGAGGCGTCGAGCGCGCGAGCTGCTTGAGCGAGTCGGCCTTGGGCATCGGCTCAAGCACCGGCCCCATGAACTGTCGGGCGGTGAACAGCAGCGTGTGGCCATCGCACGGGCCCTCGCCAATTCTCCGACCGTCTTGTTTGCCGACGAACCGACCGGGAATCTGCCTACCGAGCAGGGAAGGCAAGTGATGGAAGCACTTAAGGAACTGAACGATTTCGGCATGACGGTGCTGGTAGTTACTCACGATCCGGGCATTGCCGCATGGAGTGAGCGCTTGCTCGTTTTGCGCGACGGACGCATCGTCGCGGATGAGCCGACTGCCACCAGCAGCTTCTTGCAAGGCCAAAGCAGTGTCTGGTCCGGGGAGTTTGCGGCGAGCGCAGAAAGTTCGGAGTCGTGAGCGGCACGGGATAGAAGGGAGTCGAGAGGATGAAACTGCGCAGGTGCATGCTATTCGGATGGATCCTAGCTTTGGCTGCCGTGTTGACTCCTGCGGTGTGGGCGGACGAGCCTGTTGCCGTGGAACAGCCACTCACCCTCGATGAGGCGATCCGTCGGGCGCTGCTTGTGTCGCCGGACATTCTGCTCGCCAAATTTGACGTGCTCGAGGCGGAAATTGCGCTGAAAGAAGCCGAAATCAACCAACTTGCCGGTCGGCCCGTTTCTGAGCTGGAAGAGGCGAAAAGATCCCTCGTGGAAGCCAGGGCGGCATTCGTCGAGGCAATCAGTGAAGTCGCTCTGCAAGTGCAGGAAGCGTACTATGAGGTCATTCGGACCGGTGTACTGAACGAACTGCAGCAGAAAACCAACGAACAGACCGAAAGGCAGCTCGCTGTGGCGATGACGCGCTACGAGGCGGGCCTCATCTCGGAGCACGAAATCGACGAAATTACGCTGCAAAGCGATCAGGCGGCCCTTGAAAATGCAGCTGCGCTCGAGCGTTATGAAGATGCCATTCGGGAACTGGCCATTTTGGTCGGCGCTGACGAATGGGTCACCATTGATCCGTCGAATCTCGATCTCACTTTTCAGCCGCTCGACATTACGTTGAGTCAAGCCTTGACCGAGGCATTGGCGACACGCCGCGAAATCGGCACGGCGCGGCGATCGGTTGAATCCGCGCAGCGAAGGCTCGAGCTGGCGGAGGCTACATACGCACCACCCGTGGAAATGATGCGACTGGAAATGGAGCTGGAACGGGCCAAAATCGGACTTGCCCGCGCGGAAGCCACGGTGGTTCGGGACATTCGGCAAAGCTATCGGGCGCTGATCAACGCGGCGACGCGCGTCGCGTTGAGCGAACGTGCGGAAGAGCTTGCCCAACGCCAACTCGAAATCACGCAGGTGCGTTATGACGCCGGGTTGATTCCGTTGAGCGAACTCGTCGCCGCTGAGCGGGGCGCAGCGCAGGCCGCATTGGATGTGGCCGGTGCGGTGTGGGATTACAACAGTGCTCGCATTGCTTTCCTGAAGAAAATTGGCCGCATCGAATTACCGCCGCTTCCGGGTGAGATCGAGGAGTTTATGTCACAATGGGGCGACTAACCGTGCGCAAGCGACGCATCATCTGCATCATCGTGTGCAGCTTTGCTCTCTTCGGGTGGAGCACCGCATGGGGAAATGACCTGCGTGAAGAACTCGTGTTGAGCGAGCTGCTCGCGCAGGCTGAACGGTGCGGTCCGGCATTCATGCGCATGCAAGAGTTGATCGCCCTAGCCGACTTGGCGGAACAGGAGGCTCAGGCGACCTTTCGTCTGGCCGGTGCTTTGGAAGTGGGAGTCGGCAGCGACGATTTCCCTTCCGGCTTCCGCCAAGCGAGCATTTCGGCCAGGTGGCCGATTACCGATCGTCTGACTGTCGCCGCGGAGAAAAACTTGTTTGGCACAGACGGCTACGTGAGTGTTGCGTGGAATCAGGTGCTTTGGCCCGCTTCCACGCCTGCAGCTGACACCGATCATATCGACGAACTGGAGCTTCTGCGTGCTCGCTTTGAAGCCGAACGGGGCGTTTTAGTGGCCTTCCAGCAAGCCAAATACGCCGAGACGCAGTGGATTTTTGCACGGGAGAACGCTCACATCGCCCGTGAGCGGTTTGAAATCGCCTCGCTTCGCTTTGCAGCCGGCGAAATGGGGTTGAGCGAGTGGCGCAGCGAGGAAGAACGGCTGATGCAGGCGGAAGAACTGGTGCGTGTAGCTGAGCGTCAGCGTGATGAAGCGTTCTGGAACCTTTCGGAAGTGCTGTTTGGCGGATGCGTGGATGCAGAAGCGATTTGGACGGCGGCTGAGCATACCTATAGGGATGACTTGGACTGGGATGCCGTTGCCACGGCGATCAAGAAGCGGCTCCAGCTCAGCGGGCATCGGGAACATGCTGCGGGTGAAGCCATTTTCGCCGACATTTTGGCTCTGTTGGCGGGGGCCGATGAGGAGTTGGGGATGCGGGCGCTGTTGGAACGGTATGATCCCGCCGCGCAGCAAGCGCGGCTGCGGCTGAGGCAGAAGGAGCAGGCTGTGGTTGAGGCGGCACGGCAGAAGCTGCCGAGGATCTCAGGCGTGGCGAATGTCACGCAGCCGCTTGCAAGCGCCTCGGCACTGGAATGGCATGCCGGTATCCGTGTGACGATCGATTGGAGCGGATCGGCCCAAACGGAAATCGAGCGTGCCCAAATTGAGCTGGAGTCCGCCGAACGTGAGCTGCAAGCGACGCTGCGTCAGGTTTATCGGGATGGGGTGCAGGCGTTGGAGCGTGTGCGTGAGGCGCAGGCCAACGTTATGGCACGCCAACAAGCGGCAGAGCGTGCGGAGGAAGCGGCACGCATTGTCCGCTTGCGTGTGGAAGCGGGCTTTCTGACGGAGCTCGACCTCGCTGAAGCCGAGCTGGCGGTGGCCAATGCGATGGCCCAGCAGGAACGCGCAATCGATGACCTGAAATTGGCATGGTTCGACTTGGCGCTTCGCTTCGGCATATTGCCGACGGACTGGCTTTGGCCGCAAAGATGAGGTTCTTTTTTCTCGCGAAATGGGAATGACTAAGGCAAGAAGCGAATAAGTCCAAATGGCGCTTGACAGTAATTTTTCGTCTCTGGTATACTGGCTATTTTAACTTGACATCCGATCCGAGAAATGCTACACTTGCAGTAGGATATTGTCCCAGGAAGGTGATCGCGTGGCCGTAAAGAACAGTGCCTTGGAAGAGATCCGTCAGAACCTGGAGTCAAGTGTTGGCAAGAGAGTCAAGTTGAGGGCGAATCGAGGACGGCGCAAGGTCATCGAGGCTGAGGGTATCATTGAGAAAACGTACCCTAAGCTGTTCGTCGTCCGCCTGGAAGAAGGCAGTGCTGTGGAACGGATGTCCTACACTTACGTAGACGTGTTGACCGAAACGGTGGAGCTTACGTTTCAGGACGATCCGAAAGAAGTGGCCAACGCGTAATCTGGTCACGCATGGGATTTTGTGGGGAAGGCAAAGAAGAGGCCCGGATTACCGGGTCTTTTTTTGTTGAAAAGCCGGTTTGTAGCCGGCAGCAATGGTGTTCAATGGAACTAGGGCTCGTCATCGCCGCTATTGCTGAAGAATTATCGGTTGCGGTCATACCGGGCATTCGGGTTGAAGTGGATGTGGAGAAGCTCCATGACATGCTGGATGCGGTTGTAAATGGTCGATTCGGCGGATCCGGCGAAAAGCAGGCCGACGATTTCGTTCGCCTCGTTCAGCCCGACGGATCCGCTGTCACCGGGTTGGGCCATGGGCGTGGTGACAATTTGGTCATCGAATTGGGCGATGCCGGCGTCGCCGAGCGATACGTTGAGCGTGGCGCGAATGGCCCGGACGACCCCGGAATTGACGCCGGACGAGCGGCCGCTTTTCCGGATCACTTGTCCAGGTTCGATTTCCGCAACGCCGCGGATGTAACCGAGCCCGACGATGTACGGATCGAGCAGCTTGGGATCGATCGGGCGGGCTACGGCAGCGTCCACGAGATTGACCCGTTCCGCCAACCGCTCAAACCGCAGCCGATAGCGCCGGTGAAAGGTTTGCAAAATGCGGTTCGCCAGCCATTCTGTCGCATGAGCCCAAGTACATTCAACCGGCTGCGATTCAGCGTGGATGGGGACGAAACGCAGCAGATGGCCGATGGTGTCTTTCGCGTTGCCCCCGTCGTACGTTCCGGGCTGGTACACCGGATCGCCTTCTTTGGCTCGAGCGTTATCTCCGGCACTTGAATTGGCCAGCACGTGGTTGTTCGACAGAATCAGCGGTTCGCCGGTTGTGCCATCGTAGGCGACGGCACCGAACGTGCCTGCGCTGACCAAATAATGCCCGATGCTGATACCGGGCCTTGCAGGCCGCATTTCTTTGGTTCGGATGTCATTATCGCTTGTGAGCAGCCGCAAGTTGCCCACTTCCACGACGTCGGTGGCGATGCCGTTCAGCAGCTCCGGAATGCGCTCCTTGCGTGTAAGACTTGCCACGGGCCGCTTTTTATCGACAAACACCATGATGGCGGGTGTTGTTGTCGGGCGGCCGCCTTTTTCTTTGATGCCGATTCCGCAGCCGACGACGTGTTTTTTCGTGAGCAGCCGCTTGCGCTGCTTGGTCAGTTCACGGTACAATGCGTTCCAAGGACTCATGGAATTCCCCCCGCACGCATCTTACGTGAGAGAGTGCGGCGGGGTGTTCGTTCATGGCTTGACATATTTATGGAACCTTGTTTATTCTAGGGCACAGAAGGGGAGTAGCTTGTCAATCCGAGGGGCGTCATTACGGCTATGGTTCATAGCCCGCTCCCGGAACGAGGTAGTCCAAACACATGCCTCGGTAGCGAGACCTTCGATTCGGCCAATATTGCCGGACGGAGGTCTTTTTTGATTTCCGTCCGAAACCGAGGAGTGGGATCAGCCATGTCGGCAAGTTTAGGCATGTGGATCGGCTTCAACGTGTTCATTCTGGCTATGCTGGCGCTCGATTTGGGCGTTTTTCATCGCCGGGACCGCGAGGTCAATGCAAAAGAAGCCGCTTTTTGGACCGTCGTTTGGATTCTCGTCGCTTTGGCCTTTGGCGGGTACTTGTATTGGTGGCAAGGATCGGACGCTGCGCTTCAGTATCTTACGGGATACGTCATCGAAAAGTCACTCAGCGCGGACAACATCTTTGTCTTTGTGCTCATCTTTACCTATTTTCAAGTACCGCTTCGCTACCAGCACCGCGTCTTGTTTTGGGGAATTTTAGGTGCCCTTGTGATGCGAGGGACCTTGATTGCCGTCGGAGCCGCGCTGATTGAGAAGTTCCACTGGATCATGTACTTGTTCGGCGCTTTCCTGCTTCTGACCGGCATCCGCCTTTTGTTTCAGAACGATGACGACAACGTCGACCCGAGCAAAAGTCCCGTTTTGAAATGGCTGCGCCGCATCATGCCCGTTACCGAGACCTACGAAGGCAATCGGTTTTTCGTGCGCCGGAACGGTTATTTGATGGCGACGCCGCTGTTCGTCGTGCTTGCACTGGTGGAAACGAGCGATTTGATGTTTGCCGTCGACTCCGTGCCGGCCATTTTCGCCGTGACCCAAGAGCCGTTTATCGTGTACACGTCCAATGTTTTCGCGATCTTGGGATTGCGTTCGCTTTATTTCCTGCTCGCTAACGTCATGGGGAAACTCCGGTTTCTCAAATTGGGTTTGTCCGTCATCCTGTCGTTTGTCGGGGCGAAAATGTTGGCGATGTCGTTTGTGCAAATACCTCCTCTCGTGTCGTTGACCGTGATCCTCGTTGTGTTGGCGGGAACGATCGCCGCATCGCTGCTGTTCCCCGCAAAGGCTCGTACGACCTAAACCGGACGCCAACGAATTCCGGACGAACACTCTCTCTGCAGTGCTAATGGGCCTTGCGCCGGCATACCGTGACAAAAGAGCGTGACGGCGCTCAACGCGATATGCGACTCGTGAGGTGTTTGGTTTGCTGCTGCGTAGGTCGGCACTGCGACTCCATGACCGTGGTGAAGACGTGGTCAGGCTTCAGCGTGCCCTCAGCGAGCTCGGGTACGACGTCGGTGAGTGTGACGGCGAGTTCGGCTATGTAACTCAGGATGCGCTCATGCAGTTCCAGCGCGAACACCGGCTGCGGGTCGACGGGGTGGCCGGACCGCAAGTGCGGGCCATGCTTTTTCATCCTGAGCTGCAGTCCACTCGCACCGTCCACATTGTCAAGAAGGATGAAACACTCACCGACATTGCCCGGCGGTACGGGGTGACGGTGGAGTATTTGCAGCGCAGCAATCGGCTTTCGCGACGCCGTCGGCTGTACGAGGGTCAGCGCTTGGTCGTCCGCTGCCGGACGGTGCTCGGATTCACGGAAAGGCTTACGAATGCCCGCGGCATCGATTTCGTTCTCCGGCGCACCGCACAGACGTTGACTGGACTGAGTGCCGTCCACTTCCGCATGGATGATTCCGGGGAATGGGTGCGGACGGCTGAGCCCGAAGTGTTGGACGTCTGCCGCAACCGGGGCACGGGAATGTTCGCCTATGTGCACACACGAGGGGAAGGCGGTCAAACCGCTGAAGCGTTCGGCGCCTTTTTGGCGGCCAAAAAGCGCTGGAAGCCATTTTACGACGAATTGAATGAAATCGTACGCATACCGGATGTGTTTGCCGTTTGTGTCGATGTCGGGCCCATTCGCTTTGGCGATGGCGCCCGATTTTTGCGTTGGATCGCCGGCGCGACGGAAATCGTCCGTGCCGCCGGGCTGAAGCTTTACGTCGGCATACCGGTGTTTCGTCCGGGCTTGCGAGGTCGGCTCGGCGCGGCCGAACTCGACGTGCGCCGATTGGCGCGCCACGCGCACGGACTCATCCTGCAAGGCCATTGGTTCACCACATGGGGAGATCCGCTTCCCTCACTGTCCACGCTGCAGTACAATTTGCGCCGCCTATGCCGTCAGGTACCGAGCTGGAAGGTCATCTTGGGCATGTCGCTCGACGCGTACGAATACGATGAAGCAAGCAGGACTGTCCGAACGCTTTCGTATCAGCAAGGGATGGCGCTGGCATACACCCAGCGACAAAAGCCTGCGTGGGACGACGATAGAGCGGTCCTCTCTTGCGCTTGGTCGGATGCCGATACCGGGGCGATGAAGGAGCTTTGGATTGCGGGTTCGGGCAGTGTTGAAGCGAAAATCCACCTCGTCGAGCGCTGCCGCTTAGGTGGAATCTTCCTGGGACCGTTAGGGGGCGAGGACATACGCATTTGGCAGCGTTTGCCGCGCTTTTTAACGGCATGCCGTCATGATCGGGGCGGCATGGACATACGTATCGGTATGAACCGTTAGTAGAAGGAGGCATCCAAATGGCCTTGCGACTCGAGAAGAGGACGTTGGACATCGAGAAGATCGTCAGCGAGGGGCATGCCCAACCCGTAGTGGAAGGCTCCCTGGAACTGCCGAGCGGTCTTCCCCCAATCGGGCGAGCCTTGAAGGTCAAGGCAAAGCCCGAAGTGCTCAAGGTGGAGACCTCGGATGACAGGGCGCTCGTAGAAGGTGTCATTCACTTTTCACTTCTTTACACCACGCTGGAAGAAGCGTCGCGGTACGCGGTTCCGGACGGCGATGACGACGATGCTTCTTCGCCGACGGTACAAGAGCGGCTCGTGCACGCCAGTTGGCAGCGAGGGTTGCCGTTTACGTATCTGCTGGAGCTTCCGGGCGCTTCGGACGACCACGTCGTCGATGTCAAAGCGGCTTTGCACGCTTTGCATTACGAGGTCAGCCGCGATGAGCGGGGGCTTGAAGTCGACGTTGTGCTCGATTTGACGGGAAAGGCCAAGGAATACGCGAACGTCACCATAACGTTGGGCGCAACCGGGGCCGACGTGATCCAGGAAACCGAACAGGTGCGTCTCCGATCCTATTTGGGCGAAGGCTACAACCGCGAGCAAATGACGGCGGTGTTAGGACTCGGTGGCAGGAGCACGCCCGAAAATGTCCTGTGCGTGCAGGCGCAGGCCATTGTTGACGACGTGATTGCAGCTGACGGACACGTGAAGATTCGCGGGCATTTGGAATGCTCCGCCCTGTATGAAGGCGGTGAAGGCGCCGGCATTCAAAGCGCCGAGTGGCATCGGGCCGGAGCGTTCGAGTCGGAAGTCCCCATGGAACGTGTCGGACCGGATGCCCATGTTAAAGCAACGGTCCATGTGAAAGTGCGTGACTACCGCATTGAAGAAACTGAAGAAGGTTGGAATATCGTCGCTGACGTTGATGTGGTCGTTGAAGCTGTCGCCTACCGAATCGAGCTCGTGTCATGCTTGACGGACCTCAGCGGCGAGTCGGACGAAATCGCTGCACGCACCGAAGAGCTCGCGCTGTACGAAGCGGTCGGTGAGACCCAGGCGCGATCGGATTTGGACGGCGTTTTGGAAATCCCGGAAGGATACCCGCCGATCGAACGTCTGCTGCAGGGCGACGCACAGGTTCACGTTCAAGACGTCCACGTGCTGGGAGACAAGGTGGCGGTTGAGGGAACGATTTCCGTAAACGCTTTGTATGTCGGACGGGGCGATATGGGTGACGGCGAAGTCTACAGCGCCCACTGGCCCGACGCGATCAACTTTGACATTGAAGTTCATCTGCCGGGAGCCGAGCCCGGACTCGACCGCCAGGTGGACGCCGTGGTGCGCAGGGTCGATTTCGACTTGATCAACAGGCAAACGCTCGAGGCGAAGGTTCAATTGGAGCTCGATGTTACGGTAGGGCGTGAAAAAATCGTCTCGAACGTCATCGAAGCCGTCGTCGTGCCGCCTGAAGATCCGGATCCGGCCACGTTTACGTTCGTCGTCGTCCAGGAAGACGACACGCTGTGGAAATTGAGCCAGGTGTACCGAACGACGGTGGCCGACCTGTTGGCGAACAACGAATGGCTTGCGGAAGGGACGGAGCCGCCGGTCGGAAGCAAACTGTGCATTCCCGGACGGAAGCCGGAGGAAGTGCATTTCGCCGAGGCGAGCGCCGAGTCCTGACGATCGAACGCAGGCAAAAGAAATGGTGATCGCATCCCCAACTGCGTGCCGATGGCCTTGCGTGTGCTGTCGGCACGTTTGCGCCTATGTTCGGTATGATGTGCGGATGCGCGTTTTTTGAATGTACCTTTGGCGGGAGGAGTTTAGGTCCAAGTGCCTAAAATAGTTATGCTGTAGCTGCTCGCAGGAACCGGCGCATGCTATGTGTATCGTGCCGAAAGAGGGGTGAGCGTCTTGAGTAAGTTCCGCGAAATATTTCGCGCCCGTTCGAAGTATGTGAAGGTGAAGACTACAACCGATTCGTCGGAGCCAGCCGCCGGTGTGCAGGAAGATGCGGCAAAGCCCGAAATCCCGGACGGCGCGTGGACAAAGTGCCAAGGTTGCGGAGCCACCCTCTACCAAAAGGAATTGGCGAACAACCTTTACGTATGCGAAAAGTGCGGTTACCACCACAAGATCAGTGCACGTGAGCGTATTCGGCAGATCGTCGACAATGTCGACGAATTTATTGAACTCGACAGCAACCTCGTTCCCGCAAACCCGCTGAATTTCCCCGATTACGAACAAAAAATGGCCAGCGACTACGAAAAAACCGGATTGCGCGACGCAGTCCTCAGCGGCGTCGGTACCATTGGCAACTATCCGGCCGTGATTGTAGCCATGGACTTTTTTTTCCGGGGCGGCAGCATGGGTTCCATCGTCGGTGAGAAAGTTGCTCGAGCATTTGAATACGCCGGCAAAGAGAGGCTGCCCGTCATTACGTTTTCGGCGTCCGGCGGCGCACGCATGCAGGAAGGCATCTTTTCGCTCATGCAAATGCAAAAAACCGCCGCTGCCGTCGATGCGCACAATAAACGCGGCCTCCTCTTCGTTTCCGTGTTGACGGATCCGACTACCGCAGGTGTTTTTGGAAGCTTCGCATCTTTGGGCGACATTAACATTGCTGAACCTGGGGCGACCGTCGGTTTTGCAGGCCCGCGGGTAATTGAAGAAACCATCCGACGACCCATTCCCTCCAATTTGCAAAAAGCCGAAACGGTCTTTGAACACGGTTTTATCGACTTGATCGTGCCGCGCTCCGAAATGCGAAACACATTGATTCGGATTCTCCGCTTCCATGCCCCGCATGAGCCCGCTGCAGCGGCGTCCGACCGGTAAGAACCTCTGCATTCGGTGTGTACACCCGGCAAAGCGAATCCATGATTCGCCAACAATCGGCACTGTCCCGGCAAAAGGTGTAGACCGTTGTTGTGTGGAATTGCATTAGGAACAAGCGGGTAATTCGTACTCGAGACTGCGACTATGTGTGGAGGGAATCAAGACATGCCCAATCACTTCGGCACGGATGCGGTATGGCGCTCATGGACGAATGTTACCCGTTGCTGGGGGCGCGTCGCGGGAATCTTGGTTCTCGTTGCGACGCTCCTCCTCGGATCCTTCGGTGCACCCGTCGGCGCGGTCGTTTTCGACGTACCGAATGTCGAATCAGCCATCCTGGTCGTTGCCGACACCGGCCAGGTGCTGTTTGAAAAAAACGCCGACACACCTTTGCCGCCGGCGAGCTTGGTCAAAATGATGACCATGCTGCTCACGGTGGAAGCCGTCGAACAAGGTCTGATCAACTGGAGCGACGTCGTCACGGTGTCGCCGCGGGCTGCGGCCATTGACGGATCGCAAATTTGGGTCGCCGCGGGCGACACCCTCACGGTCAGTCAACTGTTGGCTGCGGTGGCCATTCACTCGGCAAACGACGCTTCGATCGCCCTGGCAGAACACATTTCCGGCACCGAACAAGCTTTTGTCGATTGGATGAACCGACGTGCGCAGCAGCTGGGCATGGTAAACACCCGTTTTATCAACGCACACGGCTGGGATCGTGATTACGAAGGCGAAAGCCGCATGAGTGCGCGTGATGCGATGATTGTTGCCCGGGAACTCATTCTGAAGTACCCCGATATCCTCGACTTCACGCGGGAACCCGAAATGTGGCTCGGCCCCACGGGAACCCGGAATCCAATTCGCCTCGAGAACACGAATCAGCTCGTGCGCGACGCATCTCGAAACGTTGACGGATTGAAAACCGGCTTTACCAACGAAGCCGGCTATCTTCTCGTCGCCACTGAGGAGCGCGACGGCATGCGCTTGATTTCCGTCGTCATGCGTGCCGAGACGTCCGAAATTCGCTACGCGGAAACACGTCGGCTGCTCAACTTCGGTTTCACGCACGAATACGTACAAGTAGGCGAGGCGGGGAAGACGTTCCCGGTCGAAATCGCTCAGGCCGTGGGGACGGCCGAAGTGTATTTGGCCGAACCGCTTATGGTGCTCGCTCCGCGCAGCTCGGTGGTTGACATTCAGGTTGAGGTATTGTTGAAAGACGGTATTCGGGCGCCGTTGAAGGCCGATACCGAAGTCGGAGAAGTTGTCGTAACGGTGGATGGGCGTGAAGTTGGACGTGCGCCGGCCTACTTGACCGCCGACGTACGCCGACAAGGCTTTTTCGCCCGGGCCTGGAATGCGACGTTGAACTTTTTCACGAACCTTTTCCAATAAACGGAATGCAGCCGCTCCAGGCCGACGGAAAGGAGCAACCAGTGCATGCAGTGTCCTTCAAATGGCGCTGCGGAGCGGATGGTCATTCAAGCGTCCGCAAAGCTTAATCTCACGCTGGAAGTCGGGCCGCGTCAGGAAGACGGCTACCACCCGATTGCCAGCGTGATGGTTCCGTTGTCTCTCGTCGATGAAATCGAACTCGTCAAAGCACCTGTCGGCAGTTTGAGCCTCGAAGTCGAGATGGCGGAAGTTCTCGCCGGTGAAGCCATCGACGGCGGCGAACAAAACCTCGCTTGGCGGGCAGCCGAGCTGCTGCGGAGCGAAGGGGAAAAACGTGGTCTTGAGCCGGCAGGTGTTCACATACGGTTGAAAAAGCGCATTCCCGTCGCTGCGGGTTTGGGCGGAGGCAGCGCCGATGCCGCGGCCGTGCTGGTGGGGCTCAGCCGCTTGTGGGGATGGAAGCTCGACTTGGATGAACTGGCTCAGATTGGCGTTCGACTAGGAGCGGACATTCCTTTTTGTGTGTATTCGCGCCCGGCGCTTGTCGAAGGCATCGGCGATCGCTGCACACCGCTTTCCGGCGTTCCGCAGCTGCCCTTGGTGCTGGTCAACGTGCGCCACCCGCTGACCGCCGCCGAGGTGTATCGAAGCTTCGATGAATTAGGCGGGCCCGAACGCCGTCCCGGAAGGCGCACGGTCGAAATGATTCAAGCGCTGCACTCCGGCGATTTTCAGCGGATTGCGGCGGCATTGTACAACGATTTGGAGCCGGCGGCTCAACGTCTGTTGCCGGATATCGCCGTCGTGCAGGAAGCGTTGCGCAAAGCAGGAGCCTTAGGGTGTCTTGTGGCAGGCAGCGGCCCGACGGTGTTCGGTTTGGCGGCCGATGAGGCGCACGCCGAAGCCATCGCGGAAGCTTGTCGGGAATACGCCGCGTCGCACAACGCCGGATGGTGGGTGTGGAGCGGTTTCGGAGGCACGCAGGTCGCGGAGAAGCGAATGGTGACGGGGCAATCTCCCAAACTGCAGACGGTTGGTGGCACCGGCGTTTGAAGACCGGAAAGTTTTGGCTGGTGGAAGCGTGTTCCTGGTGACTGGTGGTGAATCCGTAGATTGGGAGTAGGCACATTGATCGATGCGATTTTGCTTGCAGGTGCGCCCAATGACGGGCAGCTCAAAGAGGTAAGTCCGGCACTGTCGGAAGCGATGATTGAAATCGCAGGCCGCCCGATGATCGATTACGTGATCGAAGCGCTGCGGCAGAGTGAATATATCGGACGGATTGCGGTTGTGGCACCACCTGACGTGGGCGAGTTCCTCGCGCGGGATTCCTCCAGGCAGGACGCAGAATTCGTCGCAGCGGGCGACAACATGCTCGAGAACATTTTGCGCGGCATCAATTACCTGTCGGACGAGCGCAAAGTGCTCATCGTCACCTCAGATATTCCGCTGCTTACAACGAAAGCGGTCGATGATTTCATCCGCCGCTGCGAAGCCAAATCGCAGGACGCCGACCTGTATTATCCCATTGTAGCCAAGCACATCAACGAAGCAGCTTATCCTGGTGTGCAGCGGACGTACGTCCGGCTGCGGGAAGGAACCTTCACGGGCGGAAACTTGGCGCTCGTGACACCGAAGGTGCTTGAACAAGGACGCTTCGTGCTGGAGCAGACGTTTGCGCTGCGCAAAAAGCCCTTCCAGTTGGCACGGCTTTTCGGCTTTAAATTCATCTTCAAGTTGATTTTCCGACGTCTCAGCGTCAGCGAAGTCGAGGAAGGCGCTTTTCGGATTCTCGGCTTCCGGGGCACGGCGGTGGAATCGCCCTATCCCGAAATCGGATTTGACGTCGACAAGCCGAGCGATTTGGCGTTGGTGCAGGAAATCATGGAAAAGCGGATGGCGGCAAAAGGCGGTGGGTGACGCTTGAGCCACAACGTAAGCAAACCCGGGCCGGTACGCCGCAGCGAACGTCTGCCGCTGATCACCAAAATGCTCCTCGATGCGCCTGGGCAAGTGATATCGTTGACTGAGCTGGCCAGTCGGTTTGGCGTTGCGAAATCGACCATCAGCGAAGACTTGGCGATTATTCGGGACGCGCTGAAAAGTGAGCCGATCGGCGAGCTTGAGAGTATCATAGGGGCTGCCGGCGGCGTTCGCTACACCCCGCGATACAGCAACCGTGCCATCCGCGAAACGGTGGCTGAATTGTGTGAGGCATTGTCCGATCCGCAGCGTATTCTGCCGGGCGGATTTCTTTACATGTCCGACCTCATCGCTTCGCCCCGCATGATGTCCCGAGTCGGAGAAATTTTCGCATCGGTGCTGACGCAGGAGTCCCGCCCGGAAGCCGTGGTTACGGTTGAAACCCGCGGCATTCCGATCGCGCTGATGACGGCGCGTGCACTTGACGTCCCGCTGATCATTGTACGCCGGGCCGGGCGGGTAACCGATGGCACGGTTGTGTCGATGAATTACGTGTCGGGTTCTCGGCGCATCGAGACGATGTCGCTGTCGCGCCGTGCTCTGCCGCAGGGGGCGACTGTGCTGCTGATCGACGACTTCATGAAAGCCGGCGGCTCAGCCCGCGGGCTTGTGGACCTGATGGCTGAGTTCGAAGCCCGAGTGCTTGGCATCGGTGTCATGGTGGCGACGGCGAAGCCCGAAGAAAAACTCGTCGACGATTATGTATCATTGGCGGTCTTAGAAGAGGTGGACGAGGTCAATCGGGTTGTCCGGGTCCGTCCCGATGATTGGGTGGAACGCCTCGTGCCGTGATGAGCGGCAGGCGAAGAAAAGCGGTTGCTTTTCGCCGCGTTGAAACGCGGCGAAATCGCTGCTTGAACGATTGGCGGGCAACAAAAAAGGTCTGTCCCACACCGTGTGGGACAGACCTTTGCAATGGCTGGGGATCCAGGATTCGAACCTGGCCTGACGCAGATCCAAAGTCTGCCGGGCTACCACTACCCTAATCCCCAACAGCGAAGAGCGCTGACGTCTACTCACAAAGTATAGCAGAGCTCAGTATGATTGTCAAAGGGAATGATCGGGCGCCGGACAACGGTTGGTCCGAGCGTGCCTTGTGGCACCGAAAGATAGCCTGTCTTACTCGGCAGGATTTTAGTCAGGTAATCGCTAACTCTCGTGAATGGCGTTGAGCAAGTGCCTGAAGCGCAAGGAGGAAGAGACAAACTTTGGCCCGAGTTGCGGCAGTTGTATTGGCAGCCGGCATGGGAACCCGAATGAAGTCTTCGCTTGTCAAGGTATTGCATCCTCTGTGCGGCGTACCGATGATCCAGCACGTGCTGCAAACCGTGCGTCAGGCGGGTGCCGAGCGCATTGTAACCGTCGTCGGCCATCAAGCCGAGCGCGTGCGAGCGGTGTGTGGCGATACGGTCGAATACGCCGTGCAGCACGAACAAAAAGGCACTGGGCACGCCGTGCTGCAGACCGAGTCGCTTTTGGCGGCCGAGCGTGGCACCATTCTGATCGTCTTTGGCGACACGCCTCTTTACCGGGTCGAAAGCGTGGTCGGTTTAATTCGCGCGCACCAAGCGTCCGGTGCGGCGGCTACCATTTTGTCGGCCATTGTCGACGACCCGACGGGGTATGGTCGAATCATACGGGGAGAAGACGGCCGGTTTTTGCGTGTGGTCGAACAAAGCGACGCTTCACCGGAAGAAGCGGCTGTCAATGAAATCAACACGGGCATGTGTTGCATCGAAGCCGATCGCTTGTTCATAGGTTTGCGGCGATTGGGAACCGATAATAAACAAGGCGAGTACTACTTGCCGGATCTGTTTGCAAATCTAGCAGCTGAAGGTCAACGGGTCGAGGTCGTTGTTTTACAGGATCCGACCGAAGCCCAAGGAATCAACAGCCGACGCCATCTAGCCGAAGCCGAAGCCATTTTGCGCGACCGGATTCGGCAACATTGGTTGGATCAAGGTGTAACCATGATCGATCCATCCACGACATTTATCGACGCCAACGTCTCCATCGGGCGTGATACGGTGATCTATCCGTTTACCTTTTTGGAAAACGGTACCCGAGTGGGTGAAGGCTGTACCATTGGTCCAATGGCTCGGATTCGTCGGGCTCAAATCGGCGACCGGGCAGTTGTCGACAGCAGCGTTGTCGACGGAATATCGGTTGCACCTGATGCCGTTGTCGGACCGAACGCCGTGCTGGGCAATGGATTTCAAGGTTCGTGGATGGACATTTTGGAAAGGGACTAAGGGGCGGGTTTCTTCATGACCATCGATTTAGCACCGCATAAGAAGATCAAGATTTTCACCGGTACAGCAAATCCGGATCTTGCGTATGCCATCACTCGACATTTGGAGATGCCAATGGGTGATGCTGTCGTCAGCCGGTTTAAAGACGGGGAAATCAAGCTGCGCATCAACGAAACCGTTCGTGGTGCCGACGTTTTCGTCATTCAGCCTACCTCGCGGCCGGCCGATTCCAATCTCATGGAATTGCTTGTCATGGTGGATGCCTTCACCCGTGCTTCTGCCAAAAGTGTAACCGCTGTCATGCCGTATTACGGTTATGCACGGCAGGATCGAAAAAACAGGCCCCGGGATCCCATCTCAGCGAAGTTGGTGGCGAATCTGCTCACGGCAGCCGGAGTCGACCGAGTCGTTACATTGGATTTGCATGCCGGCCAAATTCAAGGTTTTTTTGACATCCCGTTGGACAACCTCAAGTTTTTGCCGATAGCCGCCAAGTATTTCATCGACAAAGGTTTGAAAGACATTGTGGTTGTCGCTCCGGACGTCGGAGGCGTTGCGCGTGCGCGTGAATTTTCCGCCCGCTTGAATGCGCCGCTGGCGATCATCGACAAACGCCGTCCGGCTCCTAATGTCTCCGAAGTGATGCATGTCGTGGGAGACGTCAAGGGCAAGGTGTGCATCATGGTTGACGACATCATCGATACGGCGGGAACCATGGTCAACGGTGCGGAGGCACTGCTGCGCGAAGGTGCCGCCGAATTGTATGCTTGTTGTACTCACGCCGTATTTTCAGATCCTGCGGTCAAACGGCTGCAAAACTCGCCGTTCCGCGAAGTTGTCGTCACGGACAGCATTCCTTTGCCGCCTGAAAAGCGTTTCGACAAGCTGCGCATTTTGAGCACGGCGGGGTTGTTCGCTGACGCGATTCGCCGCATCTTTGAGCACCGTTCGGTAAGCCGGCTCTTTGATTGACGGGCTTTAGGACCGGTGGTATAATCCGCGATGGTTTTCCGGGCGAATTTTTTGGAGGAGGATGTAACAGGTGGCTCAATTGATCACGATTCCCGCTGAAGAGCGTACGGAAACAGGAAAGGGACCGAACAGAAGAGTCCGGCGTGAAGGACGCGTGCCTGCGGTCATGTACGGACCCAAGATTGGGAATCGTAACCTTTATGTCTCAACGAGTACGATTGAAAAACTCCTTGCATCCGGTGCAGGCGGACAGCTGATCGACGTCACCATCGGCGGGGAGAAGCACACCGTTTTGATCAAGGAAGTGCAGCGCGATCCGGCGCGGGGCGATCTTCTCCATGTCGATTTTCACAAAGTCGATCTCGATACGGAAGTTCAAACGACCGTACCGCTTGTCCTCGTCGGCGAAGACGCGAGAGAAAATGAGGGCGGCTTTGCATCGCAGACACTTCGTGAACTGCAAATCACCTGCTTGCCGACTCATATTCCGGAGCAGATTGAAGTCGACATCAGCAGCCTGAAGATCGGTGACACCTTGACCGTGGGCGACTTGACTTTGCCCGAAGGTGTTCAAACGACCGACGATCCGGGAGTCGGGATCGTCACCATTGTCGCTCCGCGCAGGGCCCGAGGTGAAGCACAAGCCCAAGCTGCTCAAGAAGGCGAAGCGGAAGACGCAGACAACGCTGAAGAAGAGGCGTAAGAAATCTCTTGAAGCTGATTGTCGGTCTTGGAAATCCCGGTGCACGTTACGATTGGACACGGCACAACCTCGGCTTTCTCGCCGTCGATGCCTTGGCACGCAAGTTGGGGGCGGATGTGAGCAAAGGCGAACATCACGCCCTGACCGGGCGCGCGACGGCGGAAGGCCAACGGTTGTTGCTGGCGAAGCCGCTCACCTTTATGAATCGGAGCGGCGAAGCCGTGCAGTCATTAGTCGCATATTATCAAATCGATCTTTCGGATCTTTTGATTATTTACGATGACCTTGCGCTGCAGCCGGGGCAAATTCGCCTGCGGCCGAAGGGAAGTGCGGGCGGACATAACGGGCTTCGGTCGATCATACGCTCGCTGGGAACGGATGAATTTCCGCGTTTGCGCATGGGAATTGGCGGGGTTCCCCCGGGATGGGCTGGGGCGGACTACGTTCTGTCGCGGTTCCGTTCAGATCAAGTGCCGGCGGTCGAAGCGTTTGCGAACCGGGCTGCAGATGCAAGCTACGTTTGGTTGACCCAGGGACTTGAGGCTGCCATGCAACAGTTCAACGGCGTGGAGCCCATCGCGGGATTGGCCTAGTTGACGGCATCCATATGGCTGACTATAATGGGCCTAAGGCTCGTTGCGATCAGCCGCAAATTCACCTTGGGTGGGCTCGCCTGCCCCCCAAGGAATCATTGGCGCGCAAGGTCGTTCCACGCTGGGTCGACCTTTTGCTCTCAAGGGGTCTTTTTCTCCCCCAATTACGTGCACGACTAGTGACGTAAGGAGGCCTGTTTGTGGCCATTGAGGGACTTGTGGACATCGTAACGGCATCACCTGCATTGGTCCGGGTAGGGGAACAATTGCGAAGGCAAGATGCAGAGTTTATGCTGACAGGTCTCTCTGGAAGTCAGAAAGCTCTGTATATTTCCGCTCTCGTATCGACCTTGCAAGGTACCAAAAGGGCCCCACGCCTGATCATTACCCACGGCATTGCCGCCGCCAATCAGCTGCAAAACGACCTGCAAGCGTTTATGCCGGATACGCCCATTCGCCTTTTCCCTGCCTTGGAAACCGATCCGCACGAAGAAGTGCGGCATGAAATCGGCCTCATCCAAACGCGTCTCCAAGCGCTCGAGGCACTTCTCGACGGCGACGGCATTGTCATCGCGCCGTCTCACGCGCTCATGGAACGCTTGATTCCGGCCTCAGTTTACCAAGCGTACCGACATCGCATCGATCTCGAGTCGCGCTTCGACGTAGATCAATTCGCCGCGGATCTTACCGTCATGGGGTATGAGCATGTGGCACGTGTTGAGGCGCCGGGCCAATTCAGCGTGCGTGGGGGCATCATCGATGTCTACCCGTTGACGGAACAGCACGGCATTCGCATCGAGATGTTCGACGATGAAGTCGACTCGATCCGCCGTTTCGATCCCGTCACACAACGTTCATTGGATCAAACCGATGAAGTGGTCATCGGGCCTTCGCGGGAATTTTTCGTCATTCCCGATCGTCTGGAAGCGGCCCTTGCCGCAATTGAAGCCGATCGGGACGAGCAGATCAAGCGGCTGCGCGAGTTGGGGCACGAAGAAGCCGCGCAAAACCTCTCCGAGCGGACGGCGCTTCACATGGAGCGTTTGGCCGGCGGCGTTTCGTTCCCCGGGATGGATCAGTACAAGGTGTATTTCTTCTCCAACCTCACCACGATCATCGACTATGCTGACCGTGAAGGGGTTATCGTGGTCGATGAGCCGGCACGGGTATACGAGCAAATGTCGCGCTTGGCAGTCGATTATGGCGAGCGCCACGCGATTCAGCTGGAGAAGGGACGGATATTGCCGTCCGAGCGACATCTGTTCGCATCCTGGGAACAAGTGTACAACGATTTGCGGCAACGCCGTTTGATTCATTTGGCCGGACTTGAGAAAAAGGTGCCCGGCATGGACCGCGTTACGGTCATTGGGGTGGAAGCGCGGACGCCGGAATCGTTCCACGGGCAGTTTGACCGCCTCATCGACGGCCTCAAGGCGTGGAAAGAAAACCAATACCGCATTTGCCTGGTGCTTTCATCGGAGGAACGGAGCCGTCGCGTGGCGGAAGTGCTGCAGGACGAAGGTTTGGAAGTCCGCCATGTCAATTCGCTCAACGGGGAGCTGCGGACGCGCCAGCCGATCGTTCTCACCGGCAGCCTGAGTTCCGGGTGCGAGCTCACGGACGAACGGCTCGTCGTCCTCACCGATGCCGAAATCTTCGGACGTCGGGCACGGGAGCGGCGGGCGCGGCAGCGACGGGCACCCAAAGAGTATCAAAGCAACATTCAGCGTCTCGATTCGTTCACGGACCTCAAAGAAGGCGACTATGTCGTGCACGTCAATCACGGCATCGGCCGCTACGTCGGCATGAAGACTTTGGACATCGGCGGGGCGCACAAAGATTACCTCGTCGTCCAGTACGCCGGAGACGACACGTTGTACGTGCCGACCGATCAAGTCCATCTGTTGCAAAAATACATCGGGCTGGAAGATTCGCCTCCCAAGCTGTATAAACTCGGCGGCGGCGATTGGGCGCGGGTGAAAAAGCGGGTCAAAGAAAGCGTCCAAGAAATCGCCGACGGGCTGCTCAAACTGTATGCCGAACGGGAGTCGATGCCCGGTTATGCTTTTTCGCCGGATACCGTTTGGCAGGAGCAATTTGAAGACGCTTTTCCGTATGAAGAAACGGCGGATCAGCTGCGCGCTATCGAAGAAGTCAAGCGCGATATGGAGCGGCCGCGCCCGATGGACCGTCTGCTGTGCGGCGACGTCGGCTACGGTAAAACGGAAGTCGCTATTCGGGCTGCGTTCAAGGCGGTCATGGACGGCAAGCAGGTTGCGGTCTTGGTGCCTACCACCATTTTGGCGCAGCAGCACGGGCGGACGTTCCAGGAGCGCTTCAGCGCCTATCCGGTGAAAATACGGGTGCTTTCGCGTTTTCAAACGCCGGCGGAACAAGCGGAAATCCTTCGGGAGCTCAAGCAGGGGACGATCGATATCATTATCGGCACGCATCGCCTGCTCTCGAAGGATGTCGAATTCCACGACCTCGGCATTGTCGTCGTTGATGAGGAACAGCGTTTCGGCGTCATGCAAAAGGAGCGCCTGAAGGAGCTGCGCAAGAGCGTCGACGTCCTCACGCTGACGGCAACGCCCATTCCCCGCACGCTCCACATGGCCATGGTCGGCGCACGCGACATGAGCATTATCGAAACGCCGCCGGAAGACCGGTATCCGATTCGGACGTATGTCGTCGAATACGACGACGACATGGTGCGCGAAGCCATTTTGCGCGAGATGGCCCGAGAAGGCCAAGTGTATTTCGTCTACAACCAGGTGCAGACCATCGACACGATGTATCGGCGCCTGCAAGAGCTGGTGCCGGAAGCCCGAATCGCCGTCGCGCACGGCCAGATGCCGGAAGATCATCTCGAGCAGGTGATGCTCGACTTCCTGAACGGCGAATACGACGTACTGCTTTGCAGCACCATCATCGAAACCGGAATGGATATCGCCAATGTCAACACGCTCATTATTTACGACGCTGACCGCCTGGGCCTGGCTCAGCTGTATCAGCTGCGCGGACGCGTGGGGCGCTCCAATCGAATTGCGTACGCGTACTTCACTTATCAACCGAATAAGCTGTTGTCCGAGCAGGCGGAGAAGCGTCTGCAAGCGATTCGGGAATTCACCGAGCTCGGTTCGGGATTCAAAATCGCGATGCGCGATTTGGAAATCCGCGGCGCCGGAAACATCCTCGGTCCCGAGCAGCACGGTTTTATCGCTTCGGTTGGCTTTGAGCTGTACTGCCGCCTTCTCGAAGAATCCGTGCGCGAGCTCAAAGGCGAGGTTGTTGCCGATCCGCCCGATCCCGTCATTGATTTGACCATTGACGCCTACATTCCCGACGATTACATCTCCGACTCACGGCAAAAGGTCGAGATGTACAAGAAGGTCGTCTCGGTTCGCAAGACCGCAGATATTCAAGACCTGGAGGACGAGTTCGTCGACCGATTCGGCGACATGCCGGAGCCGGTGATGAACTTGCTGGCGGTCGCCCGCATGAAGGCGATTGCTCGGGAAGTTGGCGTAGGACAAATCAGTCAGGCGCGCGACGGTGTGGAAATTCGCCTGCTGAACGGCCTCGATTTGCCGCGAATGGTATCAAATGCCGTTTTGCGCCGCTTCCGGGGCGACGTCATTTTGCTTCCCGGTCGATTGCAAGGCTTTAAGGTTCGCTCCCGCGGCCTTTCAAGCGCGGCTCTCCTCACCCTTTTGGGGGATATTCTGATTGAGATGAAAGCGCACTGGACAGACTAGGAGAACCGTGAAAAACAGGAGATCTGCGGTTTTGCCGGATCTGCCGTTTTTCACGCTTCGACGCGACACACCTCTTGGTGAGAAGGAGGGAGTCGACCGCCCGCTGGGCGGCGGCGTGAGTGTGAAGGCGACTGGGATTGTCCGGCGCATTGACGATTTGGGGAGAATTGTGATTCCACAGGAGATTCGCAGGAGCCTGCGAATCCGCAAAGGAGCGCCGTTGGAGCTTTACGTCGATCGGGACGGCGGCGTCATCCTCAAGAAATATTCGGCCGTGGCCGAGCTGAAGAGCTTTGCGCAGCGCTACCTCAACTCGATTCACCAGACGACGGGACGAGCCGTTGCGGTGCTGGACTACGATGAAGTGGTTGCGGTAGCTGGGCTGCCTGAAGATGAATGGGTTGGAAAACCGGTCACACCGGTGCTTGAACGGTACATGGACGACAGACGAGCGGCCTTGTTCAACGGAGCGGATTTCCCGCCGCCTTCGAGCCCGGGGGAAGAAGAAGAGCTGCTGCGGCGGTTGCCAAGCGGTGCGGTTGCGCCCATTGTGTCCCGGGGAGATACCAACGGAGCCATTATTGTGTCGGCTCTTGAGGGTGAAGAAGCCAGTGAGATCGAGTTGAAGCTGGCCGAAACAGCAGCCGGATTCTTGGCACGTCATATGGACCATTAGCCGGATTCACGATTGCTCCGAGTCTTTGATTTCGTCCCAAAGCGCGTTCATTTCGTCCGGCGTCATGTGCTCGAGCGAGCTGCCCTGCTCGGCGGCCTTGCGTTCCAGGGTCCGAAACCGCTTTTCAAATTTGCGAGCGGCTTGACGGGCGGCGAGTTCAGGCTGTATATGCAGGTGCCGGCCGAGATTGACCAGGGTAAACACCAAATCGCCCCACTCTTCGGCGATGCGAGCCTGCATGTGATCGGCGGCGCTGCCTTGTGAGCCGACCGTCTCGCCGGCCAGGCGCAGCAACTCTTGCAGTTCGGCCAATTCTTCGCGCATTTTCTCGAGAACGGCATCGGCATCGGCCCAGTCGAACCCGACTTTGGCGGCTCGCCGGCTCACTTCGTCGGCGTACAGCAGCGCGGGCAGATGCGGCGAAATGCCATCGAGCCGTGACGCCGCAGGCGCATCTTCGTCGGCTGTGGACGCATAAGCGCCGTTGGCCATGCGCTCTTCCCGCTTGATGACCTCCCAGTTTGCGGTGACGTCGTCGGCGGTTTCGGCTTTGGCATCGCCTAACACGTTCGGGTGGCGGCGGATCATGTTTTCCGTGAGGGAA
>CALKAQ010000012.1 GCA_937983075.1 uncultured bacterium | reverse complement strand
AGAAAAGGTCACCGGCGCGTTCCCTTCGAGTAGAAGCACAACCAACAACCTGAAGGGGGTCACGACGCCGATGACCGATCTCAAGATCGCGCTGATGGAGCTGTTGCGCAAGTACCAGCCCGACCAGGACATGCTCCGGGAGGGGCTTCAGCTCCTAGCTGAAGCGCTGATGGAACTCGAAGTCACGCAGAAGGTCGGCGCCGGACGCTATGAACGTACCTCCGAGCGCACCAACTACCGTAACGGGTACCGCCTCCGGAACTGGGACACCCGGGTCGGCACCATTGCGCTGCGAATCCCGCGGCTGCGGCAGGGGGGCTACCTCCCCTGCTTCCTGGAGCCACGCCGGCGGGCCGAACGGGCCCTGCTGTCCGTCATCCAGGAGGCTTACGTCCACGGCGTCAGCACCCGGAAGGTGGACGACCTGGTGCAGGCCCTGGGCCTGGAAGGCGTCAGCAAGAGTGAGGTCTCCCGCATCTGCCAGGAGCTGGACGAGAAGATGGCCCAGTTCCGCAACCGCCCCCTGGACGGGGAGTACCCCTACGTGTGGCTGGATGCCAAGGCGGTCAAGACCCGGGAGAACGACCGGGTGGTGAACATGGCGGCCGTCGTAGCTGTGGGAGTCCGCACCACAGGGGACCGGGAGGTCCTGGGGTTCGACCTCGGGCCGGCTGAAACGTATGAGTTCTGGGTGACCTTCCTCCGAAGCCTGGTGCGGCGAGGGCTGAGGGGCGTGCGCCTGGTGATTTCCGATGCCCACGAGGGCCTGAGACAGGCCATCGCAGAGGTGCTGCAAGGGGCGGCCTGGCAGCGGTGTCGGGTACACTTCATGCGCAACCTGCTGGGTTATGTCCCCAAGCAGGCCCAGTCCATGGTGGCGGCGCTGGTCCGGACGGTTTTCGCCCAGCCTGACATCGAGGCGGCCCGGGAGCAACTCGGCCGGGTGGTAGCCAGCCTGGGACACCGCTACCCCCGGGCAGCTGCTCTGCTGAGCGAGGCGGCTGAGGATGTTCTCGCCTACATGGCGTTTCCAAGGGAGCACTGGCAGAAGATCCACTCCACGAACCCGCTGGAGCGCCTGATGCGGGAGATTGGCCGGCGTGTCGATGTGGTCGGCATCTTTCCCAACGCAGCGGCAGCCCTACGGCTGATCGGCGCCGTCCTGCAGGAGCAGGAGGACGAGTGGCGGGTGCAGCGGCGGTATCTGAGCATGCAGTCGATGGCCAAGCTGGCCGTGACGCGGTCTGAGACTGAGGCAGCCCTGGTTCTCGACGCCTGAGCTCGCAAACGAGCCTGTTCTCGAAGGGAACCGCCGTTTACACACTTGACGGGACACGACCCATGGTGCGATCTACCCCTGTTTCGGTATCGTCGGAGCGGGTGAGTTCTTCGCCTACAACCCTGCCCATCCTTGCCAAAATGCAGGGGAGGTTTCAGAGCTCTCCGATACCCGAGTTTGACACTTGGCTCCCACACAAAGGGGCAGAAAAGCCCGTAGCAACGGGCATTTCTGCCCCCTGATGTAGACATGCTCGTGTATCTACATGCTCGCCCGTGCGGGGTCGATGCGGAAGAAGCGGGGAGGTTCTTCCACGCCGATCGCCTGGAAGAGCTGGGCCTGGAAGGTCGTCGTCTCCGTCCGCTGGTGGACGATCCCGGCCGGGCCCCGGAAATCGCCGAGGTGCATCCGGTCGAGTTCGGCCCGGATGCGATCCCAGCTATAGCGGTGCCCCAGGCGTTCCTCGACGCGCATCTCGGCCGCCCGGACCAGCAGCAGGGCGAGCCAGCACACAGGGTGTCGTCGGAGGTCCGGAGCAGATACTTGCCGTCCAGCCGCGCCTCGGCCTCCACCTTCGCCCGGTCGATCACCGGCCAGCGGCGGCTGTCGAGCTTGAGGTAGCGCCCATAGGTGGGGTGGGCGATCAGGGCGCAGACGGCCCGGGTGTGCTCCTCCTTGGGCCGGCGCTCCAAGCCCGCCAGTTCCTCCCGGAGGCGGGCCAGGATCTGCTCCCGCTGGGCCCGGTCACGCTCGGCCTGCTCGGGGTTGCGCACCAGGATGTAGCGCTGCGTGCCTCCCCGGTGCCCACCACGATCTCCTTGACCTCCAGATTCGGCCGCACTTTCTGGTACCGCCCGGGCCGCGACAAAGCCTGCTCCACGCCGGCCTTGCCGGATCGCATCCGCTCTCCGACGATGTAATGCCCCCCGGCTCGCTGCAGCGTACGCAGGTTCTCTTCCGAGACGAAGCCCCGGTCCACGACGGTGATGTCCGGGCCGAGCTTCCACGCGATCAGGTCGCGCTTGACCTCCTCCACCCGGCTCACGTCGGTGGTCTGGCCCGGCCAAACCCAGCACCGTACGGGCAAGCCCGAGCGCGTCACCGCCAGGCCGATCACGATCTGGGGCCGATCCGGACGATGATCGGTCGAGCGCTGGCTGTAGTGGCGCAAGCCTTGCTCGTCGTCCGTTTCGTCCACCTCGAAGTAGGTCGTGGTGGTGTCCAGGAACAGCAGTGTCCAGGAACAGCAGGTCGACCTCCAATTGCAGGATGTCCGCCACGCTCCAGTAAATGGCCTTCTGCAACGCCTCACCGGCCTCCACCAGCAGGTCCATGGTCCGGTAGATGTGATGGAGTTCCACCCCGATGGCGAAGAAAGGGCGCGTTCCACCGGCAGGCGCACGCGCCGGTCGGCCACCGCCTCCTGGATGGCCGGGGCGATGCCCAGCTCGTGCCACAGCCGGTCCAGCACCCAGCCGCCGCCCAACGGCCGGCTCTCGACAAACCGCAGAGGGACATCCCCCTCCTGCGCCTGGCGCCGGAGGGCCTCTTCGGGGGAGAGGAAGCGTTCGATGCTGCGGATCAGCCGCTGGAGCTGTTCGCGGTCCACCTCCTCTTCGCGGCCGAAGGACCACAGCACCTTGGCTTGCGGCCGGCCCGTTTGGGGATGCCGGAAGTTGTGGGCCAGCTGGACGTGGCGGACGATGGAGCCATCTCGATTTTTGCGCTGCACGGTACGGATGTACATGCCTACGCAATACGACATCTATTCATATTGATCGTGCATTGGATCTCAATTCGTGTGCCTACAGGATACCCGTGTGTGCTGGGCCTGAAGCGCCAAGAAACCGCGCCGTGGCGCGGTTTCGGTCAAGACATGTGCCTTCAAAGTGTCAAACTCGGGTCCAAAATGCAGGGGCTTTTTCAGGGCTCTCTATTCGGGACCGTGACAGTTATGGAAGTGATCCACATCTGCCGCACGACCAGCGTCCATTAGATTGTTGGCATGATCGAATTACAAGCCCCAAGCGGGCGACACACGTGGCCGCCTGGGTACGGGTGCCCCGGGGCCGTAGACGTCCATTTGGCGGGGAGTAGACACCTTCAAACATTTCCGCTGTCATCTGGATTCGTTAGCAGGACAATCGTGCCACGATAGAGTATTTACCGGCACAAAAGGCCGCAGGGGGAGTCCGGGCCAACCGGGCTGAGAGGGCGACTTGACGGCGTCGCCGACCCCGATCACCGGATCCGGATCATGCCGGCGTCGGGAATGCGGTCGGATGGTTGGACGCGTTACGTTCCCCTTCGGCCTGCTTCCTGCCGCCGAGCCCTTCGGCGGTGTTTCTTTTTCTCTAGTAAGGGAGGAAGCGGGGCCACATGGCGCCTAGCACATCACTGGAAATGAGAGGCCCGTTTCATGAATGGCGCCCAGGACATCCTCTACTGGGACCAGCTCGCCAGGGTCCTGGCCGTGGGAGCCACGCTGGCCGACAAATCGGACATTCGAGAAATGTTTCTCCGCTGGCGTACGCATAACATTTGCTCCGCGTCACTGACGAGGAGGTACCTATGGCCACTGCCGTGTTAGCGTGCCATTGGGTTTACGCCAAGGTTGGGGAGCACCTCGCTTGTCATCTGCCGGAGTCTACCGTTTCTCGGCGGTGGCCTCTGACGTACTCCGGCCACAACTTTCATCGGAACCGAAAGAAGCACGTATGGCCGGGGGATGGGCCATCTCGCGTCGGTGGGGCAAAGTTACGGGGAAAACGTCGGTAATAGAAAGTCCCGACAATTCATAAAGCTAACAGGCTAGTTCACCACATCCGAAACGAAGGAAAGTGCCAGAATCCGAATCCACCATCTGATCAATTGCTTCAGGTACTACATTGGAGAGAACATGACCGGTGTGCAGGACCTCGGTAGTTTCGAAGATATTCTGACGTTACCACATTGGCGGTCTCAACCGATTTATAGGGAGGGAAGGAGATGAATATGAGACAGTACAGAACGTTTCATGATGCGTATATAGACAATGCGAACCGGGAAAAGTAGCCCTACGTTACGTAACGGAAACAGGCCATCGGGTTCTTGCTGTGGACGTGTCAGAAAGAAGAAGCGGTCTCACCACTTATTGACTATCGTCTAGCAACAAATGACTATTCCTCGTTTGTCGAAGACTGTCCGTTGGATGGCGCTATGACATGCTACGTCTTTATTAAAAGCGTTGTGAAAAACCCCTCAATCTGTAAAGGGGAAACACCGCTCATTATCGTATATGCTCCGCAGGAGGTGGCAGGTCATGCTCGGTCAGCAAAGACCGAA
>CALKAQ010000011.1 GCA_937983075.1 uncultured bacterium | reverse complement strand
CGGGCTAAGTAAGAAGTAAACAGTGGGTTCAAGTTTCCCCGCTTCGGCGGCGGGGAGTTGGGGCGGCAGCTTGCCCTCGTGGGCTGCCGCTCTTTCTTTTTGCCGACACGAGGGGACTTCAACACGAGGGAGTGGTGACAAATGAATACGATCAAGTCGGGCGAAGTGGTGTTTCGTGAGGACCTCTACCCGCGGTTCAAGCCTAACCCGCAGAAGATCCAGGAGTACGCCGAGAACCTGGAGCTTCTGCCACCCATCGAGGTTAGCCAGCACGGAATACTGATCGACGGCTACCATCGGTGGAAAGCGTACCAGACGGCCGGCGTTGAGGACATCCCGTGCATCGTGACGGAGGTCAAGTCCGAGCAGGAACTGCTGATGCTTGCCGTCCGGCGGAACGCCAAGCACGGGCAGCAGCTCACTCCCGAAGAGAAGAAGCGGTACGCGATTCGCTGGTGGGACGTGTTGCCGGATGACGAGATTATCGAGACGCTTTCGATCAGCCGCAACACGTTCTTGCGCTGGACGCGGGATAAGCGGCGGGAAAAGGAGGCCGAGCAGAAGCAGCGGGTGTACGACCTGTGGATGCGGTGCGAGACGCAGGAACGGATCGCGGATCAGGTTGGAGTGGATCAAGCCACGGTATCTCGTTGGATTGCGGATTTTATGCAAATCGAGCCAGAAGCCGATTCGCATATTTTTCGCGATTTCGAGCCGGAGCTTTACACCGTCTGGAACTTCGGTAAAGCGACGAACGAGGTCCGGCACTTTGGCAATATCCCGCCGGAGATTATCGAGAACTTGCTCTACTACTACACCAAGCCATTTGACGTGGTGTTCGACCCGTTTGGCGGCGGCGGGAGCACCATCGACGTATGCTTGCGTCGGAAACGCCGCTATTACGTGTCGGACCTGAACCCGATTCCTGCGAGACCGGACATCCGCAAGCATGACATTACGCAAGGGTTGCCGGACGACCTGCCGGTGCCTGATTTGGTGTTCCTCGATCCGCCCTACTGGAAGCAGGCTAAGGGGAAGTACAGCGACGATCCAAATGACCTCGGGAACATGGACTTGGAGCGGTTCCTGGAAACGATTGGGAGCATTGCCCGAGATGTGAAGCGAAAGTGGCGGGCAGACCATTCCGGGAAACTTGCCATCATCATTGGGCCATGGAATGTCATGGGGGAATTTGTGGATCTGCCATTCCTTTGCTACGAACGTATAGCCAAATACCTCACACCTATCCAACGTATCACGGTGCCATACAACACACAGATACACAGCGGGGCATATGTCAAACTGGCCAAAGAAAAGCGGGAACTGCTGTATCTCACCCGCGACCTGATGGTGTTTGGGCGATGAACGGCTTCGCCTATCGTCTCAAACGGGGCGAGGAATGGGCGGCAGAGGTTGTCAAGATTATCGAACAACGCGGTTGGAAGACGGTGCCTCTCGGGGTGGAAAACGTTGCCTCTGAGGTGCACCGTCTTCTGTCCATGATGAAGAACCCGGATCCAACGGCCCGATTCTTGCGCTACATGCCGGATGGGTTTGCCGTGAGAGAGGAGAGCGAGGAGGCGTTTTTCTTCGATGCGAAGTCTGGGGAGACCATCGAGAAAGACGCCTACCTCGCCTATCGGGCGCTCGCCGGGAGCGACCGCCGGGTGTTTGTCTTCATCAGGCACTTGGGGAATACCTACTGCGTGCCGGTAAACGACTTGCGGTTTAAGGATTCTTGGGAGGTTGTGCGGCGCTATCCGCGACCGTTACCCGTTGATGAGGACGGCTGGATTGCCCCGAGGCTACTCCCGAGGGATGAATATCTCCGGTGGAAGTCCCGGAACCCACAAGCGAGTGGGACGTCGTTTCGCTACTTTGACCTGCCCGCGATGCGCAAATACAGGTTTTCGGTTGACGTAGAGGCCGCCCACTTGGGCGGCCTTCTCGCGTAGGAGGTTGCACGGTGCCCATCTCCCCCGCGATGTCCGAAAACGAAGCCCGGTTTGTGCGTGATGTATACGCCGAGGCGGTGTTCTCGTTTGAGCGTTCGTAAAGGAGGTGACCCGGTGGAACAGCGCAA
>CALKAQ010000010.1 GCA_937983075.1 uncultured bacterium | reverse complement strand
TCGTTGAAAAATTCACCAGTGCTTTCGGGGGCCAAATCAACGAGTTGGCCGACACGATGAAAGAGCTTTCCGACTCGCAACAGGCCACCAAGCAGGAGCTCTCGGACTTGCTTGAGGAGATTCAAACGCAAGCGCAGTTGCAGCACGAAGTGCTACAGCACGCGAACGGCATGCTGACCGGCGTTACGGAGCTTAGCGCAGCGCTTTTCGAGGAGCTGCAGAAGTTCCAGAGCACAATGGGTACAATTCAGGACTCGGTGCAGACCACCGCCCATAGCTTCACCCTTGTGGTGCATGAGCTGGAAGAAGCCAGAAACCACACGGTCGCAGAGATGCAAAAACTAATAGACGCCCAGCAAGCGAGCGTCGGGGCGCTGGGACAATTGTCAGCCGAGTTGCAGCAGCAGTCGGAACGACTGGAGCGGCTCAGCGGCGCCACGAACGAGCAAATCAGCCGCCTGAGCGAGCTTCTGCATCAAGAGGTTCAGACAGCCGTGAACCACATCCACTCCGGCCTGTCCGCAACGTTTCGTGCATACGACGAGTCTTTGGCCCAGGCGACGACGCGTCTGCGGGAAGTTGTCCACACCCTTTACGAAAGCGTCATGGACATCCCGGACGAGGCGAATCGCATTGGAAGCGCGATTCGTGACTTGAGCGACACGATGAACCGCATCGCCGACAACCTGCAGCAACGATTCGACGCATTGAACTCACCGGCGCAAAACGCACTGCCTGCTCCTGCCACGGAGGCCATCCCAGAAGTCGTCAAGGAGGCTACCGATGGCTAAGCAGTCTTCTCGCCCGAAGCCTCTCATCCCGGAGTACTGGATGTCGTACTCGGACATGATGTCGGCGCTCCTGCTTCTATTCGCTCTATTCCTGCTGCTCTTGTTGTACGACTACAACGCGGAACTCCGGGCGAAAGAGAACGAGATTGAACGCCTCCTGAGCCTGCGCTCGGACATCATTTTGGCCCTTAGCGAAGCGTTCGAGGGCTCGAATCTGGCGGTCAGCGTTGATCCCCAGACCGGCGCTATTCGCTTTGACGGCGGGGTCTTCTTCGACTTCGACAGCACGGAAATTACGGAAATCGGGCGCGAGTACCTCGAGCGATTCGTGCCGCAATACGTCTCGATTCTGCTCAGCGACCGGTTCGTGGAGCACATCGCGCAAATTATCGTCGAAGGCCACACCGACCAGGTTGGCTCTTTCCTCTACAACTTGGACCTGTCGCAGCGCCGTGCGTACGCCGTAGTTGAGACGATTCTAAGTGATGACTTTATCGAATTTGACGGCAAGGAACGCCTGCGCGACCTGCTGACCGCCAACGGCCGCTCATGGACGCAACCCCTCATGGAAAACGGCGAGCCCGACTGGGAACGCTCTCGGCGCGTAGAGTTCAAATTCCAGCTGAAAGACGACGAGCTAATGCGGCAAATCGGGGAGGTCCTGGCCCGGTGACGCTGCGGCTGCCCAGTTTCGTCTTTGAACACCCAAAGCTGACCCGGGTCCGGGACGACATCCTGCGTCGATATCCGGCCGGCCAGGCGGCCCGCCCCCGAAGCCGTCTTCCCAACCTGTCCAGGCTTCTCCGGCGCATCCGCAACACGCCGCGAGAAAAGTTGCCGACGCTGGCCCGACGCCTGTCCCCGCCGGACATTGACGCGCTTGTCTTCGCCGGCCCGTCCATCCCGGACGATCTAGACCTGAAGGTGCGAGATATCCTCGGCCGGCGCTGGCGAAACCGGTTTGCCGGCACCCTCTGGAACCACTTTCTCCAGTCGCCCGGACGGCGAGCCCTGGCACGCATGGCCTCCTTGGCCGCAGCACGTAATCCAGGAGCGCTGTCCATCAAGGTTCCCGCGGAGCCAGTGAGCGACGCGCTCGACTCCGATGACTGGCTCACGTCCTTGGGCAGGCTCGTGGAAGCGGGACAGGAAACCCTACGGGACAAATGCGAACAGTTGGGCCTGCGGCTCAACACGCCCGCGGCGTGGCTCATCGCGACCAAGCTCCTGCGCACCCTCTCGGCAGAACGGCTTGAAGCCGAAACCGGTCCTTTTCTAACAACGGCGCTGCAGAAGACGTACGAGCTGTCCAGCACGGATTTCTTCGCCGCGGTGGACCATTACCTGGTCACGCTGCCCGTAACAAAGTTTCACTCGGACATCCTTGAGTTCATCCACCTAAACCTCGGTCGTCCGGAAAAAGCTCCGTCCCGTTGGCGGGACATTTCGGAACCCGCGCAGGCCAAGTTCAAACAATGGCTGGCCCGCCGCCTGATGGGGGAAATTCTGGCCGGCGATCACGACCGGCTCGAATTCTGGCGCCACTTTGCCGATTACCTGCGGAATGGCTTCGTAGTCACGACGAGAACGACCAAGGCCATCGTCATGATCTTTCCCACCCTTGTAGCGGTGGAGTTTCTGGCGGTCGGCAATGCCGGCTACCTGTACACGCTGGAAGAGTATGATGAGCTTCTAAAGGATATCGTTGAAATCCGAGGCGAGTGCTACTCCGAAAGCCAGCTCAAACACCAGATCGATGGTTCGATCGTCGGCAATACCAAGAACAATCGCATCCTGCACCACGGCAACTGGCAGTACGACACGTACCCGATTATTCACCGTCTGGTCACTGGTGGTGTCCGATGAACATCCTTTCGCCTTTTCGCAAACCCGAACTTCACGTAGAACAAGGCTTCACGGAAGCAGGCGTGCGGTTTCGTCTGCAGTACCGCGACGAAGGCGGGGTGCGCACCGTACGCCTCCCCCTTGCGGACCAAGAACTTCCCATGGGCCGTCGGCAGCCGCACGCGGTCTTCCAGGCGCTGCTGCTTGAAGGCCTGTATTATGACGACGTGCTCATCGAGACCAATGACGGCGCGTACATCATCCCCTACTCTTATATCTACGATGAAATTGGAACGGACATGGCCGACGCGTTGGACATACCGCGGGTGGCCAACGTGCAGGTCTCGCTGCAAGCCCGCACCTTCGTCGCAGCATCCAGCTTTCGCATCGAAGCGACCATCCGTCATCCAGAATTCGGGCTCTTGCCGGTCCATCGTCGGATCGGGCCGATTGTCCCCGTGGGAGAGACGCATATCCTCCTGACTGACGCCGCCCGGCGGCTGCTGGACACGGTCGAGAATCCGCCGGCCAATCAGTCGGAGCAAATGGCGTACGTAGCCAAAGTCAAGAAGCTGGCGCAAGAGGCCGGTGCCCAGCTGGACGGATATCTGACAAGCGAGGAATACATCTTCGCCGAACAACTCGGTCTCTCGGCTTCGCTGCAGCCCGACGGCTCGATCTCTCTCGAACCGGTGCTAGAGGACCTACCTCCCGAGCACGCG
>CALKAQ010000009.1 GCA_937983075.1 uncultured bacterium | reverse complement strand
TTAAAGCGACTGCAACAGCGGATGGCCGCGATGGAACCGCTTCTTGTTGACCGAAGCGACACGGCTCGTTTCCAAAAGACGCACCGCATGGTGAAAGCCTTGATGTGTGCCGATTACATGCTGCGTGCCAGTGAAGCGATGTACCGGGGAGCCGGGGCCCTGCTAGATCATTCCGTGCGGGACCGCTTTATGGCGGATCGTGTGCTCGAGCTGCTCGAGCATGAGCCTGACGCTCGAGTCGTATTGTTGGCCCACAACGCGCATGTGCAAAAGCAGCCGGTCATCTGGGGTGATTATTTGTCGGCTTATCCTATGGGCATGTATTTGCACCGCTCCCTAGGGGACGCGTATTGCGTCATTGGCACCACGACGACGGATGATCACACCAGTGAGATGGAGCTCGATCCGTCAACTGAGGTCGGCTTTCGCGTTGTCGACACGCCGCTTGATCCACCTGAAAACGGCAGTGTGGAAGCAGCGCTTATTGCCGCGGGTCTGGGCGATCGCATTACGTTCTGCCCGCTCGACAAGGCTGCGGGAGCCGGCATCCAATTTGACCGTGTCCGATCTCAGGCCGGTTACTTGACCGGGGATATTTCCGCCGCTTACGACGGTTTGTTGAACCTTCCCCGCATTACGGTAGACAAACGGCTGGGGTTCTAGAGCGTCTAGCGGCGCTCATCTCGGAAGATGGGCTTTGTAATCTTGGTGAAGCCCCGCGTACTTTCCCAGCTGATCGATAGGTCATCTATGCATAGAATGCCACGTTTTGGTTCAGGATAAAATGCGGACCATCTGTATCTATGCAAAGGAGAGGTGACTTCGTTGATCAGTTGGGTTCGCAGAAAATCGGCTCCGGGTATGGTTGTGACGCTCGGTCTTGTCCTGCTGCTCGGTTTAGGGCAGATGCCAGCCATGGCACAGGCGAATGAGCGTGTAAAGCCCCGTGTCGTTCTTATGCTCGATCCTGAACTCGACGACTTGAATACGCTGGTTCGATACTTGCTGTACAGCAATCAGTTCCAAACGGAAGGATTGGTCTACCAGAGCAGTGATGTCCATTGGAAAGGCGATGACCAGGGCACGCCTTATGACGGCCCGCGGGGAGAACATCGTCGCATTGGCATTCACGGACCGCTGACCTACTGGCGCTGGGAAGAAGATGAAAGCTTCATCGAAGATGCCGTCGAGATTTACGCCGAGGTTTATCCCAATCTGATCGTTCATGCCGAAGGATACCCTCATCCGGATGAGCTCCGGTCACGCATTTTTGTAGGCAATGTGGAGTTTCCCGGAGACATGTCCAAAGAAAGCCCGGGTTCGGAACTCATCAAGAGCTTGCTTCTCGATGATGAGCCGGGGCCGGTGTATCTCCTGAGCGGGGCGGGCCAGTCGACGATTGGACGAGCATTGCTTTCGATTCAAGAGGAATACGAAAACACCCCTGAATGGCCGGATATTTACAAGAAGGTTTCGAACAAAGCCATCATCCAGGCTTGGGGCGATCAAGACGGTGTTTATGCCAGCTACATCGGACCGAATTGGCCGGATATTGAATTCCGCGACATGAGGGCCAACGTTTGGGGATACGGAGCACGAGGAGCCGTTCTGCCCGAAGATCGGGAGTATTTGTCGGCTGCCTGGATGCGGCAGTATGTATCAGACGTTGGGCCGTTCGGTGAGTTCTATCGTGTTTGGGGCGACGGAAAGCAAATGTCCAAGGGCGATCTCACCGATTTCTTCGGTTTCGCCGGCCTGACGGTGGAGCAGCTCACCGAGCTCGGCTACTGGGTTTGGCTGCGAAGCGTGGGCGAGCCGGGTTCGTGGATCTCCGAAGGTGACACCCCCATTTTCTTGAATCTGCTCGATAACGGCCTCGATGCCCATGTTGATCCCACCTATGGGGGTTGGGGTGGTCGTGACGGCGAAGACATCGATCCGAACGGGGTACCGTCGCGAAACTACACGTCCGCTCGCTGGTTTGGAGCGGCGCAGCGTGATTTCGCCGCGAGGATGCGATGGACCGTGACGCCGAACTATGAAGATGCCAACCACAATCCGGTGGTCGAGCTGGTCAGTCCGATGAACCTGTTGGTACGCCCAGGGGAAACCGTTATGCTCCGAGCGATCGTGAGAGATCCGGATGGTGACAACGTGACCGCGCGTTGGTGGCAATACGTGGAAGCCGGCACGTATCCGGGCAGGGTTACGCTGTCGACGGTGAGCGAGCAGCGAACCAGCCGACCGAACTATACCTATCCGGCGGATGTGCCTCCTCCGGGATCACCGGCCGTTGCCGCCGTCATTCGATCGGAAATTGACGTGGCGAGTCAGTTTACCGTTCCCGAAGACGCCGTTGAAGGACAAACGCTGCATTTCATCCTCGAAGCTTCGGACTTTGGCGAGCCTTCATTGACGACTTATCTAAGGGTCGTTCTGACCGTTGTGGAGTAGGTTGACCGGGTATGGGCGTACGGACGGTATGCCGTATGCCCAGGTGGATAACGTTGTAGGTGATGGAGGCGGGGAAACCCGCCTCTTTTTATGTGGGGACGGGATTCGAGCGAGTTGGAATGAATGGCAGTAGGAGGAAAGGACTGAAATGGGTAGAAGGTAACGTTTATGTATCGTAAATGTAGTTCGATTGAAGGAGAAGGGAAGAACCGGGACGATGGAAAAGCACCTAAGCAAGGAAGCTGCTCGAAAGGTGCGACAGATCAGTCCGACATTTGATCCCAATTTTACGTTATCGTTGGAACCTTACTTCGTGCCGACGGAGAGGTTTCTGCTTCCCATATGAGAGTTTGAATCACGACTTGAGACGATCCAACGCTATTTCGAGTACACCGACGCTTTTATA
>CALKAQ010000008.1 GCA_937983075.1 uncultured bacterium | reverse complement strand
CATATGGGTAAAATCGTCGTCAAAAATTTAAGCAAAATTTTTGGACGTCGCGATCGGGACGCGTACGAAATGATGCAGCAAGGACTCTCAAAGGAAGAAATTCTCATGCACACCGGTGCAACCGTGGCCGTACGCGACGTTTCTTTTTCTGTTGAAGAAGGTGAAATCTTTGTCGTCATGGGTCTTTCCGGCAGCGGCAAGTCAACGCTCCTCCGGTGTATTAACCTCTTGCATCAACCGACTGCCGGTGAAGTCATTGTTAACGGAAACCCACTGATCCGTTTCAATCAAAAGGAACTGAGGGAAGTGCGAAGGGCATGGTTCGGTATGGTGTTCCAGAAATTCGCACTTTTTCCCCATCGTTCAGTGATGGGCAATGTTGAATTTGGCCTCGAAGTTCAGGGTGTTCCCAAGGAAGAACGCCGCAGCCGAGCGCAAAAATGGATTGAAGCCGTTGGCCTCAAAGGCTGGGAAGATCACTATCCGCAAGAGTTGAGTGGAGGCATGCAACAGCGTGTCGGTCTCGCGCGTGCTCTCGCGGTGGAACCGGAAATTCTCCTTATGGACGAGGCGTTTTCCGCACTCGACCCTTTAATTCGCCGTGAAATGCAAGACGAGCTTCTCACTTTGCAAGCAGAAATGAATAAAACCATTATTTTCATCACCCATGATTTCCATGAGGCGGTCAAACTGGGGGACCGCATCGCTGTGATGAGAGATGGGGAATTTGTTCAAGTTGGAACGCCCGCGGATATCATCGGCTCTCCGGCGGATGAGTATGTAGCTGCATTTGCGGACGGGATCGGCTTGCCTCCCCTGAAAGATGACGCCGGATAGAGCTTTGAAAAGGAGGGTCCGCCGCATACTCCTGCTGTCGCAGTCAGCGATGGCTGGAGCGAAGCAGGGAGGGTAAATATGTTTAATTCATTTTCACTGCCGGTTGATGATTGGATTGCGCGTTTTGTCCTCTGGATCGCAGGATACCGCTCCGTGTTCCGGAGCATCCGAGAGCCTTTTGATTACATTCTTGAGCAAATCGAGAGCTTCTTACTGGAGCCCAATACTTGGCTTGTCGCCCTCATGGTGTTTGCTTTCAGTTTGTTGGCATTGAAGTGGATCGGAGCTTTGGCATTGGCCGTCGTCTTAGGGTTGGCCTCTCACTTTTGGCTCCCTCCGGACGCAACGATTCTCCTTGCCATTGCAGCAGTTGCCGGAGCGCTTGCCGGCTGGAAAGTTGCTCTATTCAGCGGCGCTGCGCTTCTGCTCGTCGGATTTATCGGCCTTTGGACCGAGATGATGCAAACCACTGCAATTGTCCTCAGCGCGGTTATTTTCTGTGTTTTGGTGGGTGTGCCGCTCGGCATATTGGCTGCACGCAGCGAGTTTTTCGAGTCTTTGATCCGTCCTGTCCTCGACATTTTCCAAACAACTCCCGCATTTGTCTATCTTGTACCGGTGGTCATGCTGTTTGGCGTCGGTGCTGTTCCGGGACTTCTGGCGACCATCGTCTTTGCTCTTCCACCAATTATCCGTCTGACGTGCCTAGGCATTCGCCAAGTACAGAAAGATGTGGTTGAGGCAGGGCATGCTTTTGGGTGCACGCCGTTGCAGCTGCTCATCAAAGTCCAACTCCCACTGGCGCTGCCGACCATCATGACAGGAATCAATCAGACGATTATGCTGGCTTTGTCCATGGTTGTGATCGCTGGGCTCATCGGTGCACCTGGTCTCGGTGCCACGGTGTATGAAGGACTTAATCGGCTGAACATCGGTGGCGCGGCAATCGGCGGTGTCGGCGTGGTGCTGCTGGCGATGGTGCTTGATCGGGTCACACAACGTGTGGCGAAAAGGTCGGAGATCAAGGTCTCACGATAACCCTAATTACCTAAGGAGTGAGTAAATAATGATGAGGTGCCTACGGAACTTGATGCTCGCGGTGAGTCTGGTGGTTGTTGTCCTGGGGGCGGGTTCAATCGCTCAAGCGCAGCAGCCCGGAGAAGGTGTAACTATAAGGGCTGGAAAGGCCAGCTGGACATCGGCTGAACCGATCAGCGCCATCACTCAGCTCCTGCTTGAAGAACTCGGCTACACGATTGAAGGGCCGACGATGTTTGCATCGAATCCCATCGCGTTTCTGGCCGTCGCTCAAGGCGACATCGACTATTTCCTTGACGGCTGGTTTCCGTTGCATCAATCGCAGCTGCCGTTCGGCTTCGAAATCTTCGGTTCGGTAGTTGGCATGATCTGTGAGGGATGTGCTATTGAAGGGTACTTAGTCGATATCCCCTCTATTGAAAAGTACGGTATCGAGACGCTCGAAGATTTCAAGCGCCCAGAAGTGAAAGCTGCATTCGACGCGAATGGTGACGGAAAAGCGGATCTCTTTGGCTGCCCTCCGGGTTGGGGCTGCTATGAAGTCATTGAGCACCACTTGGCTGCCTATGGACTGCATGATCATATCAATCACGTCAAGACAGACTATACGGTTGGATTCGCGGATGTCCGTGCGCGAATTCAAAATGGAGAACCCGTTTTATTTTACACTTGGGCCCCGAACGATACGATCCTCGTTACCGTTCCGGGCAAAGATGTGAAATGGATCGGCGTGCCGTATATTGATTTAGCTCCGGCACATGAAGGATTTCCTGAAGAATTCCTCATCGCTGAAAACCTGGAAGGGGCGGTCAAAGATCCGTTGCCTCTCGGCTTTATTCCGAACAACATTCAGTTCGTCGCCAACAACGACTTTCTCGATAACCATCCTGCAGCGGCTGCGTTGCTTGAAAACATTCGGTTGCCTCTCGAATGGATCAGCGAGGCGACATTGCGAATTTCGAGCGGCGAAGACAGCGACGAGGAAATTCTAGCGATCGCGGAGGCGTGGATCGAAGAAAATCGAGACCTCGTCGATGGATGGCTGCAAGCGGCCCGAGAGGCGGCAAAGTAATCACCCCCGATCATTCGTTATAGGTTGGCGCTCAACCACGGCCTCGGACAGATGTTGTCCGGGGCCGTGCGGGCTTCATGACATGCAAAACCAAGCGGAGTCAGGCGTTTGCCGCAGATGCCATACGTATTCAATTGACTTATGGTATACTAGATCGGGGATTTTGGGTTTTTCACCCTGCCGTATGTATGTGTTTTTGGTTCATCATCGAGGGCGCAAAGGAGTGGCCGTAATATGGCACAGAGCAAACTGGAGATCAAGAATCTCCACGTCAGCATCGAAGGCAAAGAAATTGTAAAGGGCCTCGACCTGGAAGTGAAGACAGGCGAAGTCCACGCCATCATGGGTCCCAATGGTTCGGGCAAGAGTACGTTGGCTTACACGCTCATGGGGCACCCGCGCTATGAAGTGGAAGAAGGTTTCGTTGAGATCGACGGTGTCGACATTCTTGAAATGGCACCCGATGAGCGGGCGCGTGCCGGTCTCTTTTTGGCTTTTCAATATCCGATGGAAGTTTCCGGGGTGACGGTGGCAAACTTTTTGCGCACGGCGGTCAACGCACACCGCGGCGAGGGCAACGAACTGAGCGTTACGGAGTTTGCCAAGATGCTTCGGGAAAAAATGGAGCTGCTTGAGATGGATCCCTCTTTTGCCAACCGCTATTTGAACGAGGGCTTTTCGGGCGGCGAAAAGAAGCGAAACGAAATTTTGCAAATGGCAATGCTTCAGCCGAAGTTTGCTATCATGGATGAAACCGACTCGGGGCTTGACATCGACGCGTTGCAAATTGTGTCGAACGGAGTCAACGCCATCAAAGGACCGAACATGGGCGTCATCGTCATTACGCACTACTCACGCATCCTCCGCTACTTGCAGCCCGACTACGTCCACGTACTGATGGACGGCAAGATCGTGCGTTCGGGTGGCAAAGAACTGGCTGAAACTCTTGAAGAGAAGGGCTACGACTGGATCCGGGAAGAAATTGAATCCGGTCGGGCTTGAAGGAGGGGCGTTAGCATGAGTGTCGAAATGTCGACGGCCTTAACTGAGAAGCGAATCAACGAATTGGCCCATGAAAAGGCCGAGCCCGATTGGCTGCTCGACTGGCGTTTGAAGGCTTTTCGGGCCTTTGAAGCGGCCAAGCTGCCCAAGTGGGATCGAACCAATATCGACTTCATTCGGTTCGAGACCATCGAGCCTTTCCGCGCACCGGCTTTTTCAGGCGACGGCAAAGATTTGCCCGCTGATTTGCAAAAGGTTGTGCAGTCGGTCGATGAGGACGGAGCTCTCCTCATTCAGTTGGACTCCGGCATCGCTTTTCGCCAGCTGCCCAAAGAACTCGCAGAGCAAGGCGTCATCTTCACTTCGCTCGAGGAAGCGGCACGGGAACATCCTGAACTCGTCCGGGAGCATTTGGGTCAAGTCATCCTTCCGGATGAAGACAAGCTGTTGGCGCTTCACGCGGCGTTTGCGGCCGGCGGTGCGTTCGTGTACGTGCCGAAAAACGTGAAAGTCAAACAACCGCTGCAGTTTTACGTGTACAGCGAGACCGATGGGTTAGGGCTGTTCCCCCATATCCTCATCGTCGCTGACGAAGGATCCGAAGTCGCATTTGTCGACAGCTATCGCTCGGGAGAAGCGGACAACCATATCGTCAGCCAAGCCTTTGAAATTGTGGCGAAAGACAATGCGCGGGTCACTTTGGGCACGGTGCAAGGGTGGGGCGAGCGAACCGTTGCGTTCCACACGCGACGCGCCCGCATAGGACGGGACGCTTCGGTAAAACTTACCTTAGGCGAGCTCGGCAGCCAGCTGACGCGCTCCAGCAACCGCATGTTCCTCGACGGCGATGGCAGCGAAGCTCGGGCGCTCATGGTGTTCTTCGGCGATCAGGAGCAGCATCTCGATGTCGGGCTGGTCATGACGCACGTCGGTGAACATACCACGTCAGACATGTTGACGAAAGGCGTCCTCAAAGACAAAGCGCGCGGGGTGTACCGAGCACTTACGGACATCGAAGACAAGGCGCGCAACACGACGGCGTTCCAGCGTGAAAACACATTGGTGCTTTCGCCGGAAGCTCGCATCGACGCCATTCCCGGTCTCGAAATTGAAGAAACCGAGGTACAGGCAGGGCACGCTGCAACGGTCGGTCAAATCGATGAAGATGAACTGTTCTATTTGATGAGCCGGGGATTGACCGAGCAAGCCGCGACGAAGCTCGTTGTGGACGGCTTCTTTGATCCCATTTTGCAGCGCATCCCGCTGGAATCTGCACGGGTCGAGCTGCAAGCGCTGATCGACAGGAAGATGCTTCGATGAACGCGGAGAAGATCCGCCAGGACTTTCCGATACTGCAGCAACAAGTGCATGGAAAGCGACTCGTATACCTGGACAACGCCGCAACTTCGCAGAAGCCGTTGGCCGTCATTGAGGCGATGCGGGCGTACTATGCCGAGTACAACGCGAACGTTCATCGGGCCATCCATGCTTTAGGAGAAAAAGCTACCGAAGCATATGAAGAGGCCCGAAAAAAAGTCGCTCGTTTCATTGGGGCCGAGTCGGAAAAAGAAATAGTGTTCACCAAAAACGCGAGCGAGGCCATCAACTTAGTTGCGTACAGCTGGCTCAACCGCTTGGCGCCGGGCGACGAAGTGCTGATCACCCCCATGGAGCACCACAGCAATCTGGTGCCGTGGCAGCAGTTGGCGCGCCGCACCGGGGCTCGACTACGTTATTTCAATTTAACATCGGACGGGCGGCTCGATCTCTCGAATGTAGATGAGCTGATCAATCCGAAAACCCAAATCGTTGCTTTTACGCACGTTTCCAACGTGCTCGGCACGGTGAACCCGGTAAGGGAAATTGTCGAGCGGGCTCATGCGCACGGTGCGATCGTGCTGGTTGACGGAGCGCAAAGCGTGCCGCATATGCCGGTTGACGTCCAGTCCCTAGGCTGTGACTTTCTCGCTTTCTCAGGCCACAAAATGTGCGGGCCGACCGGCATCGGCGTGCTGTACGGCAAGGCCGAACTGCTGCATGAAATGGACCCCTTTTTGTACGGGGGCGAAATGATCAGCAAGGTTTCGCTCGAGGAGTCAACGTGGAACAGCATTCCACACAAGTTTGAAGCAGGTACGCCCAACATTGCCGGAGCCATCGGGTTAGGTGCGGCGATCGACTATCTCGAAAGCATCGGTATGGAAGCGATTCAAGCCCATGAGCAGGAGTTGACGCGCTACTGTGTTGAACGCTTAAGGGCGGAATTGCCCGGCGTGACCATCTACGGTCCGGAAGACGAACGCACGGGGCTCGTCTGTTTCAACCTTGCCAACGTTCATCCGCACGACTTGGCGCAGGTGCTGGACCAAGAAGGTGTCGCGATTCGAGCCGGGCACCATTGTGCGCAGCCCTTGATGAAATGGCTTGGCGTTTCTTCAACGGCCCGGGCAAGTTTTTACATTTACAATACGCCTGAAGACGTTGACGTCTTTATCGCAGCCTTGAAAAAGAGCGAGGAGTTTTTTGCATAATGCTTGATGACCTGTATCGCGAACTGATCATGGATCACTATAAGCGGCCGCGCAACCGCGGCAAGATGGAATCCCCTTCGGTTGAGATGGCGTTAAACAATCCGCTCTGCGGAGATGAAATCACGCTGCATTTGCTGCTCGAAGGCGACGTCGTCAAAGACGTTCTTTGGGAGGGGCAAGGCTGCTCGATTAGTCAGGCTTCCGCCTCGATGATGACTGAGGCCGTCAAGAACATGTCCGAGGAAGACATCCTCAAGCTCGTGGAAAATTTCAAGGGCATGATGCGCGGTGAAGGACAACCGCACGCTGATGTGCCCATGGGAGATTTGGAAGCGCTGCAAGGCGTGGCGAAGTTTCCCGTGCGCATCAAGTGCGCACTCCTCGCTTGGGAGGCTTTAAGAAAAGGACTCGCCGACAGACACGGAGGCGACAGTCCGGTCGATCTTTAGTTTATCATCCAACGGAATGGAGCGATGTCATATGGCCGGCAAAACGCCGATTACCGTTGCCAAAGGCGACGGTATTGGTCCGGAAATCATGGATGCAACGCTACATATTCTCTTTGAAGCCGGTGCCCAAATCGAGCCCGAGTTCATCGAGATCGGCGAGAAGGTGTATCTCGCGGGCAACACAACCGGCATTTCGCCCGAAGCCTGGGAATCACTTCGGCGCACGAAAGTCTTTCTAAAAGCTCCGATCACGACGCCGCAAGGCGGCGGTTACAAGAGCCTGAACGTAACGACACGCAAAACGCTGGGGCTTTATGCCAATGTGCGTCCGTGTATCGCATACCATCCCCATATCCCGACCAAGTATCCCGGAATGAATATCGTCATCATCCGCGAAAACGAAGAAGATCTGTATGCCGGGATCGAGCATCAACAAACGCCTGACGTCGTACACGCGATGAAGCTGATCTCGCGGCCGGGAACGGAAAAGATCATCCGGTTTGCGTTTGAATACGCGCGCAACCACGGGCGCAAAAAGGTCACATGTTTCTCCAAAGACAACATTTTGAAGCTGACGGACGGCCTTTTCCACCGCATTTTCGATGAAGTGGCCAAGGAATATCCGGATATCGAGAGCGAACACTGGATCGTCGACATCGGCATGGCGAAGATGGCGGATACGCCGACCAATTTCGATGTCATTGTGATGGCCAATTTGTACGGCGATATCGCTTCGGACATTGCCGCGCAAATTGCCGGCAGCGTCGGTATTGCCGGATCGGCCAACATCGGCGACCATGCCGCCATGTTCGAGGCGATCCACGGCAGCGCACCGCGGCGGGCCGGACAAAATCTGGCGAATCCGTCGGGGCTTTTGCACGGTGCGATCATGATGCTGAACCACATTGGCCAGCACGAAGTCGCCGAGCGCATTCATAACGCCTGGATACGTACGCTGGAAGACGGCATTTACACGTACGATATCGCCAAGGACCGGCCGAGCGTCGGCACCAAAGAATTCGCACAGGCGGTTGTCGAGCGCCTTGGACAAGAACCGCAGGAAATGGAGCCGGTTCGCTACGCTGCACCAAAGCAAGTGGAGAAGCCGCAGAAGCCGGTGGAAATTTCGCGCCCGGAAGTGAAGCGGGACCTCAAGGGCGTCGACGTGTTCCTGTACAACACTACACATACGCCGGAGCAATTGGGGAAGCAGCTCGAGGAGATCGCAGGACCGGAATTCGTGCTCGAGATGATCAGCAATCGCGGGATCCTCGTCTATCCCGGAGGGTTCCCGGAGACGTTTTGCTCCGACCAGTGGTGGTGCCGATTTATGGGAGCTGACAACGCGAACGTCAGCCAAGAAAACATTCGTGCACTGCTGAGTCGAATTGAGGCGGCCGGACTTGAATGGGTCCGATTGGAAAACTTGTACGAATTCGACGGCAAGCCTGCGTTTTCACTTAGCCAAGGGCAGTAAGCCCGGGGGGCCTGCTTGTTGGCAACTTCATGACTCGCCTGCATGCAGGCCCTTTTTGCATTACCATTAAAACCCCTGGCGGCGTGTCGGCAAACCGAAATGCGCAGCCATGTGATCGGGGGCGAACGGTGGCATGCAATTTCGGCGGGCAACGGTTTGGGCATTGGCCCTGATTGCCATTGTCGGTTCCGGAGTTTTGGGTGGGATCGTTCGCGCAGATGCCATTGTGATCGGTGTCGAGGCAGACCTCCTCTCCGACGACCCCGCACGGGCGGTCCGGCATCACGTCACCGATTTGATATTGAGCTACGTCTACGAGTCGTTTTTCGCTCCGTTTCCAGGAATGAACGGCGACTATGTGCCTGTGCTCGCTGCAGGTGGTGTGCGTCCGACCTCGCGCCGCTGGGAGTTTGACATTGTGCCGGAGCACTATCTCGACACCGGGGCGGAAGTGACGGCGGAACATTTGGCCGCAGCTTTGCGGCGTCTTGTCGACCCGTCGGTTGGCGGAGCGGTTTTGCCTGCCAACGAACGACTCGGCTCAATCGCTGATGTCGAACCGATCGCTGCGAACCGTCTCGGGATCGATCTGAGAGCAGCAAGTCCGAACCTTCCGACGCTGCTCGCACGCGAATGGCTCGCGATACCCGACTCATCCGGCAATTTGTTGGGAACGGGTTCCTATCGTATCGAAAGTTGGGAGCGAGGAAACCGGGTTCATCTCGTCGCTCGCGACCCAAAGTCCGAGCCGTTTTATCGCCTTACGTTTGAAGTTATTCCGAGCAGCAGCGCTCGTCTCGATGCGTTTCGCTCGGGCCGCATCCATGTGATGACCAATGTAGCACCAAGCCAAATTGTCAGCTTGCGATCGCAGCCTGACGTGCAGCTGTTGCTTACGCCGAGCACTCAAACGTTTTTCATCGAATTTAACACCACGCGGCCGCCTTTCAACGATCCGCGCGTGCGGCGCGCTGTTGCCTTGGCCATCAACGTTCCGGCAGCGCTGTGGGAAGCCCATTCGGGTGTCGGATATCCCATTGGCACCATCGTTTCACCTGCTACGTACGGGTATGCCGATTTGGAGCCTTACGGATACGATCCGGCGGAAGCCAAGCGGCTGCTTGCCGAGGCGGGATACCCGTACGGCTTTCAGGTGGAATTCGATTATCTGCCGCATCGAGCTGAAATCGCCCGCATTTATGCGGACATGCTGGCGGAAGTCGGCATTGGCGTCCACTTGCGTGAGTGGCCGAACTGGACCGCGTTGCGAGCCGCGCTGCGTGAAGGCGAACGGTTGATGTGGACGGGCGAATGGGACAACACATCCCAAGATCCGGGCGGTGTGCTTTGGGCGAAGGTGGCCACGGGCGGATCGGCGAATTATGGTGGATACTCCAATCCGCTTGTCGATCGGTTGCTCGTCCAAGTCGATCAGGCCCAGTCGATTGAAGAACGTCTCACCAAGGTGCAGGAAATTCAACGCATCTTGTGGGAAGATACCGCCATGGTGTTTGAATACGTAGCCGAAGACGTCTGGGCGGTGCGTGGCCCTGCTCTTGAATGGAGACCGCCGTATCGCTTGGTGAGACGTCTGCCCGATTCCTATGCTGAGTGGACAGGCTACGAATAAAGAAGGTTTTGCCGCTGAAGGGCGCCAAATGCTGAAATTCCGCCGGTTGGAACGCATAACCGGAGTACAGTGCGAGATGTTATGGGGAAACTGGTCTTGCCAAGGAGGTAACGCCTTTGTCCCGACGCTCGCACGAAATCGAGACCATTTGCAGTTTCGTCAAAGAGCATCCGCATTCGTATGCGAGTTTGGCCGTCTGCAGGCGTGCCATTGACTCTGAGCTGGAACAAGTATCCAGCTCGATTGTCGACGAGCTGCGTGAGCATTTGACGCAAGCATCCGACGACGAAATCAGCGCGTACTACAGCATTGTGACGTGATCGGGGGACACCCGGATCCCCTGCAAGTCGGGTCAGAGGAGTCGATCATCCATGAGCAAAGTCCGAACGAGATTTGCCCCTAGTCCGACGGGGCATCTTCACGTTGGCGGGGCTCGCACAGCCCTGTTTAATTATCTTTTTGCTCGCCATCACGGCGGAGAGTTTATTCTGCGGATCGAAGACACCGATTTGGAGCGCAACACCGAAGAATCGCTCGAAGGTATTTTGGATGCGCTCGAATGGTTGGGGCTGGAATGGGATGAAGGCCCGTTCTTCCAAAGCCAGCGAGTCGAGATTTATCGCGACCAGGTCGATCTGCTGTTGGCGTCGGGGCGTGCCTATCGCTGCTATTGCACGCCTGAGGAACTCGAACAAATGCGGGCGGAAGCACGCGCAAAAGGCATGCCGCCACGCTACAACCGCCGCTGTCTGCACATGAGCGAAGAAGAACGGCGCGCCAAAGAAGAAGCGAATACACCCCATGTCATTCGCTTTCGAGCCGAGGATACGGGTGAACTGGTCGTGCGTGATCTGATACGCGGCGATGTGCGTTTTCAAAATGACGTCGTCGACGATTTCGTCATTTGGAAATCGAACGGGATGCCGACGTACCAGCTCGCGGTCGTGGTCGATGACGCTTTGATGAAAATCACGCACGTCATTCGCGGAGAAGAACACCTGTCGAACACGCCCAAGCAGCTTCAGCTCTACCACGCGTTGGGGCTTGAGCCGCCGCAATTTGCACATATTCCTCTGATTCTCGCACCCGACCGCAGCAAATTGAGCAAGCGGCATGGTGCGGTGTGGGTAGGGCAATTCCGCGAGGAAGGTTATCTGCCGGAAGCGATCATCAACTATTTGGCACTGCTCGGTTGGGCGCTCGATGACAAAACGGAGTTTTTTACACTGGAAGAACTGGAGCAATATTTTACGCTTGAAGGCGTCAGCAAGCATTCGGCCGTCTTTGATTATAAAAAGTTTATCTGGATGAACAGCGTTTATATTCGCGAACTGTCTCCGGAAGACTTTTTTGAGCGCGCATCGGCCTATTTGAAACAGGCGCGGGCGATTCCTGAAGATTTGTCGCCCGACGGGCATGAAAAGCTGAAAAAGATTTTAGCTCTGCTGCAGGTGCGCGTACGTACGCTGCAAGAACTGAAGCAGCAAGTGAGTTATTTCTTTAATGACGAAATCGAGTTTGACCCGAAAGCGGTTAAAAAGTTTTTGGATCGGCCTTATGTCTTGGACTTGTACAGTCAGCTGCTGGAAGCTTTTATTGACATGGAGCCGTTCTCGGCCGAGAACATTGAAGCGGCATTTGAACGGGCGCGTGAAACGTTCGGGCTGTCGCTGGGCGACGTCATCCAGCCGGTGCGTGTGGCCGTGACAGGCTCTACGGTGAGCCCGCCGATGTACGATACGCTTGAGCTTTTGGGACGGGCGAAGACGTGCGAGCGCATTCGCTCGGCCGCGGCGATGGTCAAGCAGCGAAAACAAAATTCCAGCGAACAAGAAGGCGCGTAAAAGTCTATTTTCGCCGGAGTGGAGCCTGTCTTCGGGAATCACAACCCGAAGATCGGCTCATCCGGCACAGCTTTTGCCAAAAAAAAAGGGCCGCAGGGGTTGTAAAATCCGATACGGTGTGGTAAACTACGAAAGTGAGTTCAGCCCATACAAGCGTTGGGGAATGGGGTAATGGTAGCCCGATTGGCTCTGGACCAATTAGTTCTGGTTCGAATCCAGATTCCCCAGCCATGAGCGAGAAAGGATACCCAAACGGGTATCCTTTCTCGCTGTCTACGCATAAGTTCAACGAAACGCTCAACGTGTTGACAACTACTGCATTGCGTGGTATAGTCATATATGTGCTTGCCCCCATCGTCTAGAGGCCTAGGATGCATGGTTCTCAGCCATGAGACCGGGGTTCGAATCCCCGTGGGGGTACCACATCGGCGCAATCAGCGCCCACCAGCAACAACCCCGAGAAGTACATCGGTACTTCTCGGGGTTGTTGTTTTTATGCCACGACATCCGAGGCATGCATAAAACCACGAAGCGGTAGGAAAGTCTATGAGCACGATTGCGTATTTGCCGGGCTGAGGTGTTGAGGAAGAATGATGGTGGGATGGCAGCGGAATGTTTGATTCACCGCCTCGTCAGCGGGGAAAGATAGCCGCGGCGAAAGGGGGAGATTCGTTTGTCGTTCTGGAAGCGTATCCAGTCGCTTCTGCGGGGAGAGATCGACGACGACCAGGAAGTTGGCGAGATTGCTGTTCAGCAAGTGGTTGAAGTGCTTCCATCGGAGCTTTATACCGGTGAACAGGTTGAGGTGCGGTACTCCGGTTATTTGTGCAGCCGTGATGAACCGATTTACGTTCACTACGGCACCAGTTCCGGAGACGGCCCGTGGCGCCGGATTGAGGAGCGCTTGATGCATCGCCGCTCGGATGGAGTTTGCACTGCGATCATTGAACTTGACGATGAACCGGGCCAACTTCACCTCTGTTTCCGGAATGACCGCGGGGAGTGGGACAATAACTATGAAAGGAATTGGACATTCCCCTTTATCGAAGGCTGATGAGTAGACTGGCAAGCCGCTGGATACAATTAGAAAGGAAGGAATTTTCCCCGCCGGATGGAATGGAGATAGATCGAGACCTTTATGGAAATCCCATCCGGCGGCGGAAAATCGTCGGTCCATTCAATGATAGCCCCTGTGCGGACGCACATCGGGCCCATGGAAAGCCCATGGAAAAGCGGCCAGTCGCCTGCGGATTTTCGCTCGGCGAACCGGTCGTCGACACAAATGTTGATGGTGCGCGTCATCAGATCAATTCCGAGCGGTCGGTGCAAGCTGCTGTATTCGAGAGAATGCGGTGACCACTGGTCGGATGACATGCATCAATGTCTTTTTCTATCAGCCCGGGTTGCAAGCGCCGGGGCAAATGAAACCTTTGAAACGACGTCGGCTCACTGGAGGTTTAATGCATGTCCCGGTTCATCATTCGCGGTGGACAACCGCTGCATGGCTCACTGACCATTGGAGGGTCCAAGAACAGCGCTCTGGCCATCATGGCGGCGGCAACGTTGGCCAACGGCGAGTGCATCCTCGAAAACGTTCCCAAGCAGAGCGACGTTTGGACCATGGCCATGATTTTGCGCTCCCTGGGGGCGGAAGTATGGTTTGACGCCGCGGACCGCCTGCACATTAACGGCGTCGGCATTTCTCGGGTAAAAGCGCCGTATGAACTGGTCCGCAGAATGCGGGCTTCATTTTACGTTGCCGGAGTGCTTCTCGCCCGGCTCGGCAGAGCCGAAGTTCCGCTGCCCGGTGGATGCTCCATCGGCTCACGCCCCGTTGACTTCCATATCAAAGGTTTCCAGCGCATGGGAGCCCAAGTGGAAATTGAACACGGCTTCATGAAGGCTCGGGCCAAACGCTTGCACGGTGCCAGGCATTTCATTAACCGTGCCAGCGTCGGCACAACCATTAACCTTCTGCTGGCGGCCTCAACGGCAGAAGGCTATACGATTTTGGAAAATGCGGCGAAGGAGCCGGAAGTCGTTGATCTCAGCATCTTCCTTAATGCCATGGGGGCCAAGGTGCGGGGAGCCGGCACCGACGTCATCCGCGTCGAGGGCGTGGCGTCTCTTAAAGGAGTGCGGCATGCGATCATTCCGGATCGCGTGGAGGCCGGGACGTTGGCTATTGCTGTCGGTGCCGTCGGCGGCGATGTGACGCTGCACAACGTGATGGCTGAACACTTGCGTTCGCCACTGATGAAACTTTACGAAGCCGGGGCCGAAATCATCGAAAACGACAACCAAATTCGCATCCGCCAAGATGGCCGACCGCTGGCGGTCGACATTGAAACGGCGGTTTATCCGGGCTTTCCTACGGATTTGCAGCAGCCTTTTGTCGCCATGTTAAGCGTAGCCGACGGAACGAGCGTCGTGCGGGAAACCGTTTTTGACGGTCGTTTCCGCTACGTTGACGAGTTGCGTCGGCTTGGTGCCGATATTAAAGTTGAAAGGGATACGGCCATCGTGCGGGGCGTTCATCGGCTGACGGGCGCACCGGTCGAAGTGACCGATTTGCGGGCCGGAGCGGCTTTGGTCATTGCCGGTTTAACGGCTTACGGCGAAACCGAGGTCAACAACGTCGAAATCATTGACCGCGGCTACGAAAATTTCGACCAAAAATTAAGGCTTCTCGGCGCTGACATTCAGCGTATTGATGACGGAACGGCCGACCGAGTTGATTTTACGCTGCTGCGTGAAGCGGATGTCGCGTTGTAAAAATGATGGGGAGACTGTGCTATTCCGACGTACTCGTACCGCGGGACCGCACGCGGACGTGAACCCTCACCGTGGGAGCGACGTAAATCGTATCGACCTCCACCGCGTACTCCTGGCCATCAATTCGTATTGGGCCTTCAATGGCCTGGTGGATGGTACCGGGATTCACGCGGTGAATTTCCTCACCGATAAGATGGCGCAGCACTTCTTTGAGGTTTTGCTCCACGGATGAACGGGTCCGGTCGTTGACACCGGATGCAATAATCTCCACGGCTTCAACGTAAGGATGTGAACCCGGCCCGCGGTTGGACAGCAGCGCCACCCGATTCGTCAAATATTCGATTTGGTCCATGAGATCGGCGTTTTCCAACGTAAGGCGATCGGTCTCGTGGCTGAGCAGCATTACGCTCAAGCTCGCTCCCAAAACCGCACCGAGGGCGACGAGCGCAAACCGGGACGCGATATCCCGGCGCGTGTAGGCGGTGAACAAGTTCACTCGCCTCCTCCGGCGATCAGCGTGATAATCCAATAGCCGCAATATGCGCCGGAAAAGCCGGCTAAAATGGTTCCTACTTGTCTGGCCAATACAAGAAATTCTCCGCCCAACCCGGACTCAAGCGCCCGAATGGCGGGAAACGTTCCTCCCATCGCCACCACAACGGCCCATACTTTTACGGACTGCGCCAGCGTATACATGGTGTGCAGAGGGGAGCCGGTCGTCAGAAGTGTGGCGAGCGATCCGATCACGGCTCCGCCGATAACGACTCCGAATGCAGTGAAAAAAGCGAGCAGCAAATCTCCCCCGAAGGCAGCCGTCATCGTTCCCTCCTAAATGCATTTACTTCAACGTACGATTGAAGCGGCGGAATTATTCGAGAAGGAAGGAAGCGCAAACGTCCAGAAAACGTGGCGAGATGAACGGTCTATGCGCCTTATGCGCTTGGTCCGCGTCAATGGGTAGGAGGTTTCAACCTTGGACGTGCAAAACGATTTTATTGTCGTGAAAGCTTTGGAGGACGGAGTGACGATTATCGGTCTGACGCGTGGACAAGACACCCGATTCCATCACACCGAAAAATTGGATCGCGGTGAAGTGATGATAGCTCAGTTTACGGAACACACTTCAGCTATGAAGATCCGCGGCAAAGCGGAGATTTACACGCGGCACGGCCAAGTTCAGTCCGGCCGGACGTGAAACCATCATTTTCGCGGGCGTCGGGTGAAACATGCCAAATGTGGCAAGCGGGCAGGAACCATGGATGTAACCTGGTAAGTATCCACCATGTGGTATAATGTTTGATGGTTGTGGCATGCCAAACCTTGTGAGCCCGTGGCGATAAAGGAGACCCCTTTGTATGTGGAAAGTGGTGTACATTGCACCCAACCGTTCGGTTGCCGAGAGGCTTCGAGACATTCTTCATGGAGAAGGTATTTTGGCGACACTCCGCCCTCTCGGCGGCAAAGAAATTCCGGCGTTTCAAGAGCGCGGCAGCTTTGAGGTGCTTGTACCCGAATCCGAGCTCGAAGAAGCGACCGATGTCTTGAGCGGTGTTATCGGCCCATAGGCTCCAATTGAGGTGACCTTGTTTGGTAAACGGAGTTTTCGAATGGGAAAAGCCCCTCGTTGAACTGGAACGGCGGATTGCCGAACTCAGTTCGTTTACCGAAAGCGAGGGGATCGACCTTTCGGCTGAAATTGCGACCCTGCAGGAAAAGGCCGAGCGACTGAGAAAGCAAATTTACGCCAATCTCAGTCCTTGGCAGCGCGTGCAAATTGCACGCCACAAACTGCGCCCCACGACGCTCGATTACATTGAAATGATCTTTGATGATTTTTTGGAGCTGCATGGGGACCGCGCAGTGCGAGAAGATCCGGCACTGGTCGGCGGAATTGCGCTTTTGGAGGGGCGGCCCGTCACCGTGATCGGCCCTCAAAAAGGGCGTGATACCAAAGAAAACATACGCCGCAACTTCGGCTTGCCTCATCCTGAAGGATATCGCAAAGCGATGCGGCTTATGCGCCAGGCTGAACGGTTTCGCCGGCCGATTATTTCGCTCATTGACGTTGTGGGAGCGTATCCGGGCATCGAAGCAGAGGAACGCGGTCAGGGGGTACTTATCGCCGAGGCCATCCGCTGTATGTCTGCATTGCGTGTGCCCATTATCTGCATCATCACCGGCGAAGGAGGCAGCGGCGGCGCGCTGGCCATTGGTGTGGGCGACCGCGTGCTCATGCTGGAAAACGCATGGTACTCCGTTATTTCGCCTGAAATGTGCGCACAAATTTTGTGGCGCGATTCAAGCCGGGCACCTGAGGCAGCGGAACAACTCAAACTTACCGCCCAAGATTTAAAGGGCTTTGGCATTGTAGATGAAATCATTGAAGAACCGTTAGGTGGGGCTCAGCGCGACCCCAAGGCGGTAGCCGCTCGCATGAAGCAAGCAATTTTGAGACATCTGGCTGAGCTCGATGCCATCGATGTTGATACATTGTGCGAACTGCGGAACCAACGTTATCGCCGCATCGGTGCATTTGAAGTCCAGGTCGAGAATGGGTTGTTGTCCAACGCCGCTGACGACAATCCGGGCCCCACTGAAACGCCTGAGAAAATTGAACAAACGGCAACAGAAGGGGAGGGGCCGGTTTGACGAAAATCAAGAAGGTCGCCATCCTTACCAGCGGTGGCGACGCGCCGGGAATGAATCCGGCCATTCGAGCAGCCATGCGCTGTGCAGCGTCCAAAGGTTGCGAAGTGGTAGGCGTGGAACGCGGCTACCACGGCTTGATTTATGGAAGCTTTGTCACGTTTAACGTCCACGACGTAGACGTCATGGTGCATCGTGGCGGCACCATTCTTAAGAGCGCCCGGTCCGACGAGTTCCGGACCCCCGAAGGGCGGCAAAAGGCGGTCGAACAAATTCAAAAAGCGGGCATCGATGGCGTCATCGTCATCGGAGGCGACGGCTCTTTTCAAGGTGCACAGCATTTGCATCGCTTGGGAATTCCCGTTATCGGCATTCCCGGAACCATCGACAATGACATTGCCGGCACCGATTATTCCATCGGCTTCGACACGGCGGTGAATACGGTCGTCGAAGCGGTGAACAAAATCAGGGACACCGCCTCCAGCCACGAGCGTATTTCCGTCGTAGAGGTCATGGGGCGTCGTGCCGGATACATTGCACTCAATTCAGGCTTGGCGGCAGGAGCCGAGGCAATTCTCATTCCTGAAATGCCTGTCGACATGACCGCTTTGAGCCGCCGCTTGCAGCGGGCCTATGAAATTGGCAAAGCCCACAGCATTGTCATTGTCGCCGAGGGAGTTCACGATGTACCCGGATTGGAGGACGACAACAGCGGAGCGTCCATCGCTTTCCGAATCGCCGAGCGCATTACGCGCCTGACGTCGTATGAAACCCGGGTGACCGTCTTAGGTCACTTGCAGCGCGGTGGAAGTCCCACGGCGGCCGACCGCATTTTAGCGAGCCGTTTGGGATGCGCCGCCGTCGAGCTTCTGCTGCAGGGAGAATCGGGGCGCATGGTCGGGATCCAAAACGATAAAATCGTCAACCTGACCTTCCAGGAAGCGCTCGAGGGCGAGAAACAAATCGACCGGGAACTGTATACGCTCGCCGACCTTTTGGCGGATATGTGAGGTTGAACGAAACGGAAGTCATTCGGCAACGACGGAACGTGCCGAATGACTTCTCTTTATTGAGATGGGGGAAACGAAGCGTGCGCCAAACGAAGATCGTATGTACCATCGGACCCGCATCTGAATCGCCTACCGTCATTGCCAAACTGGTGCAGCGGGGAATGAACATTGCGCGGCTGAACCTGTCGCACGGCACTTTGGAAGAACATCGCAATCGTATACGCAACATCAGGGCAACCAGCGCGGAGCAAAACAAAATGGTCAGCATTTTGCTCGATATCCAAGGTCCGAAAATTCGGACAGGGTTGTTGCCCGAAGGCACGAGAGAAGTAGAAGAAGGCGAGCTTCTCGCTTTTTCTCCCGACCCGGAAAAGGTCAAGGACGGCTGCATTCATATTGCTTATGACAACCTGCTGAATGATATTCAGAAGGGCTCCACGATATTCTTGGATGACGGATTGATCGAGGTTGTCGTTGAACGGGTGGAAACCGACCGTGCGTTTTGCCGTGTCGTCACCGGCGGTCTTCTCAAAGGGCGTAAAGGTGTAACGCTGCCGGGCGTCAAGGTGGATTTGCCGGCTTTGACTGAGAGTGACATCGAACACATCCGTTTCGGCGTAGAACAAGGGGTCGATTTTTTTGCCGCCTCATTTGTACGCAAAGCGGAACATGTCAGAGCCGTGGCAGACATCATCCGGCAATTCGGCGGCACGCAGCGGGTCGTCGCAAAAATAGAAAATGCTGAAGGCATTGAAAATATGGATGAGATTATCGACGCCGCCGATGCGATTATGGTCGCACGCGGCGACATGGGGGTCGAGCTCCCGCCCGAAGACGTTCCGATCGTGCAAAAGCGCATCATCAAAAAGTGCAATGAGGCGGGCAAACCCGTGATCACCGCGACTCAGATGCTCGATTCCATGGTCCGGAGCCCGCGTCCAACCCGAGCGGAAGCAACGGATGTGGCAAATGCCATTTTCGACGGCACGGACGCCGTCATGCTTTCAGGCGAAACCGCCGTCGGACGCTATCCGGTTCGCGTCGTCGAGGTCATGGACAAAATCGCGCGGCGCGCCGAAACGGCCATGGACTTTCCGCTGTTTTTGGATCGAGCGCGTCACGCGAGCGGCGGTTCAATTGCCGAAGCCATCGCCCGGGCGACGTCGGAGCTCGTGCAAGATTTGCGCGTGCGGGCGATATTGTGTTCCACCCAATCGGGTGCCACGGCTCGGCTGCTGTCAAAATATCGGCCAAAAGTGCCCATCGTCGCTTTGACGCCTTACGAGCACGTCGCGCGGCAACTGATGCTGTCATGGGGAGTGCATCCATTTATCGTGCCGCCGCTGGGCAACATCGACGACATCATCGATGCGGCCATTTACGTCGCCCGCAAAAACGGCATTATTGAAACCGGCGACACGGTCGCGATCGCCGCCGGCGTGAGGACGGGTGTGCCGGGCTCAACGAATCTGCTGCAGGTGCATATCGTCACTGAGGAAGATGGAGAGGAGCCTTGGGAAGACCCGCAGCAACGTGTCGGGGAGGAATCCTGACGTGCTCGGCAGGCTGGCTCTCTTCTTTCTTCTTATCCCGGTGCTCGAGCTGTATCTGCTCATTCAGGCAGGCATTTGGCTTGGGAACGGTTGGTTTGTCATTGCGCTCGTCTTCATCACCGGTGTTGGTGGGGCAGCGGCAGCCCGAGCACAGGGCCTCGGCGTCATTGATCGCATACGTCAGTCACTTGCAGCGGGTCGGGTGCCGGAAGAGGGACTCCTCGATGGCATATTCATTTTACTCGGCGGCATCCTTTTGATCGTGCCGGGCTTTGTCACCGACACCGCCGGAATTCTGCTCTTGATACCGCCCATCAGACGACGGCTGAAAGCGTGGCTGCGGCGGAAGTTCGATCAATGGATCGAAAGAGGCACGATCCACCTTTATTTTCGCTAGTACAACGACTGATGTTATGATTCGTGACCCGTTCGTTTTGACGAACGGGTTGTTTTTAACAGGAATCAAAAGAAAATTGCCGAAGTGACATTTGTCCCGAAAATAACTGCCGGGTTCACCAGGTGCCGGCAAGGCTGCGGTGAGCCCTGGACTTCGAAAAGGGGGGAATGACTCTAAAAACGGGCTCAAAGCGACTCATCTGGTCGTAGCCGTTTTTGTTTTTCGTTCTCGTCGCAAGGGCATGAACGGATATGAGATTGTTCCAGTAAAAAGGGGAGGCTTACCACTTCAAATGAAACGTTTGACTCAGCTTTCGCTAACCTTCGTCATTCTTTTGCTCAGCGCTGCGCTGGCAAGTGCGGCTCCGCAGTTTGTCGGCGACGTCAGTTCGGGACTGAATGACCGGCTTGGCTGGGAATTTGTATTCCGGACCAACGGCCCCGGTATGAGCCGAGTCGAGTGGGGCAAAGATGAAAGCCTCGGCAACGCAACGCCCGAATACGTTTCGCTCGATACCACGCATCGACACGTCCTTTTCGGGTTGGAACCGAACACTACCTACTTCTATCGCATTGTCCTCAGCGATTGGAGCGGCAACGTAACGGAAGGCGAAATCAACTCGTTTACCACGCCGCCGCTTGAGGCACCGTCGGGCGTCGGTGCGTACGGAGTGAAAGAGCGTGTGCTTCTTGGATGGAACGGCGTATTCGGAGCTGCTGAATACCGTGTTTACCGCAGCGAACAGCCTGCCGGTCCCTTTGTCGAGGTGGGCAGCACCACCGACACGAACTTTGTCGACGAAGGGTTAGTCGATGGCAAGGAATACTTCTACATCGTGTCGGCCGTCAGCGCATCGGGTGAAGAGCTCAAGTCCGAAGTAGTCGACGCAACGCCGCATCCGCTTACCGGGCACGTTATCGCTGCATGGTTGATGACCGAATGCAACGGCGATACGATTCGTGACTTCTCCATGCACGGAAACCATGGTCAATTCGTCAAGCCGGCTTGGGCGGAAGGCCGCTTCAACTGCGCAGCTAAAATCATTCCGGGTGAAAATTACATCCACGTGCCGACCATGAACGGCTTTGATCAGCTCGATACCGAGATGACGATCACGGTTTGGTTCTACCTCGACGATCTGCCCGACACGTCGCAGGAATTCCCGAACCGTCGTGTCATTCAGGCGGGTACGGTGGGCGGCGGCGTTTACGGTATGGCTGACGACCATTTCCGTTTGCTCTTTGAGTACGGCGAATTCAAGTTCCAGGCACACCCGAACGAAGTCATCGCCCGTGATCAGGCTGACGCCATCGTACCCGGACAGTGGCAGCACGTCGCAGCGGTTTACTCCGGCGACTCGCTCAAGCTGTACCTGAACGGCCAATTGTATGCAGAGGAAAGCGCCGGCGGCAGCAAGATCGGCAGCAACGTCGGTTCCCCGCAGAACGTCGGCTTGTACATCGGTACCAAGGCTCCCGGCGTGCCGATCGGCGACTGGTGGGACGGTCTCCTCGACGAAATCGCTGTTTTTGACAAGGCGTTGACGCAGGAAGAGATCGAGCTCGTCATGCACGGCTTGTCGGTTCTCTTCTAAGATCAACAAGCAAGGGGCTGCCGATGAGCAGCCCTTTTTTGAACAAAGCAAAAAGGCAACCTCGTTTTTGAGGTTGCCTTTTTGGTGCCGGAGGTGGGAATCGAACCCACATGGGGTTGCCCCCAACGGATTTTGAGTCCGTCGCGTCTGCCAGTTCCGCCACTCCGGCGCGGAACCCGTTCGACTCCTTTATATTAGCACATCACGTCTGATGTGGCAAGGCTTAAGTGCGTTTTATGCGTGAAAGACGCCGGCAGAAGGTTTCAGGGAAATTGGAACGAATTTCTTTGCTAATATTGCCATTGTTACTTGGAAAACGTCTAGGGGGTGCGTTTTCTCTGAAAAATTCGTGGCGTCTGATTCCAACTAGCTTTGTTTTCGGTTTTTTGCTGCTGTTTTTCCTGCCAAACGGGAGCGCGCTGGCACAACTGCAATCCGGGCAAGTGTCAGGAGCCTTGCCCCCTGTGGCTGACCCCAATGGTTTCGAAATCATTATCAATTTGCCGGAAATGAAGCTGTATCTCTATCGATATGGCCTCCCGTTTAAGGAATATCCTATCGGGATAGGCAACGTCGTTTCGCCATCCCGCCTCGGGCGGACCGAAATCATCAACCGTGTGGCGCATCCCACATATTATCCGCCCGATTGGTACAGCAGGGGTTTGAGCCCGATTCCCCCCGGACCCGACAATCCCGTGGGGACTCGTTGGCTGGGCCTCGGCTGGCCGGGCTACGGCATCCACGGCACCAATCGCCCCGAATCCATTGGCACGGCGGCATCAGCCGGTTGTATACGCATGTACAACGAAGACGTCGAAGAATTGGCGGAATATGTCAGCATCGGTACCCCTGTCACATTTATTTACGAAACCATCACGGCTTGGGTCGATCCGATCACGCGGCGGCCCTACATGAAAGTGGTGCCGGATCTTTACCAGCTCGGCACCAATACGGTCGAAAATGCCCAGCGTGTTTTTGCGGAACAAGGCCTGCACGTACCCGACCTCGACATGGCCGCACTCGAGATGCTGTTGAATGAAGCATCGGGCCAACCCCAGCCCATTCCGCTGCGCCTTGCCGTTTCTTTAAACGACTTGGACTTGGCGGATGCAGGCTACAAATTAGGCACGCGTGATTTGGTGTCACTTTTGGCCCTCAGCAACGCACTCGGCGAAGAGCTGCCGTGGCGTCGGCAAGGAAATGACGTGGTCGTTCATGGCCGCATCGTCAGCGGCGCCGTCGTCGTTTCCGGAAAGCCGTATGCACCTCCCGCGGCAGCGGCGGCCGCACTCGGCCTCGTACATCGACCGGCAGCTCCCGGAAGCAGCGAATCTGAAGCGTTTTACGCAGCAAGAGTTGTTCGCGACGGAGAATATTTGCCGTTGCGCGGGTTCATCGACCGGGATCAGCTGCTGCTGCCCGTGAAGGAATTCGCTGCTGAGTTCGGCGTCGATTTGAAATGGGATCCGGAACTCGGGGCGGCGGTGTGGGACGGTCGTCCGCTTTTTGGCGGCCGAATCATTTTTGATCGGGCTTACATGCCGCACGATCGGCTGGCCGCGCTGCTCGGCGTAACCATTCACTGGAGTCCGGGCGACGCGGTAGGGGAAATCACCGTGCCGAAGATCGTCGCCGGCGATGAAAGTGCGGACGCCTTTTGGGTCGACGGCGAGCTGTACGTTCCTGTTCGCTTTTTTGCTGAGGCGCGTGGCCTTCTCTTTGGTTGGGATCCGCTTGCTTCACTTGTCTATATTGAAGGGCGCGCTTTTCCGGGAGTGGTGCGCGGTGATCGGGTGTACACAGCTTTAAATTACCTCGCCGAGCTTTGGGGTGGGCAGGCGAACTGGCGAGTGGAAGGTGACATCGTATATATTGATTGAGCCCAGAGGCACGGCGCTCCGGAAGGGAGCGTCGTGCCTCCGCTCGGTTTTCGGCTCCAAAGCGTCTGGTCAGCCGGCTCTGCTTTGCGCTGATTCCATTTGCTGCAACAAATAATTGAGTACTTGCTGTGACAGCTCCAGCTGCGCTTGTTCACGCGCGGTTTTCCAATCTTGAGCCAATAGAGCTCTTGTCAGTTCAGGCGCGACGTTGAAGTAGTCGGATACCGCGCCGATCAGACGTTCCCGGGCCGCTTCACCCAACGTGTCCCAATCCTGCGCCAGCAACGCTTCCGCCTCATAAGGTTCGATGTCGGCTTCTTCCACCAAATACGTGTACAAGGCTTCCCGGGTGCGTTCCCGAATTACGTTCCAGTTGCCGGATGCCATCGCACGCAAATCTTCAGGAGTAAACAAGCCTTGGACGACGTTGAGCAGCTTGTAGCCAATGTCGGTTCGCGGCTCGCTGCCTGCCGCAACAATCAAGCGGGGATTGCCGAAGCGATCGGAAACGACAAAGACTTCGTCGCCCTCGCGCAGCTGTTCCACATCAGCCATTTCGGAGTTGCGCAAAATCGTCGCCCGCTCGGCGGTGCGAAAATCGCGTACGCGGCCGTCGTGGGTGCGTACCGCAACGATACCGGTCGTTTCATCGTGCATTGTTATCGTGCCCGCGGTGCGGCCGATGCGCAGCGCGTTATGCAGCATCCAGGCCGCTTCAGCCCGGGTCAACGTTTCTTCCGGCCCGAGTTCATCGCGCAAATACGGCGGAAAGAGGGACAAATAAGCGGCCAATTCAATTTCATTTGCACCCCAGTGGGACACCGAGACGTCTGAGAAGGTAGCCGCCTCCTCGGTGGCGAAACCTTCAACACCACCTAGACCCAGCGCCCGAATCAACGCGACGGCACTTTCGGCGCGAGTGATCGCCTGGTTCGGGCGGAATCGGCCGTCGGGATATCCTTCAAAGTATCCGGCATCCGCCAAAGCCTGAATGGCGCCACGGGCCCAGTGGTTGTCGATGTCCGAAAATGTGGTTTCGCCGGTTGCCGGAGTCGGGAATGCCGTTGCCAGCAAAGATGCAAACTCCCCACGCGTTACCGGGGCGTCCGGCCGAAACGTGTTGTCGGGATATCCGCCGATGATGCCGCGCGCGGCCAAAGCTTCAATCGAATCTCTGGCCCAATTCCCCGCAATGTCCGTGAACGCAGCCTCAACGGCAGGGCTGAGGGGAACGTTCATCATCAGCAGAGTCAGGGACAAGGCCCAGGCAATCAGCTTGTTGGGTCGGGCCATAGGGTTCACATGCTCCTTTCTCTGTTCAAGCGCCGTAAGACATTGCCCAAGATAACCATCCTCGTTGCTTCGATTCTGCGGCGAGGGGGAACATCCTTTCGGTAATGTCCGTCAAACTTGGCCGACCATCCCTGCAGCAGCAACTTAAGGAGAGGGTAGTGAGTGTCTTCAAACACAAAGGCGGAAAAACTCCTTCTGATTGACGCATTCAGCTTGTTTTACCGGGCTTTCCACGCGCTGCCGGGCTTCACCACGTCAAGCGGGCAGCCGACGGGTGCGGTATTCGGTGTTGCTTCCATGCTGTTGCGCTTTCTTGACGAAGAGGCGCCGGATTACGCAGCGGTCGCTTTTGATGCTCCCGGTCCGACCTTCCGTCATCAGGCTTATGCGGAGTATAAAGCAAACCGCCCGGAAATGCCGGATGACCTGCGAGCGCAAATACCCATTCTCCGTGAGCTTGTGGAAGCGATGGGGCTGCCGGTTTACGAACTTGAGGGCTATGAAGCCGACGACGTGTTGGGAACGCTCGCCACGCAAGCGAAGCATGCGGGCAAGAAGGCCGTCATTTTGACCGGTGACAAAGACACTCTCCAATTGGTCGGCGATTCCGTCGAAGTGCTGTTGACCCGGCGCGGCATTACGTTGATCGACCGCTACGACCGGGCCATGGTGAAAGAAAAAATAGGCGTCGAGCCCGAGCAGATTGTAGATTGGAAGGCTTTGGTCGGTGACCCGTCGGACAACATTCCCGGCGTACCCGGCATCGGTCCCAAAACGGCGGCGCGCCTGTTGGCGGAATTTTCGACGGTGGAAACGCTGCTTGAACGTCTGGACGAGGTTAAAGGAAAAAATCGGGAACAGTTGGAAGCCAACAAGGAAACCTTGCAGTTGTCCAAAGCGTTGGCGCGCATTGAAACGGCTGCGCCAATCGAGCTCGATTGGGAACAAGCCCGCTTTTCGGTCCCGGTGAACGAAGACGTGCTTGCGCTGTTTCGCCGTCTCGAAATGGCGCGCTTGATCGACGACGCGAAAAAACGCTACGGCTTGCCGGACAACCAGCCTGACCCGTCGTCCGAACCGTCTGAACATTCCGGGGCGCAGCAAATCGCCGTGCGGGTGATAGGCGAGAAGGAAGCTGAAGCTTGGGCTGCCGAGTGGCAGGGTAGGAAAGGGACGGCACTCGTTTGGCCGCTGTTTGACGGCGAGTCGCCTTTGTCTTCCGGCCGAGCCGCGATGGTCCTCGTCTGGGGAGGCGACGGCGGCGAAAGCGGTGCGTCGGATGTGGTGGTGGACATCGTGCCGATTCTCGAAGGCGGTGCCCAAATGGAAAGCAGCATCGGCACCGCCTGGGAGCGGATCGCCGCGCTCGACGGCATCGGTTGGATTGCGCATGATGCCAAGAGTTTGCGCCTCATTTTGCATCTCGCTGCCCTGCCGGTGCCTCACGTTGCGGATGACCTCATGCTCGCCTCGTATGTGCTCAGTCCCGGACAAGGCACCCATTCCCCGGCTGACGTGGCGCTGAAATACGCGGACGTCAAGCTCGACGACATTGTGCTGATGCAAAAAGGTGCGAGCGTGCCTTGGGATGAGGTGAAAGATGCCGTCGGCGAGTTGAGCGCTGCGCTCCGGGCGGCTTGGCCGCGCATTCAAAGGCGCATGGAGGAAGAGCGGGTTGAGTCGGTATACCGGGATTACGAGCTGCCTTTGGTCGATGTTTTGGCGGATATGGAATGGCACGGCGTTGCAATCGATACCGATGTGTTGAAGCGAATGTCGGAAAGCATGGCGTCTGATCTGGAGCAGCTGACCGAAAGCATCTACAAAGCGGCCGGAACGGAGTTCAACATTAATTCGCCCAAGCAGTTGGCCGACGTTTTGTTTAACCGCCTGGGGCTGCCGGTCATCAAGCGAACCAAAACCGGGCCGTCGACCAACGCTGAAGTGCTCGAAGAGCTGGCCGACAAGCATGAGGTCGTGGCGAAACTGCTGGAATACCGGCAGTTTGCAAAGCTGAAAAGCACCTATGTTGATGCGCTGCCGCTGCTCGTCAACAAACGTACGGGAAGGCTGCATACCACGTTTAATCAAGCCGTCACGGCAACCGGTCGCCTTTCGAGCGTGCACCCGAATTTGCAAAACATCCCGATACGTACCGAGGCGGGACGCAAAATTCGTCAGGCATTTGTGCCCGGGAGTTCCGAGTATTTGCTGTTGACGGCGGACTACTCCCAAATTGAGCTGCGCGTCCTGGCCCACATGTCGGGGGACGAAGCCTTTATCGCCGCCTTTCGCGAAGGCAAGGACATTCACGTGGCAACCGCGGCGGAAATTTTCGGCGTTCCGGAATCAGCGGTGACGCGTGAGATGCGTGAAGCGGCCAAGGCGGTAAACTTTGGCATCGTGTACGGCATCAGCAGCTTCGGACTGGCTCGTGACACCGGTTTCACGCGGCAAGAGGCCCAGTCTTATATCGATGCGTACTTTGAACGTTATCCCGCCGTCGCGCGGTACATGAAGGAGCGCGTGGACGCCGCCAAGGAAAACGGCTGGGCGGAGACGATTTCCGGGCGCCGCCGCTGGATTCCCGAGCTGACCAGCCGCAATTGGGCTCGTCGCAGCTTTGCCGAGCGGGCTGCCATGAATACGCCGATTCAAGGCAGTGCGGCGGATATCATCAAGCGGGCCATGGTGCGCGTGCATCAGCGGTTGAAACAAGACGACCTGCGAGCGGTGATGCTGCTGCAAGTGCACGACGAATTGGTGTTTGAGGTGCACAAGGACGATGTCGAGCATGTCGGCAAAGCTGTCAAGGAGGAAATGGAAAACGTGATGAAGCTCGCCGTGCCGCTCGTCGTCGACGTCAAAGTCGGCCCGAATTGGCTCGACATGGAGGAGCTTGTCGTCGATGCCGGAGCTTCCTGAAGTCGAAACGGTGCGGCGGTCGTTGGCGGCTCACGTCCTTGGCCTCAAGATCGTCGACGTGGAAATCCAACATCCAGGGATGGTTATGGGGCTCGATCCCGAGGCGTTTCGACGCCGCATGATCGGGCAGACGTTTGCGGATATCGAACGCTACGGCAAATACTTGGCGTTTCGTTTTGAATCGGGCGCTTACTGGATGGCCCATTTGCGAATGACGGGTCAGCTCATTGTGACGCACGAGCGCAAGCCGATGTCGCCTCATTTGCGCATGGCGATCGTCACCCACACCGGGTTGGTGATTCAGTTCATTGACATCCGCAAGTTCGCACGAGCAGCATTTGCGCCGGATCGCTCGAGTCTGCTGAGCTTGTTTCGGTTGGGGATTGAACCGTTAAAAAAGGAGTTTACCGTGTCGGCACTGAAAAGCACTTTGACCGGTCGAGCACGGATCAAATCCGCTTTGCTCGATCAGCGCCGGATTGCCGGACTCGGCAACATTTATGCCGACGAAGCCCTGTTTGCAGCGGGCATCCATCCAGAACGGCGACTGCATACGCTCAGTGAAGCAGAAATCGCAAGATTGCATCAAGCGATCGAAACGTGTTTGCGTGCAGCTCTGGAACACGGTGGAACCACCATCCGTAATTTTGTTCAAGGGGAAGGTAAAGAAGGTGATTACGCCGCACGTCTTGCTGTGTACGGCCGCCAAGGCGAGCCTTGCAAGCGCTGTGGCACAAAACTACAGAAAATCGCTGTCGGTGGGCGCGGAACGACTTTTTGCCCTCAGTGTCAGCGCTGATCGGCGGATGATGCCGAGGTGATCAAACCATGGGCCGAAAGCGCGTCATCGGATTGACTGGCGGCATTGCAACGGGAAAGAGCACGGTATCCCGGCTTTTTCGTGAGCTTGGCGCTCCCGTGGTCGATGCCGACCTCATCGCACGGCGGGTAGTAGCAAAGGGAAGTGAAGCGCTTCAGGAGCTTGTCGACCTTCTGGGCCCGCAGATCCTGAAGCCCGATGGCAGCCTGGACCGAGCCCGACTTGGAGAAATCATTTTTGCCGACCCGGAAATACGTCAAAAAGTAGACGAAATCATGCACCCCAGAGTCTTCGTCCAAATGCAGGAAGCAACGCAAAAAGCATTGGCATCCGCCCGAGGTCCGGTCGTCATTTTGGATGTCCCTTTGCTTTTTGAATCGGGATATACATTGCGCTTGGCGGATGAAACTCTGGTCGTGTATGCGGAACCGAGTGTTCAGAAGGCCCGCCTTATGGCGCGCAACAATGTGGATGCGGCTGAGGCTGAACGGAGGATCGCCAGCCAGATGTCACTCGAAGAAAAGCTGCGTCGTGCCGATTATGTAATAGACAACTCGGGCTCGTTGAGTGAAACGGAAAAGCAGGTACGAAGACTTTGGGAGGAATGGAATCGGGATGCGGATTGCACTCATTGCTCATGATCAAAAAAAGCCGACGATCATTGAGTTTTGCAAACGGCACTATGAAAGACTTTCACAATGCACCCTAGTGGCTACCGGCACGACGGGCAAACTGATCCAAGAGGAAACCGGTCTGCAAGTTGAACGCATGCTGTCGGGTCCGTACGGCGGCGATCAGCAAATTGGAGCTCAAGTGGCCAACGGAACGATTGACGCGGTTTTATTCTTTCGCGATCCGTTGACGGCTCAGCCCCATGAACCGGACATCACGGCGCTATTGCGTGTGTGCGACGTTCACAACGTGCCGCTGGCAACCAACTACGCGACTGCCGATCTGATCATTCAGACGCTCGTCGCAAAGCAATGTCATCCGGCCTAATTCGCCCCGGCGGCGGGCTGAGAATACCGATCAAGCCCGCCAACGTAGGGATCAAGTTGGATGGTGATGACGTTGCGGCGACGTTCTTGGCGTTGGTTCCTTGTGTATCTCGCCTTGGCTCTGGCGATTGGCATTTTGGTGTACGGCAGGCCTTTGCTCAAGCAGGCATTTCCTATTCCGTTTGCAGAGGTGATTTTGCGGGCTGCAGAGGAAACAGGCACCGAGCCGTTGCTCCTGGTGGCCATCATGAGGGTGGAAAGCTCGTTTAATCCTCATGCGGAGTCGCCCAAGGGGGCCAAAGGCTTGATGCAAGTGATGCCGAGCACGGGAGCTTGGGTTGCTGAGCAGCTTGGCATGTCCGACTTCGACGTATCGCGTCTCGAGGATCCGGAAACTAACATACAGATCGGCGCTTGGTATTTTGCTTATCTAAAAAACTTGTTTGACGACAACACGATTGCAGCTCTCGCTGCGTACAACGGTGGTCTTGGGAATGTTCAACGGTGGTTGCGAGAGGAAATTTGGTCGGGACAGGTTGACGACTTGATGAACATCCCGTTTCCGGAAACACGTGCGTACGTGCAAAAAGTGCTTTCGACCGTCGAAGTTTATCGCATGATCCATCCGGAGTTCGCCGAAGAAGGTTTCTCTTGGGATGCCCTTAAGATTCAGGACTTGTTGAACTACAGGTAAGTCGTGGACCAGAAGCGGTACGAAGGAACAGGGCGGGAGGGCGGCCAACGATGCCTGGCATTCGTCGGCAGGGCCGAAGCGAAACAAAAAAGCAGCAAGTTTTGCAGGTTGCGCAGCAAGATCCGTTTTTGACCGTGGCTGAAATTGCCGCTGTAGTTTCAACCACGCCAAAGTATGTGCGTACCATCTTGTCCGAAGCAGGCATTTCGCTGGCGGCGTTGCGCAAGACATACGCCAAACACGTACGTGCATCGGATTCCGGCGGAACGAAAACCGTGTGCGACGGATTCCATCCCGCTTTGGCGCTTCAGCTTCAAGGTGAGCACGTGAAGCACGGTACGATGGTGTTCCACCGACGCCTCGATCAACTGATTGCGTCGCGGCTGCAAACCGACTCGGAGACAGCGCTTCTTTCCGTAGAACGCTGGACGTTCGTCGGTGAGGAGCCTTTGTTTCTCAATCGGCTCATGACGCCCTATCATGTGACGCTGAATCCGCATGAAGTGGAAAGCGGGCAGCCTTTGCGGCGTGCTCTGAGCTTTGGGGAAGGAGGAGCGCAATGCAGACCGCCAATCCTCGAACTTTGTCAAGCGGATTCAGATTTGGCGGCTTCCTTCGGCATTGAACCCGGCAAGTCGCTTTTGCAGTGGAGCCATGTTATCGTCGTCGCTGAGAAAGCGGTCGCATGGGAAGCGTTCATCTTTGCTCCCGACCGAGTGCAATTGATGCTGCCTGCCCAAGCTGCGGGCGAAGTGCGGCTCGTGGTTCGTGAAGATGATCGTGTGACCGCAGCGATTTCGTGATTTTGAAACATGCCTTGACAGAGCGCTTCGGAGGCGTTATAATGAGTGATGTCACAGGATGAATCGCATATTCGCTCAATCATCTGCGGGCGTGGCGGAATCGGCAGACGCGCTAGCTTGAGGGGCTAGTGACCTTATGGTCGTGAAGGTTCAAATCCTTTCGCCCGCACCAACGTGAAGCCAATAGACTGTCGCAAGCCGAAGCTTGCGACAGTCTTTTTTTGCCTTCGGGATATAAAGTGAAAGACGCTCGCTTGGAGTCACGAGCGTCTTTCGGATATGTGGCGTGCGGTTGAACTCAGGCGAAAAAGTTCGCGTTCTTTTCGATGAAGGAAGCCCACTTTTCGGGAACTTCATCTTCGGGGAAAATGGCTTCGACCGGGCATTCCGGTTCGCAAGCTCCGCAGTCGATGCATTCATCGGGATCGATGTAGTATTGATCTTCACCTTCATGAATGCAGTCGACGGGGCAAACTTCGACGCATGCGGCGTCTTTGGTGCCAATGCAGGGCTCAGTAATGACGAAAGCCATAGGACAACGAACTCCTTTCAAATGGCTGAGTATAAAAAGCGAGAGGAGACTTCATGTCTCCTCTACATGAGTCGCCGAGTTTAGAAATCCATGTCACCCATGGAGGGGACATTGTTCTTCTCTTTCTTAGGTACATCGGCGATGAGAACTTCAGTAGTAAGTACCATACTAGCAATGCTGGCAGCATTTTGCAAGGCTGTGCGCGTAACTTTGGCTGGATCGACAATACCGGCCTTGACCATATCGGTGAATTCTTCTTTCGCAGCGTCCCAACCGATGCCGGGCTTTTCTTTCTTAACTTGCTCGACGATGATGGAACCTTCGGCACCGGCGTTGTAGGCGATTTGGCGCAAGGGCGCAACGACAGCTTGTGCTACGATCTTCGCACCGACCGCTTCGTCGTCTTCGAGCTCCAGCTTTTCAATCGCCGGAATGATGTCGATCAGCGTGGTGCCGCCGCCGGCCACAATACCTTCTTCGACCGCTGCACGCGTCGCGTGTACGGCGTCTTCGATGCGATGCTTCTTTTCCTTGAGTTCCGTTTCGGTAGCCGCACCGACGTGAATGACCGCTACGCCGCCCGCAAGCTTGGCCAGGCGCTCTTGCAGCTTCTCGCGGTCGTAGTCGGAGTCGGTCTCTTCGATTTGCTTCTTGATGAGCTCGATGCGACCTTGAACCGCCTTGCGATCACCATAGCCTTCGACGATGGTGGTCTTGTCTTTGTTGACGGTGATGCGGCGAGCACGACCGAGCATGTCGATGGTGACGTTTTCCAGCTTGTGGCCGAGGTCTTCGGAGATGAATTGACCACCGGTGAGGATGGCGATGTCCTCGAGCATGGCCTTGCGGCGATCACCGAAGCCCGGAGCCTTGACCGCACATATGTTGAGGGTGCCGCGAATCCTGTTCACTACCAGCGTCGCAAGGGCTTCGCCTTCAACGTCTTCGGCAATGATCAAGAGCGGCTTGCCGGCTTGCACGACCTTCTCCAAGAGCGGGAGCAGTTCGTGCACGTTGGAGATTTTCTTTTCATGGATGAGGATGTAGGCGTCTTCGAGCACGGCTTCCATCGTTTCGGTGTTGGTCGCGAAGTAGTGCGAGATGTAGCCGCGATCGAATTCCATACCTTCGACGACTTCAACCGTCGTGGTCGTACCCTTCGCTTCCTCGACGGTGATGACGCCGTCTTTGCCGACTTTGTCCAGCGCATCGGCGATGAGTTCACCGATTTCGCGATCGTTGGCGGAGATGGAAGCTACATGGGCAATGTCCTCTTTGCCCTGAACCGGAATGGCAAGGCGCTTGATTTCCTCAACCGCTGCCGCAACCGCTTTTTCAATACCACGGCGGATCAACAGCGGATTAGCGCCGGCGGCAACGTTCTTGAGCCCTTCGCGGACCATCGCTTGAGCAAGGACCGTAGCGGTGGTCGTACCATCACCGGCTACGTCGTTCGTCTTCGAAGCGACTTCCTTGCAAAGCTGGGCCCCCATGTTCTCGTACGGATCTTTCAGGGAGATTTCCTTGGCGACGGTAACACCGTCTTTGGTAATGGTGGGGGAACCAAACTTCTTTTCGAGCACGACGTTCCGACCACGCGGTCCGAGGGTTACTTTTACCGCATCCGCAACCGCGTTGACGCCGCGTTCCAATGCTTGTCTGGCATCAGCATCGAATGCCAACTGCTTCGCCATGTGGGATCCTCCTTCGTGAAGTGCTGAGAAAAAACAGTCCGATGTTATTCAGAAATGGCCAGGATATCGCTCTCGCGCAAGATCAAGTACTCAACACCGTCAACCTTGACCTCGGTGCCGCCGTACTTTGCGAAGAGCACACGGTCGCCGACCTTGACTTGCGGCGGAACACGTTCACCATTGTCGAGGAGCTTGCCTTCACCGACGGCGACGACTTCGCCTTCTTGCGGCCGCTCCTTGGCCGTGTCAGGGAGCACAATGCCGCCGGCCGTTTTTTCTTCTTGTTCGATCGGCTTCACGACAACTCGGTCTGCTAGTGGCTTGAGTTTCATGTAGTTCCCTCCTCAGATGGGCGTTGGTGATGTTAGCACTCAATGACGTCGAGTGCTACCAGATACTAATATAGAGCAAATGTGGAAGATGTCAAGCCGATTTTCGTGGAGTTTTGCGCCTGTTCAACATCACTATCCCTGGGATTGCGAGACCTTCGAGTTGACTGTGGAATCGCCAAACCAAGCGTCGGCGCGTTTGATCCCTTATACCTTTCTTATTTCCAAGGAACATTATCCACGCTAAAGTCTAGGCACATAAGAAGGATAGACAGTTCTGTCATCGAATCTGACGGAGATCCCTTAACAGCACATTTCATGTCATGTTGCGTGACAGTAGGAGGAGTAATGATTGGCACGTCAAGATGGGGTACTTGAACGCTGGTTCCGTTTAAGGGAGAACGGAACGTCAGTAAGAACTGAGGTTGTCGCCGGTATTACAACATTCATGACGATGGCTTATATCATCGTCGTAAACCCGGCCATCGTTGGACTCACCGGTATGCCGCTTGAAGGCGTTGTCCTCGCGACGGCGGTGTCGGCCGCGTTTGCAACGCTGCTGATGAGTTTCCTCGCAAACTACCCGTTTGCTCTGGCGCCGGGGATGGGCTTAAATGCCTATTTCACGTATACCGTCGTTTTGGGTATGGGCGTTGAGTGGCAAACAGCGCTCGGAGCCGTCTTTATTTCAGGCGTGCTTTTTCTCTTATTGACCGTGACCCGTTTGCGGTCGGTGGTCATTGATGCGGTACCTGACACACTCAAAAGCGCAATCGGTGCGGGTATCGGCCTGTTTATCGCCTTCATCGGTTTGCAGAACGCGAAGATCATTGTACCGAGTGATGCGACCATCGTGTCACTTGGCGATTTTTCAAACCCGGAGACGCTTGTGGCGCTGATTGGGATTCTCATTACCGGTGGATTGATGGCACTCGGTGTCAAGGGCGCCATTTTGATCGGGATTATTTTGACCGCTTTTGTGGGAATCGGTTTTGGGATCATGGAAATGCCTGCAGCGATCGTGAGTTGGCCCAACTTCGGCGCTTGGGGCGAAATCTTAGGCCAGCTGGATATCAAAGGTGCTTTTGATCTCGGGCTCTTTACGATTGTCTTTGCGTTTCTTTTCGTCGACTTTTTCGACACCATGGGCACGCTCATTGGCGTTGCCAAGCAAGGAAACTTCTTGGATCAAGAAGGACGCTTGCCGCGGGCCGAACGCGCACTGCTTTCCGATGCGGTCGGTACTATGGCTGGCGCCTTTGTGGGTACGCCTACGGTGACGGCTTACGTGGAATCTGCAAGCGGCGTCGCAGTGGGTGGGCGTACCGGCTTGACGAGCCTTGTCGTTGCAGGAGCCTTTTTGGTGGCGCCGTTTTTCAGCCCGCTGATCGTCACCTTTGCCGACAACCTGGCGATTACCGCACCGGCTCTTTTTGCAGTTGGTGTGTTGATGCTGCGGCCGGTTGCCAGTATCCAATGGGAAGAGTTCTCCGAAGCGCTCCCGGCCTTCACGGCGATGATTATGATGCCGCTGGCATACAGCATTGCAGAAGGGATTTCTCTCGCGTTTATCGCTTATCCGCTGGTCAAACTCATTGCGGGAAAGGGCCGCACGGTTCACCCGATCATGTGGATTTTAGCCGTGCTGTTCATCTTGCGTTATATATTCCTATAGAGTCATTGAACATCGCAGGCGCCCGCCATGGCTGACGCGAGCCGAGGCGGGCGCTTTCTTTTCGTTTGAGGAACCACGCATGGTGTCGACGGTTCGACGATCAGAGGGGCGGCCTCGACAACGGGGCCGCCCCTCCGCTTGCCGGCATGCTGCTTCATCACTGCAGAGGACCGATGCACGCAAGTCCCTGAGCTTGAATGTCTCGGACACGGCTCGCACCCAGGCCGCTGACACGGGTGAGATCGTCCAATGACAAGAACGGCCTGTCGGCTGCAATCCGTTCGGCAATGACGGGGCCGATATGCATGATTTGTGTCAGCTCGCTGATCGAAGCGGCATTAATGTTGATTTGCCCCGGAGCGCACAAGTTCGGAATGCCGGGAGCCTCGAAGCCGACCGGGTTGTCGCGCTCGGTCAAAACGCGGTATGCCTTGCCGTCGGTGACGATGCGTATGGTCCCGTGCGTATCGGTGCCGTACAAGGCGATGCCCAACGCAGCCACGCGTTGCACGACTTCCGAATGCGGATGCCCGTATGAATTGTCAACTCCGGCCGAATAGATCGCTACCTCGGGATCCACGGCGGCAAGAAAAGCTGTCGTAGAAGACGTACGGGAACCGTGATGGCCGAGTTTCAAGATGTGCGCGTCCAGAGGCAGATTGCGGTTGAGCATGGCCATCTCCGCTTCGGCTTCGGCGTCGCCGGTGAGCATGAAGACGACGTCGCCGTAGATCACCCGCATGCTGATCGAGCCGTTGTTGAAGTCACCCGTCACTTCGCTGGGGTGCAAAATTTCAATGCGTGCTGAACCCAATTCAAACGTTTCCCCTGCACGCGGCTCGTGATAGCCCGCATCGGAAGCTAAAATGGCATCGATGCAACGCTCAAACGTCCGTGTGGTGTGTACATCGCCCGACAGCCAAACTTCTCGCACCGGGAACGATTTCATCACTTGCTCACACTGGCCGATGTGGTCGGAGTGAGGGTGAGTGCCGACGAACAAATCGATCTTTTCGACACCGACGGAGCGCAAATACGGCACGACGTCGTTGCGATCGTGGCGCCCGGCGTCGATGAGCATGGTGAAATCATCTGCTTGGAAGAGGATGGCATCTCCTTGATCCACATCGAAAAAGTAAACCGTCAGCGTGGGCGAGAACGCGTTGGTCGAGCCGTGTGGAGCCATGACGGCAATCAGCGCCAGGGCAACAGCGATGAGTGCAGCGGTGCCGATTGTGGTTGTACGGTACATGTTGCGATGATGCATGTTCGAGTATCCCGTCCTTGTTCTGTTCATATGTCGATCAATTGCAGAATCAATTTACATAATGCAGAAAAGGAGTTTGAATTTGAATCGCTAAGTATAAGCACATGATCAGAGGTCGAATTCAACTTCATTTCGTGTATGTCTTGGTGACGCTGCTGATCACCTGCGGATGGATCTTCGAAATACAAGGCCGTTCCCAGCCGCCGAGCGCCGTGATCGATCGGATGGTTGATCGCCAATGGGTTGTTTTCCTGGTCGGTTCCGACGAGCAAGAATGGATTTTGCCCGTATCAAGTTTACAGAATGTCGGTGCGATGTTGGAGCACGAAGTGGAAGGACTGTGGGGTCACCTGGAAATTATAGAATGCAACCGACAGCCATGCGATCCACCCATGTTTGCCGCTGATTACGCAAAAACACGGGAAATTTACGATCGCATGGAAGCCAAAATCGCTGTGCTGCGCGCTCGTGGTCCAGCTAGCTTAACATTCGACCGCGCTGACGCAGCAGTTCCATCTTCGCGTGGATGCGTCGAGCGGCTGCTTCGGTAGCTTCTTTGTCGACCACGGCGTCGATGAGGCAGTCGCCGTGAAAGCGGACTTTCAACCAGGTGCCTTCTCGGGCGTCCGCAGGCAGTTCGCGCCGAGGGACAACCCGTTCCACTTCGTCGGGACCGACGAGCAGCACCGCATGCGTACCGTCGACGATGCGATCAATCACAGCGGACTGGATGGCCATGGAAACCAATCGACTCCTTTCGTTCTCATTGGGGCGGGGTAGGCAAAGCGACTGATGTCATTGCCGCCCTGTCGGATATGTTCTATGTTCGCCGTGAAGCGGCTCGTTTACCTCTTCGGGCCCATCGCATCACCGAGAAGGGCTTGGCGCGGCAAGTTGCAAGTCAGTATGAAAGCCGCTGCCCCTGTGATGAACACGGCTACGAAAACGCCGTGAATTCCGTGCGCCAAGGCTTCTTGAAGCTGCGTGAGCAGCGGAGGCGAAATTGTCTCGCGTATCCCGGGATCGAGCAACAAGCTGACGACGTCGAGCCCGGCGTCGGTCGCGGCGCCGCTTTGGGCAAGCAAGTCGCCGGGCATCTCGTCTATGCCTGCCAACGTTCTTTGCAGGCGTTGATTGAGAATCCCGCCGAGGAATGCAACCCAAACGGTGCTGCCCAAAATGCGGTTGAACATGTTCGAACTTGTCGCTGCGCCGCGTCGGTTCCATGCCACGCGGGACTGAACCGTGACGATGTAAGTCGTCTGCGAGAACCCGAGTCCCATGCCCATAATGAAGCTGCCGGCGCCGAGCAGCCAAGCCGGAGAATTCGGGCCCACGGTGACAAGAAGGCTGCCGCTGAGAAAAGTGAGGAACGTTCCGAGCATCGCGGTTCCCCGGTGTCCGATGCTTCGCCACGCCCAACCGGTAAGGTTGCTCGCCAACGGCCAGCCGATCGACATCAACGTCAGCAAGGCGCCTGCTTGAATGGCGCCGACGCCGAGCACGCCTTGAGCAAACGTCGGGATAAATGATGTGAGTCCGAAAATGAGTCCACCGCCAAACAGCGAGCCGACGTTGCAGAGCAAGATGGTGCGGTCACGCAGCAGATCAAGAGGCAGAAGCGGTTCTGCCGCGCGCCGTTCTTGCAGCACAAACAATGTCAGCGCGATGACGGTGATGGCCGCGAGCAGAACAATCGGCGCCGAAGTCCAAGGCCACGCCGTGCCTCCTTGCACGAGCATCAGCATGAGTGTCCCGACACCAGTGATGAGCAAGAAGGTGCCGGCGTAGTCAATTTGGGGTGTCCGGCTCGCCCGCTGCACATCTTCGTGAAAAAACCAAGTGAGCACCGCAATCGCGGCAATGCCAAACGGAATGTTGATGTAGAAAATCCAGTGCCAGTCAAGATGCGCCACAATAAAGCCGCCAAGGGCAGGACCGATCACCGACGCGACAGCCCAAACGCTGCTCATGGCGCCTTGTACCCTGGGGCGTTCCTTGATGCTGTACAAATCGCCGACCATCGTGGACGCCAGCGGAATGATCGCACCTGAACCGAGCCCCTGCAGTCCGCGGAAAACTATCAATTGCAGCATGGTGTTGGAAAGCCCGCAAAGCGCTGTGCCGACCAGAAAGAGTGTGGTTCCGAAAATGAAAACCGGTTTGCGGCCGAACAAGTCGGCGAACTTGCCGTAAATCGGGATGGTGATGGCTTCGGTCAATAAGTAAATCGAGAACACCCAGCTGTAGTGTGAAAAACCTCCCAAAGCCGTAACGATGGAAGGCATGGCGGTAGCCACAATGGTGCCCTCCACGGCGGCGAGAAACATGCCCAGCATCAGAGCGAAGGTGACGATGGGCCGATGGGTATGGCGCTTCAGCGGAGAATGGCTTGCACTGACAGCACGATGCCTTGGTGACAAACGACAATCGCCTCCGTTTGCATATCGACCCCCATCTACGAGTTCACCTTCGGACCTCGAAAGGTCCTGCTTGAATTCGGGAGGAGCGGCATTTTCACGCTCCGTGTCGTTGTTGCATAAGCTGAGGAATCTTCCGGTCGTATCAAAGGGGGCCGAGGTATGCGAACGTTTCCGTCACTTTTCGCTGGGGTTGTTGCCTCTCCAGAAGTGAGTCGAACATTCAAACCGAGAAAGCAAGGCATCACCATGGTGATCGACAAAGGCCTTGGTGTCGAGGCGACCCGCGATTTGCTTCGCATGGCCGCCGACCATATTGACTTTTGGAAGCTCGGCTTCGGGACACCCCTGGTGTACTCGAAACGGGAACTGCTGCGGAAAATACGCATCGTCAAAGAGCATCAGATTGATATTTACCCGGGTGGAACCTTGCTGGAGATCGCCTTTTGGCAGGGGAAGGGCAGCGAATTTATTGCCCGGGCGGCTGATCTCGGATTCACGGCAATCGAGGTTTCCGAAGGCACCATTGACTTGGACCCCAGGGATCGGCAACGGTTGATTTCGGAAGCGTCACGCCGTGGACTGCGAGTGCTCAGCGAGCTGGGAAAAAAGGATTCGGCGAGAGATCTCAATGTGAAGGACGTTCCTCGCCTCGTGCGTATGGATTTGGAACACGGAGCGGAATGGGTCATCATTGAGGGACGCGATTCGGGCGTAGGCGTAGGCGTGTACGACGAAGCCGGTCGAGCACGCAGCGAACTGTTTGAGACCATCGTTGCTGAGGTCGATCAACCTGATCGACTGATTTGGGAAGCTCCTCAGGTGAAGCAGCAGCAAGAGTGGCTGCTGCGTTTCGGCCCGAACGTGAACTTGGGGAATATTCAGCCTCAAGACGTCATTTCACTTGAAGCGATGCGCCAAGGGCTGCGGGGCGATACGCTGCGACAGCACATACCCAAGGCCATGGCTTCCGGCACGGGTTGACGCCTTTCTCTGCCATTCGCTAAAATAGTAGCAACGTGCATGCTGATGCGGCAGGCACAGCATGAGAGCTGGTCATCAAGATTTGCCATAGAATGACGGCCACCACCGAAGCGGGCCGTCAGTGAGCGATGAAGGGGACCGTCGGCGGTCTTGCGGGTGCAGAGAGCTGGGGGAAGGTGGGAGCCCAGTCCCGTACGCCGCTATCGACCATCGCCCCCGAGCTGCCCGCCGAACCCGGCAATCAGGCCGGCAGTAGACCGGGCCGGTGGCCCCCGATATCGGGCGTTCCTAAGAGGGAGCGAAATGTTCGTCTCCAACTGAGGTGGTACCGCGGAAGGTGATCCTTTCGTCCTCATCTGTAGTTGCTGAGGGCGGAAGGTTTTTTGTTTTATATGGCGATCGTTTGTATTTTGGGCCACCCTGCCAAAACAAGGAACGCTTCCTGTTGTTTGGAAGAGGAGGATCGTGGAATGGATTATCGCAAGACACTCAATTTGCCAAACACCGATTTCCCCATGAAGGCGAATTTGGCTCAGCGGGAACCGGAGCGGTTGGCAGGTTGGCAAGAAGGAAAATATTATCAGAAGCTGCAGGAAAACAGCCGCTTGGACGGCCGACCGCGCTTCGTTTTGCACGATGGCCCGCCGTATGCCAACGGGCACATCCATATGGGGACGGCGTTGAACAAAATCTTGAAAGACTTTGTCGTGCGTTCCCGTTCCCAAGACGGCTACTGGGTGCCTTATGTTCCGGGCTGGGATACGCACGGCTTGCCCATTGAGCAGCAAGTCATTAAAGAATCCGGAGTCAACCGCCATGAACTGTCCCCGCTGGAGTTCCGCAAGCGCTGCCGCGAATATGCGCTTCGCTTCGTTGACATTCAGCGCAAGGACTTCGAACGGCTCGGCGTCTGGGCCGATTGGGACAATCCGTATCTGACGCTTCATCCCGAGTACGAAGCCGCGCAAATTCGTGTTTTCGGCGAGATGTATCGGCGGGGCTACATTTATAAGGGGCTCAAGCCCGTCTACTGGTGCGCACATTGTGAAACGGCTCTGGCGGAAGCTGAAATTGAGTATGACGATCACCGGTCGGATTCGATTTTCGTTCGCTTTCCGGTAGTTGACGGCAAAGGCAAGTTGGACGGTGAAAATACATACGTCATCATCTGGACCACGACGCCGTGGACCTTGCCGGCCAACTTGGCCATTGCGCTGCATCCACAATATCGGTACGCCTTGGTTGAAGCGAACGGCGCCCGGTACATCGTGGCCGAGGAACTCGTTTCGTCAGTAGCCAAGCACGTCGGCTGGATGGAACACGAAGTCGTCGCCCGTTTTGAAGGTGCCGAACTCGAGGGCGTAGTGTGCCGACATCCGTTCATCGACCGTGATTCCGTCGTCATTTTGGCCGATTACGTCACGCTCGAACAAGGTACCGGATGCGTACATATCGCTCCTGGCCACGGTCTTGAAGACTACGAGGTCGGTCTGCAGTACGGTCTCGACGTGCTCGCCCCGGTGGACGGAACGGGCCGCTTTACAGCCGAAGCCGGCAAGTACGAAGGTTTGCAGGTGTTTGCCGCCAACGAGCGCATCATCGATGATCTGCGCCAGGCAGGCGACTTGCTCGGCCACGGCAAGGTCGACCACAGCTATCCGCACTGCTGGCGTTGCCACAACCCGATTATCTTCCGAGCAACCGAGCAGTGGTTTGCCTCGGTGGAAGGCTTTCGTGAGGAAGCTCTGCGGAGCATCGACGAAGTGGAATGGATTCCCGCCTGGGGGAAGGAACGCATTCGCGGTATGGTTGCCGATCGGGGCGACTGGTGCATCAGCCGCCAGCGGGTGTGGGGTGTGCCGATTCCGATCTTCTACTGCACGGATTGCCGCCATCCGTTGATCAATGAATCGACGATCGATGCCATTGCCAATGTTTTCGCCGCAGAAGGCTCCGATTCTTGGTTCACCCGCACGGCAGCCGAAATTCTTCCGGCAGGAACGAGCTGCCCGGAATGCGGCTGTGAAAGCTTCGAAAAAGAACAAGACACCATGGATGTTTGGTTCGATTCCGGCTCGAGCCATGAAGCCGTACTCGTCCAGCATCCGATGCTGCAGCGACCGGCGGACTTGTATCTCGAAGGAAGCGACCAGCATCGCGGCTGGTTCCAGTCGTCGCTTTTGACTTCGGTGGCGACGACGGGGCGTCCACCTTACCGTTCGGTGCTTACGCACGGGTTTACCGTCGACGGGGAAGGCCGCAAGATGTCCAAGTCGCTGGGCAATGTCATTGCTCCGCAGCAATTGATCGACAAGTACGGTGCCGACATTGTTCGTTTGTGGGCAGCTTCGGCGGACTATCGCGGTGACGTGCGGATTTCCGAGGAGCTGCTCGATCAGGTGGCCGAAGTGTATCGCCGCATTCGCAACACCTGCCGCTTCTTGCTGGGCAACTTGCGCGACTTTAATCCCGTGGAACACGCCGTTCCCACGGCGGCGATGGACGAACTGGATCGGTGGGCGATCGATCGGGCACGCCGCATGTTTGTCCGGGTGGTCAATGCGTACCGCAAGTACGAATTCCACACGGTCTATCACGCCGTGCACCACTTCTGCGCGGTCGATTTGGGCGGCTTTTATCTCGACGTGCGCAAAGATCGGCTGTATTGCGAAGGGACGAACGATTGGTGGCGGCGTTCGTGCCAGACGGCGCTGCATGAAATTTTGATCTTGCTCGTCCACGCCATTGCACCGATTTTGGCCTTTACGGCGGATGAAATTTGGGAATACATTCATCCGTCGACACGCACGCAGCCTTCGGTTCATCTGGCACGCTGGCCGCGTATCGAGCAGTTTGTGCTCGATGATGAGCTCGCAGCCCGCTGGGAGCGCTTCCTTACATTGCGGCGCGTGGTCACGCGAACGCTGGAAGAGGCGCGGAACCGGAAAGTCATGAACTCGTCCCAGGAGGCCGACATCACGCTGTATCCGCAGGATGAGGCGGTCTTCAACACGTTGGACGCGTTGAAAGACAAGCTGGCCGAGCTGTTTATTGCAGCTCACGTGAAGGTAGAGGCCGTCGGTTCGCAGCCGCCGACCGCTGATGTCGTCACGGTGACGGACAGCGGTTTGACGGTGGCCGTGGAGCGAACGGCGCACAAGAAATGCCCGCGCTGCTGGCGCCACGTGGTTGAGCCCGCAGCGGCGGAAGCGGAAGAAGATGCAGATGCGCTGTGTGAACGGTGCTCGAAGGTCTTGAGCAAGATGGCTGAAACCGGCGGGGAAAACTGAGGCGGTTGACTGGAGGTGCTTTACCTCCACAAAGGTCGATGTGAAGGGGTCGCTTGCCGAACGAATCGGCAGTCGACCCCTTATTTTTTTAGAGTCACGAATCCAAAACAGGCGGTTCTTCACGCGCCATGCGCGCGAAAGCGCGTTCAATCGCCTCAATTGTGTAGTCGATATCGGATTCGCTGTGGGCGGCGGAAACGAACAGCGCCTCGAATTTGGAAGGTGCAAAACATATGCCTTGTTCGAGCATGTAGCCGAAGAACTGGGCAAAACGTGCGGAGTCGGAAGCTTCGCAGCCGGCAAAGTCGGTGACCGGCTGATCAGTGAAGTACGGTGAAAGGGCTCCGCCGAAGAGTCCCACGGAAACGGGGATGCCATGGCGTTTTCCGGCGTCTTCAATTGTATCGGCCAATATTCTAGCGTAGCGTGCGGTGCGTTCGTATAACGTCGGATCGCTTTCGATCGCTTCGAGAAACGCCAAACCCGCAGCTGTGGAAACGGGGTTGCCGGCTAAGGTGCCTGCTTGATAAACGCGCCCGACTGGGGCGACGACTTCCATGATTTCGGCCCGGCTGCCGTAAGCTCCGATGGGCAGGCCACCGCCAATCAGCTTGCCCAGAACGACGATGTCGGGTGTGCAGTCAAAATACGCCTGCACCGAACCGGGGCGGAAGCGGAAAGCCGTGACCACTTCGTCCCAAATGGTCAGCGCACCGGCTTCTTTTGCGAGGCGGCTGATGGTTTCGAGGAATCCGGGGGCGGGTGTCACGATGCCAAAATTGCCGACGATCGGCTCGACCAAGACAGCGGCAATTTGCTCGCCTTGTTCCTCCATGACGCGGGTGAAGGTTTCCACGTCGTTGTACGGAATCGAAATGACATCTTGGGTAATCCCTTTGGGGACGCCGACACTTTCATCAATCCCGAGCGTCGACGTTCCGCTGCCGGCCGCGACGAGCATCGGATCGGTATGACCGTGATAGCAGCCGTCGAACTTCAGCAGTTTATCGCGCCCGGTGTAGCCGCGTGCTACGCGTATGGCGCTCATGACCGCTTCGGTTCCCGATACGTTAAAGCGAAACTGATCGACAAAAGGCAGTGCTTCTTTCAGCCGAATGGCCAGGGCGATTTCAAGCTCCGTCAACGTACCGTAGACCGTACCGCGGGCTGCAGCTCGCTGCACGGCTTCGACGATATGAGGATGCGCATGTCCGAGCAGCATGGCACCGTAAGCGCACAAGTAGTCGATGTAGTGATTGCCGTCGACATCCCATAGATAGGCGTCTTGACCTCGGTCGATCACGATGGGATAGGGACGTCCGACAGCACCAAAAGCGCGTGACGGGCTGTTGACGCCGCCGACGATATGGCGCTTTGCCTCAGCATAAAGTTCGCGGGATCGATCTGTCTTCCATTCCATGTGCAATTGGCCTCCATTCGGTGTTCCGCCTTCTACTCTACTCCGCTTATCACCTGCAGCCAAGCGAATTTTGAGGATACAGTTCTGTTTCGCTCCGTGTGGGGCGGGTAAAGAAGGTATTTGTGGGGGAAACGGTTAATTGTAGTTCATTGAGTTTCGAAAAATACGTAAGGTGGGAAATGTTTTAAGTGGGTAGATGGTTGCCGCTAATGATCGCGATGGGCATGATCGGACTCGTTGGGGAGCCGGCTGCTGCCGAAGTTCTGACTGGAGCCTATTTCCAGGGCTGAGATCGCTGACTTGCGTTTTAGCGGTGATTGGACAATTCTTGAAGGAAATGATTGGAGCCAATCCGCAAGCATAACGCTTACTAACGACGGTTTGTATGAATGGGAGCTGTTCATCACCGGGTCCGAACTTGTTACAGGATTTTTTAGGCCGTACAGCACATACATGCGGTACAGAATTGACGGAGATGGTTGTGAGTTGATTGATTACCTATAGCTGAGTTTCCGATCGAGACGGCTCAAGAGGAGGGAATAACGGATTGGTCCGGGGCGGCTTGGAGGAGTCGCCTCGTTTTTTGTATACCGTGCTTCCCTTTGGCCCATCTGATTTCCCTTGTTCGGCTTATACTGACTCACCGCTGAGGAGAGAGTATCACGGTGGAAGGATCTTTGAGGCCAGGGGTGTTCAGTGGGTGAACCATAACAAAGAATTGCGCCACGGAGTTGCGGCGACCTTGATCCGACGGCTGCAAGAGGCGGTGGAAGCATTTGAGAAAGCAAGTTTGGCCGAATTCATTGAGTTGTACAACCGCCCTTGGCGCATGCTTTACCTAAACTTCCTCTCCGGGGTGGCGCGAGGATTCGGTATCGCCATCGGCTTGACACTGGTGACAACGCTTTTTGTGGCATTGATGATCCGCCTGGCGCAGCTGAACTTGCCTGTCATTGGCGAGTTTTTCGCCAGCATAGCGAAAATTGTCGCCAGCGAAATGAAGGCTGTACCGTAACCTACCGTCAGCTCGGAGACAGGAGCGATGCGACGTCTTTTGCGCCGATGCAGGTGATTGAGCAGCGGATACCGCTCTGTTTCGTTGCGTGTGGGAGGGGGAAGGCCCGTCGGTTATTTCGTATACGGTTCTGTTTCACTTTGTGTGGGATCAGCCGAAATGCACGAAGTTCCAGATTCGATTTCTTTCGGTGGGAGTGGTGGTCGATGCGGCAGCAGCAATTGGAGCGATTTCGTCAGCGCATTTTCGAGGTCATGCAGGAGCGCCGGGAACTGCGGGACTCGCTGTGGGAAACGGCGTTTGAACGGAGCTTGTCGGAATCGGTCGGTGAACTTTCCAGCTTGGATCAACACACTTCGGACTTGGGAAACGAGACGATGGAACGATCGAAAGATTTGGGGCTGCTTGCTCAAGCGGACTACGTTTTGTCGGCGTGTAATCACGCGCTTGAGCGGATGGACGCCGGCACCTACGGGATTTGTGAGCGTTGTGGCAGGCCGATTCCCGAAGCTCGCTTGGAGGCCATTCCTTATACGACCATGTGTGTCGACTGCAGCGAAGAAATGACCGGACAGGTGGAACGTCCCATGCGCCCGATTGAAGAAGAGGCTAACCCTTTTCCGTTCAGCGCGTCCGATGACCTCGGCGAAGAAGATTATCAAATGGACGGGGATGATGCGTGGGAAATTGTCGCTCGGCACGGGACGGCCAATTCGCCACAAGACGCGCCGGAGGAGTTTGATCCGGACGACGATGATGAAGAAAAGGGCAACGGCTGATGAAGATGGGCGGCTGCTGTGTGGCATGTCACCTCTGTTTTGAATGGCTGAATGACAATTTTATATACAATATCATAAAAACAGGGAGGATAATGCATGAACTTTTCGAACGTATGAAAGTGGAATCGGCAACTTTTGGTGATAATGGATATTAGACACAATGGGATGGATTCCCGCGGGAGCAGGGCAAAAGTTTCGCCGGGAGGTTCAGGGCATGAGGCGATTGGGGTTCGTGGCATTAGGGATTCTGATTGTCTGCGCGGGAACCATCATCAGCGCAGAAGCGGATGCGAATAACTCTGCGGTCTTCTCGTTCGACGAAGTGCGCTCTACTCGCTTTATAACGGAGAACGCCGATGCCGAACGGGACGCAACGGCTCCGACGGGTGTGGTTGAAGTCATCGGCGTCGATCAAACAGGCTATGCTCGCGGAGCCAATGTCACATTTGTATGGGATTACCACAGTCCCATCGGTTCGCCCCAAGCGAAATGGCAAATCGAATTCCTGCCGCTTATGGTCTCCGATGATGATCTGGAGAAGCGCAAAGTGGTGAAGACCGGGCTTGCGGAATCTGCTTACTCCATTGATTCAGACCTTCACGACAACATATGGGAATGGACGTTGACGGTTTGGGATTCGCTGGGCAACTCGTCGGAAATTGGCAGCGGCGTTCTTGCTGTCGCGCTGGCCCCGCAATTGGTTGACAGGGTCATCGTTTATAAGCACGATCAAACGACTTTCGAGTTCGCATTTCAATTTGATGTGGAAATTTCAAGTGTGCATAGCGATGCCGGGTTTTGCAACATACACCGTGCCGACATTTCATGTGTGATATCCGTTGATCCGGGAAGTGCATATGTAGGTAAATTATGGGTGGAAGACGTCGACGGTCATGTCGGTTCATTGCTCATAGAACAAGTGCACATCTCGCAAGTCGTCACCCCAGGCGTTGAGTCCGTCGACGAAATGAGGCAGCGGATAATGAGGCAACGAGCCAATCGGTTGGAAGGTCAAACCATCGACCACGGACCGTACGATCTCCAGATATGCAGAGGCCCGGAAATCAGAGTCACATCCGGAGCGGAACACCTTGCTTCGTGGCAGCCGTATGCGGTTTTTCGCATCTACTCGGACAATACGTTCATGTTTGACCATGCCGGTGGTGAGATCACTTACCTGGCGGACGAGTGGCGTATGTCTGAAACCTTTTATGTTCAAGGCGGACCTGATCCGTTTGATCCCACTGCGAATCCTACAAGCCTGGCATACGCATACGTCAGCAATGAACTCATTGATGACTGGTCGGGGCGAATAACCGGAAATGTCACGCTGGAGCTGGCACGAAACGGCCTTGCGAAAGTTGAGGCAGGACTCGGGAGTGTTCTTCCAGTCTATTACTGGCGTACCCACGGTACAGGCGTCATATTCTGGTTCGATGGGGCAGGATGCGATCGTGAAATTTTTGGGTAAGTCTTGAGTCGTGGTCGTTTTGCCTAACGTTTATGCTGGATCTCATATTTTCGGCTTGACTTACCTTTTGCCATGAATGTACCCAGACTTGATGTCTGTTTCAAACAGCTGGTTTGGGCCTATAATGATCCGATTCCTAGCGATTCTGCGACGACATTTTGGTTTTAGACTGCGCTGAGGCCTTAAGATGCCCAGCTCATGGCATAAGCGATAGACTTTTTTCTTGTTGATGATGAGGCCATACTCTCGACGCAAATGGCGTGAGTTTGAGATAGCCATACGCATAACCGACGCCCGTAATGGCTTCACAAAGGTGGAGGGGTGTACATGAGGCGAATTGGATTGGGTTCTGCCCGGCGATTACAGTACGGGAAGAACGGATGATCAAGCTCGACGGCAAAGACATAGCGAGAGTTAGTTATCAATCTCTTTTTGAATACAATGAAACGCTCGGCCTGCTTATTTGGGCGGAAACAGAGGAAATATACTCTGGAATAATTCACGTTACAACGTTTCTATAGATCAGCTGTCGGGTGTACCGAAAAAATTCCCGCAACTCAGTGGGGATGCGTATATTCGTTTCCGCATTGAGTCTGCAAATGCATTCACCGCGGGCGTTAGCGCGGAAGGTGGTGCGCAATGGAACGGCATACACGTCCGGACCTTGTCATTTGGTCATGTCGTCACTGTTAAAGCTAATGGGTTTTTGTGTAATGCCTGTGGAGTGGCTCTTTGTTTGAATAACGGTCGTAGCGGATATTCTGGCAAACTGTCGAAACGGATCCCAAGGTTGAAAATTCCGTCTTCAACAACGCCCATTGAAACAGCTGAGGCAATATGGGTGGTCGTTGTGATACGTTGCTATTTTTTAGCAATCAGAAAAAGACGTTGTCCACAAGTTGGTAGTCAAGTGAAGTGGCTACTTGGAATGACACGGGAAGTAAAAAGAGAGATATGATGAGTTGGCAGGCCGGCATTATAATATGTTTCCGTAATGCAAGGTTTCATTTCTGTTGTAGTTGAGCTAAACTAACTGACAGATTCGCCAAGCTGGTACCAGAAAGTGCTTTTGACAGAGGTGTTCTGCTATGAAGCCTGAGGGCGCACAACAGCTCGATTGGCGCAACCCGTGGATTTATATCATCGTTGGGGTGCTTTTGTCCCTCGTCATTTCGCCGGCACACTTGGTTGCGTTCGTCTTCGCTGCCTTTTTTGCTGCGCGGTCCCGCGAATGGCTCCCCTTTGCCATCTCTATTTTCTTGATCCTGTTGCCGCTGGTCATGATGCTGGTGATTGGGATGGAGAGTGTTTAAGGGATGCAGGTGGCGGCCATCAGGCCGCCTAAATGCTTACTTATACGGAGTTCGCAGAATCCCGCCGGGTCGTCTGGCGCGGCTGCCCGCTCCTTCACTTGTTCAACCGCAGGCCATATGATACGATGAGGCCGTTTCAGCATACCACGTAGGCACGGTTCATGGGGGGCTTCTTCGTGGGTCAAGCGCTCATCTTTTTGGCGATTGTCATCGCCGACCAGCTCAGCAAATGGACGGTTGCAAGTTCGCTCCATCTGCACGAGACCATTCCTGTCATACCGGGCGTGTTCCACATCACCTACGTGCAAAACCCGGGCGCTGCGTTTGGGCTTTTTGCTTATCAACGGCCGCTGTTCATTGCTGTAGCAGTCTTGATGATCGGCCTCGCCATTGTCTACCGCAAGCGCATCCAGCAAGAATCCCGCCTCTTTCAATGGGCCGTGACCATAGGCATAGCCGGTGCAATGGGCAACTTGATCGATCGTGTGCGCACCGGATATGTTGTCGACTTTTTTGACTTTCGGATGTTTCCAGTCTTCAACATCGCAGATGTAGCGATCACGCTCGGCGTCATACTGCTCATTTGGACGACCCTTTTTGATCCTTCGCCTTCGTCCCGTGATACAAACGATCGCCAGATCGAGGGGGAAATCGAAGCCGAAGGGGCGAGCGGGCGTGAAGGATGAATTTGTTTGCGTAGTTGAGCCGGAAGCGGTGGGGCGTCGCCTTGACGCCTATTTGGCTTCGCTCGGGGAGCCGTTTACATCACGCAGCCAAGTGAAGCGGCTGATCGAAGCCGGTTCGGTCACAGTAAATGGGGCTGTATGCACGAAAGCGTCGTACGCCGTTGCGGCGGGGGACCAGATCAAGGCGGAGATTCCCCGTGAAGAAGAGCTGCCGCCTCAACCGCAAGAAATTCCCCTTTCCATTGTGTTCGAAGATGATCACATCATTGTGGTCGACAAAGCCCGCGGCATGGTCGTCCATCCGGCACCCGGAAATAAGGACAACACGCTCGTCAACGCTTTGCTCGCGCACACCGATCAACTTTCGGACATCGGCGATGCGGATCGTCCGGGCATCGTCCACCGTCTCGATAAAGAGACGTCCGGGTTGATGGTTGTCGCCAAGACGGCGTTTGCTCACCGCCACCTCGCGGCACAATTAAAAGAGCGTACCATGGGGCGCACATATTTGGCCTTCGTCCACGGAAACCCCCGCGCCGAGTCCGGCACGATTGATGCTCCGATCGGCCGGCATCCGGTCCATCGGCAGCGCATGGCCGTGGTGGCGGGAGGGCGCGAAGCGATTTCGCATTATCGAGTGATCGAGCGCTACAAAGAGCATGCTTTGCTTGAGGTGGATTTGGAAACCGGGCGCACGCACCAAATTCGGGTCCATTTGTCTTACATAGGGCATCCAATCATCGGCGACGTCCGATACGGTGCGAGGAAAAAACAGCGCCTTTTTGAGGGTGGACAGGCTTTGCACGCTTGGCGCCTCACGTTGGTGCATCCGCATACCAACGAAATCATGACGTTTACCGCTCCTTTGCCGAGTGAGCTGGAATCTTTGCGGCAACGCCTGCGCACCTTGACCGATTCTGTTTGACCTGATAGAATACGCCAGGATCGTTAGGTTTTCGTCGAAGCTTGCGAACCGGACTCCTTTAAGGCGGTCCAGAGAGGCCGGCAAGGAGATCACGCAGCTGCAGAAGCCTGTTTTCTGCCCGTGCGCTTCTTGTCGCCTGTGTTTACCCAAGGGGGTGCAAGAAGCGTTGTCATTCGTCGAGAAAGCTGTCCTGATTAACGAACCCGGTGTTTCCCGGGCGCTCACTCGCATTGCTCACCAAATCATCGAAGCCAACCAAGGCGTCGATCGCCTGTGCCTTGTGGGTATCCGCACGCGAGGAGTCCCCCTTGCCAAGCGGCTCGGCGCCGAAATCGAGCGCATCGAACAAACCGCCGTACCGGTTGGCATCCTCGATATCACCTTGTATCGCGACGATGTCGCGACCCGCTCCAATCAACCGATTGTTCGCGAAACGAACATCCCGTTTGCTATCGACGGAAAGACGGTCGTGTTGGTTGACGACGTCTTGTATACCGGGCGTACGGTCCGCGCAGCCATGGATGCGTTGATGGACCTGGGGCGTCCTGCGCGCATTCAGTTGGCGGTCATGGTCGACCGTGGACACCGTGAGCTGCCCATTCGTGCGGATTTTGTGGGCAAAAACGTGCCGACGTCACGCTTGGAAGAAGTGGTCGTCCGCTTGCGGGAGATCGATGGAGAAGACAGAGTGGTGTTGATCGAGAGACAATCACCGTAAATGCAGCGGATTGTAACAGGCGTACGCAAGCGTGTCAGAAGTGCCGTGACCGTGTCTGGGGAGGGAAACGTGTGGAATTCACCCGGAAAGACATTCTGGGGCTTCGGGATATGTCGCGCGAAGAAATCTTAGCGATTTTGGATACGGCGAAGCCTTGCAAGCAAATTTTCAGCCGTTCGGTCAAAAAGCTGCCGACGATGCGTGGGCGGGTTGTCGTCAACTTGTTCTACGAACCGTCGACTCGCACACGGGCGAGTTTCGAGATGGCAGGCAAATGGATGAGCGCCGATGTATTGAACTTTTCCGTCTCAACGAGCAGCGTAACGAAAGGCGAAAGTTTCACCGACACCGCACTGACTATGCAGGCGCTGGGCGCGGACATCATCGTCATTCGCCACCAATCCGCCGGGGCGCCGCATTTGTTGGCTCGCACCACACAAGCTCGTGTCATCAACGCCGGTGACGGCATTCATGAGCATCCCTCCCAAGCTTTGCTCGACTTGTTTACCATCCGTGAACGCAAAGGCACCATCGAAGGTCTCACCGTGACGATTGTCGGAGACATTTTACATAGCCGCGTCGCCCGGTCGAACATATGGGGACTGCAGAAGCTCGGCGCGAAGGTGCGGGTAGCGGGTCCGGCCACTTTAATCCCACCCGGTTTGGATCAATTGGGCGTCGAAGTGTACACCGATCTCGATGCCGCGTTGGACGGTGCCGACGTTGTCAACGTGCTTCGCATTCAGCTGGAACGCCAGAAACCCGGACTGTTTCCTTCATTGCGTGAGTATCAGCGACTGTTCGGCATCACGAGGGAACGCCTGCAGCGCGTTGCCCGGCCTGACGTGCTCATTTTGCACCCCGGCCCGGCGAACTTGGGCGTCGAGATCACGCCCGAAGTGATGGAAGACCCACGCTGCGCCGTGCGGGAACAAGTGTCGAACGGGGTCGCTGTTCGCATGGCCATGTTGTATTTGCTGTCGGGAGGTCAAGGCGATGCGCTTACTCATTAAAGGCGGACGTATCATCGATCCCGCAGGTGAGCATGCGGAAGGGCACCGCGTCGACATTTTGTGCGACGCCGGAAGCATTGTCCGCATCGAACCCGAGCTGAACGATGTCGCTGCCGATGCCGTTGTCGATGCTGCGGGGGCGTGGGTGCTGCCTGGCTTCATTGATTTGCATGCGCACGTAGGGGAACCGGGGCATGAAAGGCGGGAACGGCTCGATACATTGACGCAAGCAGCGGTCCGCGGAGGTTTCACCAAGGTCGTCGTCATGCCCGACACTGAGCCGGCTCGTGACACCGCCGATGCCGTGCGGGCACTGCGAAGCCGCGGCAGCGAACTGGCCTGCTGCGTTCTTCCGGTCGGTGCGCTCACGCGCCAGCGACAAGGTCAAGAGCCCACGGAATGGGGCGAGCTCGTTGAAGCGGGAGCGATCGCGTTAGGCGACGGGAAACCGGTCGCGGACAGCGGCTTGGTGCGACGTGCACTCATTTATTTGCAGCGATGGGGAACCCCATTGTTTTTGGATGCCATGGATCTCAGCCTGGCCGGCGGGGCGAGCGCTTGGGAAAGCGTTCACGCGACGATCTACGGTTTGCGCTGCATGCCTGCCGAAGCCGAAGCGAGCGCACTTGTCCGGGAGATCCTTCTCGCTCGTCTGACGGGTGGACGAGCCCACCTGCAGCATGTCAGCACGCGCCAAGGGGTCGAATGGGTGCGTTGGGCCAAGGAAGCAGACATTCCGGTGACCGCCGAGGTGAGTTGGCTGCATCTTGTGGAAACCGACGCAGTGTTGGGCGACTATGACACGTCTTACAAAGTGTGGCCGCCGCTTGGCACCGAAGCTGATCGGGAAGCACTCATCGAGGGCTTGGCGACGGGCGTCATTGATGCGGTGGTAACGGACCATACGCCGTTTACGACGGAAGAAAAGCTGGTTGAATTCGATCAGGCGCCGTTTGGCGCGGCGGGTCTTGAAACGGCGGTGCCGGCTCTTTGGACGGAGCTCGTCGAATCGGGGCGGATGCCGGCGGCAACGCTGGTCGAGCGGCTGACCGCCGGACCGGCTCGTGTGCTCGGCTTGCCGGAGCCGCGCGTCGCCGTCGGGGAGCCGGCGAATCTGACAATTCTCCAACCGGGCCGGCCTTGGACGCTGGAGCAAGATCAGCAGGCGTCTTTGGCGGCCAATCATCCGTACATCGGTCGGCCTGTCCGGGCGGCCATTGTGGCTACGGTGGTCGACGGAACGATTCGTTATGAGCAGGAGCGATGAACCATGAAGTCTTTCGCCGATCGCCTTGCTGCGGCCATCCGTGAGAAAAACAGTGTGCTGATGGTAGGCATCGATCCGCGGCTCGACTGGTTGCCGCCGGAGGTTTTGCGCGCGGCCGAAGAAGCCGGGGGCAGCTCCCTGGAAATTGCGGAACGTGCGTTGAAGCGCTTCGGCTGCGACATCGTCGAGGCGGTGGCCCCGTATGCGGTGGCGGTTAAGCCCCAGCTGGCCTACTTTGAACCGTACGGTTCGTACGGATTGCGTGCATATGAGACCATCGTGGCTGCCGCACGGGAAGCCGGACTTCTCGTTGTCGCCGACGGAAAGCGCAACGACATCGGTTCAACCGCTGAGGCGTACGCTGCGGCGTTTCTCGGCGAAGAGAGCCCGTTGGCGGCTGATGCGGTGACGGTCAATGCGTATCTGGGCGAAGACGGGGTTGCACCGTTTTTAGCGCTGGCCCGGGAACACGGCAAAGGCATCTTTGTGTTGGTAAAGACATCGAATCCGTCTTCGGGGCAGTTTCAAGATTTGGTGGCCGACGGACGTCCCATCTATGAGCATGTTGCTGCCGCCGTCGAGCAGTGGAGTACACCGGTTGGCGAATCGGGCTACGGACCGGCTGGGGCGGTGGTCGGCGCGACGTATCCCGAGCAGCTCAGGCAGCTGCGCACGGCAATGCCGCATGCCGTCTTTCTCGTGCCGGGTTTTGGGGCGCAAGGCGGAACAGCGGACGATGTAGTCGGCGCCTTTGATGAGAACGGATTAGGCGCTGTCGTCAACTCGTCCCGACAAGTCATCTTCGCCTATCGAGACGCCGGTTGGCAGGGAGCCGACTACCGGGAAGCGCAAGCAGCGGCGGCGCGTACCGCTCGCGATCAATTGAACGAAGCGTTGCAAAGGGCGGGCCGGAGTCCGGCGGGCAACTGAACGAAAGAAGTTTTGGCAGTCCCAAAGAGGGGGAGCGACAATGAAAGCGGTTTTAGTGTTGGAAGATGGATCGGCTTACTATGGAACGGCAATCGGCAAACGCGGCGAGGTCCACGGTGAAGTTGTATTCAACACCAGCATGACCGGATATCAGGAAATTTTGACCGATCCGTCCAGCAGTGGCGCAATCATTACGATGACATACCCATTGATCGGCAATTATGGCATCAACGCCGATGACTTCCAATCGAGGGGGATCCACGCCCGCGGAATCGTTGTCCGTGAATTGTGCTTTTCGCCGAGTAATTGGCGCTCCCGCGATTTGCTGAACGCATTTTTGGTCGAAAACGACGTGTGCGGCATTGCCGGTGTCGACACGCGAGCACTCAGCCGGCATTTACGGGAGCACGGTACGATGCGGGGCATCATCAGTTCCGTGGAGGTTTCCGTCGAGGAGCTCGCCGAACGCGCCCGCTCAACCCCGTTGCCTTCCGATGAAGATCTCGTGAGCCAGGTGACCACGGAAAAGGCATACGTGTACGCTGACGGAAACGGACCGGATGTGGTGGTCATCGACTTCGGGGTGAAAGAGGGCATTTTGCGTGCGTTGGCGCAGCGCGGCTGCCGGGTGCGCGTGGTTCCGGCTACGTCGAAGCCGGAAGACATTCTGGCGGAACGGCCCGACGGCATCCTGTTTTCCAGCGGCCCCGGAGACCCGCAGCGTTGCACTTACGGCATCGACCTCGCCCGGGTGTTAATGAAAGAAGCGCCGATCATGGGAATTGGTCTCGGCCACCAGCTGTTGTCGCTTGCGTGCGGCGCTCGGTCGTACAAGCTCAAGCACGGCCATCGCGGTGCCAATCATCCGGTGCAAGAAATCGAGACGGGCAGAGCGTACATCACTTCGCAAAATCACGGCTTTGCCGTTGAATTTGACGAGGCGAGTCTGGCGGATGTCATCGTCACGCACAAGAATCTCAATGACGGAACCGTCGAAGGCATGCGCCATCGCCACTTGCCCGTGTTTTCGGTCCAATATCATCCGGAAGCGGCGCCGGGACCTGAAGATTCCACTTACTTATTCGATCGTTTTCTCCAGCAGCTCGCGGCAACGGGTGTCGACGCGTGAAGGAGGGGAGCGCCTTGCCGCCGGAACAATTCGTTGTACGCGTTGCAGCGCAGCACGCTGTCGCCGATGAACATTTTGAACTGATTTTGGAGCCGCATCCGGTTTTTGAACGGACGGCGCCCGGCCAGTTTATGAATGTGTCGGTCTCCGGTGCGGACCGTTTCGATCCGTTGCTGCGGCGTCCTTTTAGCTTGTATCGCCGGTTTCCCGATGGATCGTACAGCTTGCTGTACCGGACGGTCGGCCGGGGAACACGCATCCTTTCTCGTTTGCAGAAGGGCGATCAGCTCGACATCATCGGACCTTTGGGCAAAGGTTTTTCGCTGCTGCCCGGCAGCCGCCCGGCATTGGTCGGCGGCGGCGTCGGTGTGCCTCCGCTGTTTCTTTGGGCGCAAAAAGTGCTCATCCATCATGGCGATGTACGGGCGATTCTCGGTTTCAACGAGGCACGGCTGGCCATTTGCCACAACGACATGGCGGAGCTCGGCATTCAGGTGGAAGTGACTACGGTGGATGGCAGTTTAGGGCGCCAAGGGTTGGTGACGGACGCACTGGAGCCCTTGCTGCGAGCGGGTGAAATCGACGCCATTTACGCCTGCGGACCGTATCCCATGCTTGCCGCGGTTGCTTCGATGGCCAAACGCTATGGTGTTCCGGCACAACTCGCATTGGAAGAATGGATGGGCTGTGGTGTCGGTGCATGTCTGTCCTGCGTAGTGCCCATTCGCAACGGCGACGGTTCGACCGAATACCAGCGGGTGTGCAAGGAAGGGCCGGTCTTTTCGGCGGAGGAGGTATATTTCGGATGAGCGATCTCGCCATCGAGCTTGCCGGAATTCGGCTGAACAATCCGGTCCTCGTCGCCTCGGGCACGTTTGGGTACGGGCGGGAATACAGTGAGTTCTACGATCTTTCGCTGATCGGCGGCATTATGGTCAAGGGCGTATCGCTCGAACCGTGGCGAGGCAACCCGGTGCCGCGCATCGCTGAAACCCACGCAGGCATGTTAAACGCCATCGGTTTGCAAAACCCGGGCGTCGATCATTTCCTCAAGCACGATTTGCCATTCTTGCGTCAGTATGATACGCGCATCTTCGTCAACATCATCGGGCGCAGCATCGAAGAATATGTCGGTGTGACGCAGCGGTTGGAAGAAGCCGAAGGCATCGACGCGATCGAGATCAATATATCGTGCCCGAACATTAAAGAAGGCGGCATTCAGTTCGGCAGCGATCCGCGCTCGGCGGCGGAAGTTGTGGCCGCCGTGAAGGCAGTGAGCAGCCGTCCGGTCATTCCAAAGCTGTCGCCCAATGTCACCGATATCGCCGAAATGGCACGGGCGGTGGAAGAAGCCGGTGCTGACGCCATTTCACTTGTCAACACGTTTTTGGGTATGGCGATCGACATTCACAGGCGGCGCCCGGTGCTCGCCAATACGTTTGGCGGTTTGTCGGGCCCGGCGATTAAGCCCATCGCCTTGCGCATGGTATGGCAAGTGTATGAGGCGGTGTCGGTACCTATCATAGGCATGGGCGGCATCATGCAATGGCAAGACGCCGCTGAATTCGTGCTGGCGGGTGCGAAAGCGGTTGCAGTGGGTACGGCGAATTTCACACAGCCGTACGCTGCACCGGAAGTCGTACGGGGCCTGCAGGCATATGTGGAGCAGACAGGCATTCCGTACGAGCAGCTTGTCGGCGCAGCTCACAGCCAGGCGGACAACGGCTGACGTTTCGACGCAAGTCATCCCCGAGGGTTGGCGGAACCAAACGCAGTGCGCACCCCCGGGGTTTTGTTTTACTCGTGATGTTCGTTGCTGACTTCATTGCGATTGGTGTTATGGATAGATGCACGATTGAAGGCGGCATCCAACAGCCCGAGTACAATGTGCGCCAAACCGAAACCCAAGATTCCAGCACCGAGCTCGCCCTGCACCGCAGACCAGCCGATGTACGACACAATGATACCAAGCAGTGCAACCCAAAGACCGGTTGACATGGAAAAACCTCCCCTTGCGTCAGCGACACTTGCATCCGGGATGAACACAGTGGATGTGCTGACTGACGTTTCCGCCTTTATTCGTTCCCTTTAGGAAGTCGGTCATTCGCGGAGGCAGTTGGAAAACTTGGCGACAACTGTCCAGGCAAAAGGCATGAGGGCCGGTGGCGGTTTCAGCTGCGGAGGATTACATCATCTGTTCGAGCCGCCGAATCCTTTCTTCGACTGGGGGATGCGTCGAGAAAAGGTTTGTTCTCGAGCGCTTTTTCTTGGTCGGGTCTGCGAAATACAATGCAGCACACGATGGTGCCATGCGACGTACGGGTTCGTCGATGCCGCTGATTTTTCGCAGCGCCGAAGCCAAGGCCATAGGATTGCGGCAAAGCTCGGCACCGCTTGCGTCGGCCAAGTATTCGCGGTTGCGTGACAACGCCAGCTGAATGAGCACCGCGACAAGCGGAGCGATGACAAGAACGAGCAAAGCGATGATCATCATGACCGGATGGTTATCCTGTCTGCTGTTTCTGCGGTTGCGGGACCGTCCGAGGGAACTGTACCACATGGAGCGCATGACCATGTCGCTCAAAACGCTGATGACCGCAACCAGTGCAATGGCCGTAGTGGCAATGCGCACGTCGAAGTTTTTGATATGTGCCACTTCGTGAGCCAACACGGCTTCGATTTCTTGGCGGTTCAAACGGTCAAGCAGACCCCTTGTGACAGCGACAGCGGCGTTTTTGGGTGACATCCCGGCTGCAAATGCGTTGGGGCTCGGATCTTCAATGATGTAGATTTTCGGCATCGGCAAGCGGGCAGCGATGGTCAGACTCTCAACGGTGTTCCACAAGAAGGGGTTTTCATCTTCCGAGCGAATTTCCCGTGCGCTGTTCATCGCCATGACGACTTTGGTGCCCGTGGCCATCATGATGGCAATGTAGATGCCGCCGAAGATCACGGCAAGAACAATGCCGCCAACGGGGTTGTCGAACCACAGCAAGCCGACACTGGCGCCAACCAGCGCAAAAAAGACCAGAAATCCTCCGGCAATCAGCCACGTTTTGCGCTTGTTCGATTCAATCTGGGCGTGCAGCAGCATGAAGCTCCTCCTCAAAACTTCACTTGAACGTTTTGCTGCTCAGCCTCAGATGTCTGCAGCATTTCTTTCCGGGTGAAACCGTGGACGGAAGCGATGATGTTGCTCGGAAACGATTGCGTTTTCGTGTTGTACTGCATGACGGTCCGGTTGTAAAGCTGGCGTGCCGCCGCAATTTTGTTCTCGGTGCCTTCGAGTTGTTCTTGCAGCTTTGTAAAGCCTTCGTGGGCTTTCAGTTCCGGATACGATTCGGACAAAGCGAAGATGTTTTTGAGCATCCCGCTCAGTTCATCGTTGGCTTCCATTTGTTCCGCTCGCGAGGCATTGCCGGTGAACAATTTGTTCCGTGCTTCAATCACGCGCTGCAAGGTCTCTTGTTCGTGTTTGGCATAACCCTTGACCGTTTCGACGAGATTCGGAATCAAGTCATAGCGCCGCTTCAATTGGACGCCAATTTGAGCCCAGCTTTCTTCCACCCAATTGCTCAGCTTCACGAGACTGTTGTATTGTGCAATCCAAATGATGGCGATCAGCGCAACAATTCCAACGACAATCCATATCATTGCATACGACCTCCCCGAGAAAATATACGGTTAATTATAACATATAAAACAGAGATGGTATGAAATGTCTCGAGGTGATCATTCCGTCGTTTCGGTTCGATCCGGCGTGATCTCATTCGGTCAAGCGCAAGCTTGATAAGACGGAACATCTCCGGTAAGATTTAGAAAAGGAGAAATTGCGGCTTTGCGTGCGTGCGGCCCCGGTGAGAGCGCATCTCGCCCATTTGACATGAGTACTCATTGGGGGCAATGTCCATGATTCGGAGATATATCACGCGACTGCTCACGCTGTGCCTCGTCATCATCGCTTGTTCCATCGGTGCCATTGCCGACGATAGCGGCGTGACGTTTGTTTCGGACCACATGCGGTTGACTGCATATTTCGGTGAGGAAGAAGTACGGATTGTCATCTCCGATGGAACGGAGATGATTTTGCCCCGAGTGAGTGCAGCCTCCGGCGCGAAGTATACGTCAGGCGCCACAACATTTTGGCACGATGGCGAAGAAGCCGTGTTTGAGTTCAATCGCGCAACATATGCGCTGAGGGTCGTCGATCCTTCCATCGATCCGTGGGAAAAAGCCAAGCGGGCAGGTGCCAGCTTTCGGGCGATTGGACAGGAACCCGGCTGGATATTAGTAATATGGGGCGACGAGCGCATCGAATTGACGCTGGATTATGGCGCGACGGAAATTAAGACACCCATTGGCTCGATGCAGGTCAACTATTTCACGAAGACAAGAATATACCGGACCGTGCAACCTTTGTCTCCACTCGATATAACGGTGACGATTCAGGAACAAGCGTGTTATGATGCGATGAGCGGCGAAGGGTTTCCAACTTTTGTAACGATTTCATTTGGAGTTGGCCAATCGCCGCGCTATGTTGGCTGCGGACGGTACCTATAGAAGGTGAAACGGATGTTCGAGAAGTCCATCGCTTTGGATTTGGGCTTATTCCTTCTATCGTTGATCAATGTTGTGCTTGCTCTTGCCATACCTGCGGCAGTGATCTATGTGATCTATTTGCTTCGGCGCATTGCTATGAACACGTCGCCGGACAATACCTCGAAGCGGCGATAATATGTGCGTCGCAGGAGGATTGGCTTTCTTTGACGCTTGAGGAAATGGAAGATTGCTACATGGAGCGGGCAGCATCCTCAAATTGCGGGGCGTTATGGCGCCCATCGATACGGCTGCAATGGTTGGGGAGTGGCTGCCCTCTCTGCGCACACAAAGTGCACAACGTGCCTTCATGCAAGTCGTGAATTTGGATGATTGTGAAGGTTGTCTTGAAGCAAGTGTAGATTACCTGCTCCCTTGACTTTTCACCGACGCTGCGACCAGTGGAATGAGAAGGCAAATACCCGCATAGCCGATTGCCGTATACACCTTGCCTACAATGTTCGAAAATCCAATCAGGCTGCCGGTAAATCCGACGAGTCCGGTGCCAAGTGTTGCGACTGAGAAGAGTGCCTTGTTCCCAGCCGTAACTCGGGCGACAAATCCATACAAGCTGCCGATTGCCGTGGTGTACACCTCGGCTAACAGGACGATGCTGTATATCGGGGCGAATGCACCGAAAACTCGGCTTGCCAAGAGCAGCATGGGAACGTCGTACCGACTCGCTTCGGGCATAGCCGACAGCATGCCAAGCTGAATGATCAGCGCCGCCAAGCCGAGACCGATGCCGCCGAACAAGGCTCCCTTCTTTAACGAATGTTCATCACTCAAGGTTCCTGCCGGAGCCAAAATCGGGATGGCAAAAACCATGTTGTACGACGCATAAATTATGGCGGCGAGAGGCCAGAACGGCACGGATGCGCTTTGGGGCTGATACCAGTTCCAGTCGATCGGATTTTGCGCGATGGAAAAGGCGCTGATCAGAAGAACGGAACCGATGAGAAAGGGCGCAACAAAGCTGATCGCTGACACGACCCCTTGAATCCCCATCAATACCGTGAGAACACTCAAGGTGGACAAGGCAAGGCTGCCCAAGACTGCTGGTAAACCAAACTGCTCGTGAAATACGGCACCGGCGCCGGCTGCCATGGCGCTGAAAGATCCGAGCAGAAAAAACGTAATCATCGCATCGATGACGGTGCCGAGCCAACTCCCACCGCCGTGCTGCACCACTTCAAGGTGGGATGTCGCACGCAGACGGTGACCGAGCACGAAAGTCATCGCCCCAAAAACAACAAAAAGGACCGTTGCAATCGCAAGGCCCCAAAATCCGGACATGCCATGGTGACCGAAAAACTGGAGAACTTCTTGTCCAGATGCAAATCCGGCACCGACAACGGTCCCAACATATAAACTCGCCACTCGAAAGGGAGACAATCGGCCGTTTTTCATACTAGATTCTATACGCCGCCACGGCCGAGTATGCGACGCTGATCGTCGGTGGGCATCCCGCGGTCTTTTTGCCGATCGGCATCTTCAGGCCGACGGCCTGAAGATGCCATTTCGATGCTCAGTCGGCGATGATTTGAATTCGGCCTTCAACTTCGGGCTTAATGGGCGACGCCAACTCGATATAACTTGCAAGAATATCCCATAAGTAGGCGCCCCCTTCGGTGGGCGAACCGAAGAACACCGGACTGTCGGCGAACATGTCATAGTCGTCGCCGCCTACGGCGATGAAGTCGGGAAGGGCCACGCGGTACACTCGGTCGAGGCGCAGCGGTTCGCCGTCAGGATGATCCGTCGCCGAATGAATGCGCACCGAGATGACGCGTTCACCCGGCGGTTTGTTTGGATCGAACGCATAACTCAGTCCCGAAACTTGGAGGAAACGTCCGCTGGTCTCTGGATAATGCAGCACGCTGTTTTCCAATGCCGCGAGGATTTGCTCTCCCTTGAGTTCAAGCCCGACAATCGTGTTGTGAAACGGATGTACTTCGTAAATATCGCCGAAAGTGATCGGGCCGGCCGGTATGGAGCGGCGAATGGCACCGCTGTTGATGAAAGCTATGTCTGCGCCGATATGCTCACGCATGAGGTCAGCCATCACATTGCCCAAGTTGGACTCCCGTATGCGCACGGCGTCGGCATCGAGATCCACCAGCGTTTCGCCGATAGCGGCGTTGAGGCGAGCGTCGAGATGTGCTTGCCATTCGGCAATGGCTGCAGCAACTGCAGGTTCTTCCGGAATTTCGGCAGTGATGGGGACGAGGTAGCCGTCGTAATCGACAATGCCTTCGGCATCGACAACGAGGTGAAGCACGCCAAGATATTTGCCCCACTCAAACGCCTGCACAATCAGTGTCCCGGCCACAACTTCAGGCTCATCGAGCTGTGTATGTGAATGGCCGGATACGATGACGTCGATTTCAGGCACCGCTTCAGCCAACAGGCGATCGTATTCCAAGCCGATGTGTGTGACGGCGATGACGAGGTCCACGTCATTGGCCAGCTGCGCGGCCAATGACCGAGCGGCGACGATCGGATCGAGAAACTCCAAACCCTCCGAGTTTCGTGGGTGGCTCAAAGTGGGCGTGTCCGGACTCACCAACCCGAGGATGCCGACGGCAACGCCGCCGACGTCAACGAGCGTGGTGGCGGGAAGAAACGTCTCGCCGGTTTCCGCTACGACGACATTGCCCGCCAATACGGTAAAGGCCGCTTCGGAAACACGGTCCAGCACGTCTTGTTGAGTGAAATTGAATTCGTGATTGCCCAAGACCATGATGTCGAGACCGGCGACGTTCAGTACATCGACGACGGACCTGCCGACCGTGAAGTTAGCGAGGTTGGATCCGTGCCACGCATCGCCGGCATCAAGCCAAAGGACTTGATCGGGATATTCATGACGATATGCTCGGACGACGCTCGCCAAGCGAGCGAACCCTCCACGTGTTTCACCGTCCACCACGAAGGGGAGCAGATAGCCATGGAGATCATTGGTGTGCAGCAAGATGATCTCTTGCACTTCGCCGCTTGCCATTGCGGCAGGCACGAAGCTGATGAAAACGATCGAAGCAAGCAAGCAGAGGGCTTGCCTGTGCCTTAGCAAACGTGTGTGCACGAAACATAAACCTCCATGGAAGCGGCTTGCAGCGTGGCTTCCTACATTTTCCGCTTCAAACTTAACGGAATTGAATGCGTCCGACAATAGGGGTTTACCCCTAATCCGAGGCGGCAGTTGATGCAAATGGCAACTCTGTGTAACTCTTGACCGAATATTCGACGTGTTGTATGCTGTGGCTGCCCACTGATCTTTCAGCACAAGGCGAGGTAGCATGTGGCGCCCATGCAGCGTGACAAATACGAAAAAGCTTTCCTTATATTAGCTCGTGCCATCACCGTAGGAATTGCATACGTGTCAGCCATACCGATTAAGGGCCTCACCTCATCTTTTGTCGCAATATTCACGGCTCTGCTTCCGTTTGACCTCATTGTGGCATCCGCCCATCCTCTCGTTCGCGTTGAAGAATGGAAGAATTTCTTTACCGTTCTGTGGCCACGAGTCCTTTCAACCGCAAGTACATTGTTTAAAGGCATCGTGGTTGGCACGGCAATCGGGATCTTCGGCCTATTCGGCCTGCCGCGCGTATTGGGTGTCGTGTTGACATCGGGGCTGGCATATGTTTGGGCGGTGAACACCCCCTATGCCATTTCCACGTTTGTGTCGGTTTTGTCGGGATTGGCGCTGTTCGAGCGTCTCGTCGCGTTGGAAGTCGTGGGAACGATGCCGATTGTGCAGGAGATTCTCGGCGCAATTGCTTCATCCGGCGGAGGCACGTTTCTAGGCCTGATAGCCGGCTGGATTGTCGGATTGATCACCGGCAGCGTCACACGCTTGTTTCTGTCTCGACCGTACCGGTCGCTGCGCAGCGCCGCTTATGATCTCCCGTTGGAAAAGCGGCCTTTCGATGAAGTGCTGCAAATCGGACAGGCCAGTCTGCTCATTGTGGCTAAGGTCGAAGAGGGGGCACCGGTCGCACACCTCACTTTGTCCCAGAGCAATTTGCGCGAGGAGTGGCGCACCATGGTTTTGTCGGTCAAGCGAGGCGGCGAAGAGTTTGTCATGCCTAAAGGTTCGTTTGTGATTTTGCCGGGCGACGAGCTGGTGATGCTGACCGAACGAGAGTATGCGGAATCGCTGCAAGAACAGCTGAAGACGTCGCAGACGATTACGCCGGACCAGAGCGCCAGAGTAACGATGTAGTGCGGCGTTCGTGCGGGCGCTGATGTGGGCAAGAGGGCCCGAGGCGTGCTGTGCCGACATTCCCGCACGGGTCGTAGACAAAGTGGCGTACTGACGCATTACCGCATCACTGACAACGCCTGCACTTCGTTGCCGGACAGCCGGCCGGCTTCAAAAGCGCTGATGTTGCTCAGCGTCGTTTCGGCGATGTTTTGCAAGGCTTCGTACGTGAAAAAGCCTTGGTGGCCGGTAATCAGCACATTCGGCAAGGTGATGAGACGGGCAAACACATCGTCTTGGATGACTTGATTCGAAAGATCCTGAAAGAATAGATCGGCCTCTTCTTCGTAAACATCGAGCCCCATGCTGCCAATTTTGCCTGCCTTTAAGGCGTCGAGCGCCGCTCGGCTGTCGATCAACGCACCGCGGCTCGTGTTGATGAGCATCACTCCATTCTTCATCAGTTCAATCGTTTCTCGGTTGATCAAATGGTACGTATGCGGAGTCAGCGGGCAATGCAGACTGACGATGTCGGATTCCGCAAGCAGCTCCTCCAGCGAAAGATAGGTGCCGCCGATGGCCTCGAGTTCAGGCGCAGGGAACGGATCGTACGCCAAAATGCGGCAACCGAACCCTGCGAGTATTTTTGCCGTCAACAGACCGATCTTCCCTGTACCGACGATGCCGATGGTGCGCTTGTACAGATCAAAGCCGAGCAGACCGTCCAAAGAAAAGTTGCCTTCACGAACCCGGGCATAGGCGCGGTGTATTTTCCTGTTGAGCCCTAAAATGAGGGCGACGGTATGTTCGGCGACGGCATGGGGCGAATAGGCGGGAACGCGCACGACGGTCATGCCGAGGCGCTCTGCGGCGCTCAAATCGATGTGGTTGAACCCCGCTGAACGCAGCGCGATGAGGCGAGTGCCGTTCGCATGCAGGTCGGCGAGGACATCGGCGTCGCCTTGGTCATTCACGAACAGGCAAACCGCAGGATACCCATAGGCGAGCGGAGTGGTCTGCCGTGTCAAACGTGCCTCGAAAAAGGCGAGGTCGTGGCCGTATTTTTCGTTCGCCGCACAGAGAAACTGCTGATCGTACGGCTGGGTGCTGAAAACGGCGGTTTTCATGCGTATCCCTCCGGGGATGGGGCGGGGAGTTGAGCGCATTTCTCCCCGATTTTTTTGGCCTTGTAAAGTATGCCCGATTCGCTCCCGGATGAACTGCGCTGCAGACACGTCCGGCAACCTGGGGTGTGTTGTTGGGAAGATCATAATACAGCGGATAAGATAGCGTGAAGCTTCTTGCTATTTTCGAGCAAAAGGAGATCTTAGGAGAGGGAAGAACTTGGAGATACGGTGACGAATTCGGTTGCAGAGGTGATATGGATGTCAGCACTTACCAATGTATCGGCGAATATATGGCGGTGGGACGGAGTCGATGTCGATCAAGGCTTTCCCATTGTCGGCTATGTCGTTCCCGGTGAAAAAGGCATCTTGCTGGTCGATCCGCCCGCAACTTCCGGGACGGTGGAAGAAATCAAGGCGTGCGGAGAGCCCGAAGCCATCGTGTTGACAAGCGGTTGGCACGTGCGTGGCACGGCGAAGTGGCGGGATGTGTTTAACGTGCCGATCGTCGCTCCGTCGTCCGCAGCGTCCGAGTTGGCCGAAGTTGGTGCCAAGGCCGACAAGGTGGTCGGCGAAGGCGATGAATTCAACGGCTGGCGCGTGCTGCTCTTTGAAGCGGGGAAGTTTTCGGAAGTTGCGTATTGGCACGCCGCCAGTTCTACGGTCATCATCGGCGACTTGCTTACGCAGCGTGAAGACGGTGAGCTGGCGCTAGGGCCGACTCTTTTCTTTGGCCTCACCAAGGAAGACGTCGTTCCCTTTGTCAAGCGACTCATTGAGTTGGAACCGAAACGGCTCCTGTCGGCTCATATCGGACCCCGGGAGAATGTCGTGCAGATGCTGTCCGGATTGTTGGATGACTAAACCCGAAAAGGAACGGTGGCGTTCCGAGCCACGAGCCTGCTCGATGGCGTAGAATTCAAGAAAGGACCGAGGTGCCGGACACGCCGGAAGGAAAAACAGGAGGCATCCGCGCTGAGGCATAAGCGCTATTAAGCCTCTTTGCGAAGACGGTTGATGAGGACGGGATGATGGGATGAAACTGCTTGCCGATGGCAAAACAAAAACGTTGTACGAGCTGGAAAACGGCCATTTGAAGATGGTGTTTAAAGATGACGTCACCGGTACCGAAGAAGGCGTGGATCCGGGCGGCAACTTTGTCGTAGGAAAAGTCGCCGGCAAGGGGAGGGCGGCGGTCCGGCAGTCGGCTTACTTCTTCGAGCTTCTCACCGCACATGGTGTTCCGACGCACTTTGTTGCGGCTGACGTCGATGAGCAGGCGTTGATTGTCAAGCGGGCGACGTGGAACGGACTCGAGTTTATCGTGCGTTTCAAGGCGGCCGGCAGTTTTGTACGACGTTATGGGCGATACGTCAAGGAGGGGGCCGAGCTCGGCGGGCTTGTTGAAATTACACTGAAGGACGACGAGCGCGGTGATCCGTTGATCGTCGACGAAGCTATCGACGCGCTCGGCATCATGCGCATCGATGAAGTACGCGAGGCCAAGGCGCTTGTGAAAAAAGCGGCGGAAGTCATTCGCGGTGAGTTGCAGTCCAAAGGCCTCGAACTCATCGACATTAAGTTTGAATGCGGCACGGTAGGAGACCAACTGGCAATCATCGATGACGTTTCGACGGACAATATGCGCGTGACTCGCGACGGCAAGCCGATCAGTCCCGAAGAGCTCGTCAACTACACGCTGGGCAGTCAACGGGCCTAAACTTTGTGAAAGGAGGAAGGGGGTTGCGCTACTATTCCATCCTGGCGGGGCTGTTTGTCGGCGTATTGATGATCAGCCAGGTGACCGCCGTCAAACCCGTCATCGTCGGTGTCGCCTTCACCGGCGGTGATCTGATTTTTCCGTTGAGCTATTTGCTCGGGGACGTCCTGACCGAAGTATATGGTTTTGCGCGCTCAAGGCTGGTCATCTGGACGGGCTTGACCGCCAACTTGCTCATGAGTGCGGCGGTGTGGCTTGTCGGCCTGTTGCCGGGAGAGCCGGAATGGGTCGCGGCGGGGGGCCAGCAAGCCTGGGATTTGCTGCTCGGCTTAGCCCCACGCATTGCGATCGCCAGTCTGCTTGCCTACGCGGTCGGCGAATTCCTCAACGCCTACGTACTTTCCAAACTCAAAGTGGCGACCAAAGGTCGCTTTTTATGGCTGCGCACCATCGGCTCGAGCTTGATCGGGCAAGGCGTCGATACGCTGATTTTCTTTCCAGTCGCCTATGCCGGTGAGTGGTCGTGGTCGTTGATCTTCGAAATCATGGCCGTCGCCTACGTCATCAAAGTCGGGGTTGAAGTGTTGTTGACGCCTTTGACCTATGGTGTCGTCACCGTTCTCAAACGCGTGAGCGGCGTTGACGTCTACGATTACAACACGACGTTCAACCCGTTTCGACTCAACCTCGATGAGCTCGATCGATTTCCGGCTCGGGCTGAGCAGGAGGAACCGAAAGATCGTTAGTCCTTATAGGGATCGTACTCGTCGGCAGGCGCCATGGCTACTCCGATGGGCTTGAGCACGTGCAAAATCTCGATGGTATCGGCGTGAGCGTCCAACACCGTCTGCAAGCGGCGGTAGACGCCGGGCGCTTCATCGGTGCCGGCGCCACGCAGCGTGACACCGTACGCCTTCACCTGGCGCAGCATTTCTTCTTGGCTGATCTGGCCGCCTACCCGCACTCGGCGTCCACCTGAGCGGCGCCATTTCCCGGCCGCCTGCGTCCGGCTCATGATGCGACCGGCGCCGTGCACCGTGCTGTACAGGCTTGCCCGGGCAGCGGGCGTATCTTTGCCGCGGATGATCACCGAAATGTCGGCCATGCTGCCGCCCACGAAGCTCAGCTGACCCGGATGGCACGGCGTCGACCCTTTGCGGATAACCCAGACTGAGCGGCCGTGGTGCGTTTCTTTCCAGGCGTAGTTGTGATGGTTGTGAACTTCAAACGTCGCCTGGGTGCCAAGAATGTCGAGCACTTGGTTGACGACGTAATCGCGCCCGGCGTAAGCGTACTCACCCGCAAGCTGCATGGCGGTCAAGTAGGCTTGTCCGAGGTCGGTGTCGACGCGAAGCAACGTCGGTGGGGCATCCATCGATTCGCCGGGCAGGGGGGCGTCGAACGGACGATTGGCCGCTAAATTCAAAAAGCCAGTCGCGGTTTTATGCCCGAACCCGCGAGAACCGAAATGCACGCCAACCCACAGATCGCCCGTTTTTTCTTCTTCAAACAAATCGACGTAGTGGTTGCCGCCGCCCACCGTTCCGAGCTGATCGCGGGCGAGCTGTTTTAACGCGACCACCCCTGGGTGGACGTTCCAATCGGGGCTGTCGAACAAGGGGTGGTCAATTGGCGTCGGGTTTTTGCGCCCAATGCCGAAGCTGATGGTCGAAAAAATGGTGTCCATAATTTTGGGCAGATCTTTGCGGATGTCGGCGGCTTTCAGCGCGGTGCGGACCGCCTTGTTTCCACAGGCAATGTCGAAGCCGACGCCGGACGGCGAAATCAGCCCGTCGTAGGCGACGACGCCCCCGATCGGCATGGAATAACCTTTGTGCGCGTCGGCGCAAAG
>CALKAQ010000007.1 GCA_937983075.1 uncultured bacterium | reverse complement strand
TTGGTGTAGGCTAGAAAACGGGTGATGCGGGGATCGGCTCCCGAAGGATCACCTTTTTCAGCGGCGGCTTCCTATCGACGTAGGCTTCGCTCCGCGGCAACGAATGTCGCATGCTCGTCATCCGCGGCTATGAATTTCGAGTTCCCTTAATACGACGGCCAGCGTGTCAATGCCCGCCCGCAGATGACCCCGGTATGTGCTGAAAGGGATGTTGAGAAATTCAGCGACCTGTTCTTGCGTGCCTTGCGGTTCGATGAATGTGTAGTGCAACGCTTTATACAGTTTGGCCCGATCGGGTTGTGCCGCGAAGGATTGCACCGTATCCATGACGAGCCGCTGTAACGCGAGGGCCGGGCCAAATACGTTCATGTTCGCCGTGTTGTGGGTGGTGTCGGACGTCATGTTGCGCACGATCGTCAGTTCAATGAGCGGGTTTTTCATGAGTACATCCGGTGCATGTAGGTGCTTAAGAGCGTGGCGCGTGTGGCGCAACCATGCTGTCGATGAGGCATCGGTCGTCAGTTTCGATGTCAGTCTCGACAATGGTTGAGCTTCCGGTGTCGCGGCGACGATCGCTGGATGCTTGTCAGACACGGGATGCCACTCCCGGTCCGGGGCGATGCGAGCGATCCAATGTTGGGGCGATTCGTGGCGCCAGTCTTGCATGAATACGCCAAAGGTCAGGCCGCCCACGGCAAATTGGAACGGCTGGAGGCGCTGAAAGAAATTGAGTTGCCGGGCGATAGGTTCCCATTCATCCGGGTTGGCCATGACATTGAAAGTTAACTTCAGATTTGGCGTCGTGACGAAGTCGCGGACGAGTTCCACGGTGAGGGCGGCGACACCTGGCGACGGACGCTGGTGCGTTTTGGCATCGACGCCGTAGCGGGTGATCGTCATTTTTTCACCGTCCCTAAGCAAGGGTCGGCCTTCGGGGTTGTCTCCCAACACGAAAGCACATAACGCCGTGGTGATCTCGTCGTTCACTTCCCGCACGGGTGCCTGCTGATCGACACTGTCGACAAACAACTCACCGGCTTGCATGCGCAGTCGCAGGATGAACAGAAACGCGGCGACGCCGCCGTCCGTCCCGCGCACGACCCGCGCGCCCTCCGGGTGCAACGCCAGCCAGCGGGCGGCGACACGGGCGGAAGCCGGCCCTTCCACGTTTTGAATGAGTTGGACGATGCGGGCGTGATCGCTTCGTGCGGCCCGTTCCGCCTCGGGCACCATGGCGCCGAAGGCCTGCCCGAGAAGCGGATTGAGGACGTCGTGATGGCGGTGCAAAAACAACAAATCGGTCAACGCGTCGTGGCGCACCGTCTCGTCAGCATGCTGCAGACGGGTGTGGTAATATTTGTGGGCCCGCAGGCGCAAGGCGTCGTAGCGATCCGGATGTCTCCACTTCAGATCCAGAGTCAATACTTCGCGGACAAGGTCGTGCGGGTAGATGCCTCCGGGGGCAGTGTCCACAAAGGAAAGGTCGCACAACCAGGCAAAGGCCTGTCCCGCGTCTGTCACCTCGAGCATGGCGCTAAGCAAACTTTCGGTCATGACCCGTACGAGGGCACACGCTTCCAAGGCGTGGCGACACATGGCGTCCGTCACGTCACCGGCAAACCGCCGCACGATCGTTTGGACGACATCGGGCGCCGTCGCAAGGCCGAATGCAGAGTCCGGTCGCCGATCGTACAAGTCGGCGACGAGGGACAAGGTGAGCGGGTGTCCGTGACTGAAGCGCACAATTTCATCGTGTTCCGCTGCGGGCACTCCCCGCAGCGTCAAATAGTCGGCGCTCTCGTCAGCAGACAAGTTGTCGAGCGCTCGTGTGTGGATGAGGGCTTTCCACGCGGGATCCGTTTGCCACGGCTCAGGCGGCATTTGTCGGCTGGCGGTGACGACGAGGGCGTTTTGCGGAAGCCGAGGGAAGAACGCGTCACAGAGCCAATTGTGGAGCGGAAACAAGGCATCGTAATTGTCGATAAAGAGGACGAAGCGCCCGCGCCCGGCGACCGTTTGCCACAAATCTTGTCCGGCATCCGTCTGCAAGGCTGCACGAAACGAGGCCAAGAAATCATCCGGATTGGCTTGAAATGACCTTCCGTCTAACGTAACGGCGTCGGTCTCTAGTTCCAGACAATCCGATGCCAGCATCTTCAACAACGTCGTCTTCCCGGCGCCGCCCGGCGCCACGATCGCGAACACCTGAAACGGAAGTACGGACGCGCTGACGGCATCGCGAAACAGTCGTCTTTCGGCGGCCCGGCCGATGAATGTCAGCGCCCGCCGTTCGTTTAGACGTTGGCTCCAGTCGGGCTGCAGTGTGCCGTGGCTCATCGGGGCTCCCCTCCAATCGTTTCGTTTCATGTATCTATTGCTGTCGCTTAAGGCAGAGTTTTCTACCTTTTGAGCGGCAACTCCTTGCATATGTCGGCATCGATTCGACAGTTGTTCAACATACGTTTGACAGCGTTCCATCTGGTGTTTCAAAACGTCTCGAATATTTTAGAACGTAAGACAGTGTCGGTTGTGGAAAAATCGCTGGGAGGCGGTGTGAGCCAGATGACGACGAGATTTCTACGGACTACGGCATTTCAAGTAAGCGTGTTAGTTTTCATACTCTTCGTTGCCGCGGGGTGTGGCGGCGGGGGACGTTCCGGGGGTGGTCTGGGTGGCGGGGGAGCGGGTCCGGGACCGGAAGCGACCATCGACGCATTCATCGCACGCTATGTGCAGCATACGAAAGATAGAAATTCTGCGGCGCTGGCCGACATGTACACGGAACCGGCGGAATGGACCGATGTTGCCGGAACACGGCAGTTGAGCCGAGCGGAAATAAAGGCGCAGTTTGATACTGTGTACAGTATCGTTACCACGGTGTATGACTCACAAGCGAAGGACGTGTCCGCGACCGTCAGCGGTGACACGGCCACGGTACGATTTACGTGGTTCCAAGATGTGTACAACAGTGTCCTTGAGCAACGAGTCCAATCCGAAGGCGACATCACATGGACGCTGAAACGCATCGGCGGGCAATGGTTCATTGCCCACGCGCAATCGTAAAGGGTTTTAGTTTCAATGGAAAGGTTGGTTCGTATCATGCGACGATTGCTTATGAAAACCTGTTTCGGCCTCGTGTTGGTCGTCGGTCTTTGCGTGCCGACGGCCTTGGCTGCGGATTTGTACGTCGGAACGGAAGCGGGAGATTACGCGACCATTGCGGATGCGCTGGCGGCCGCGACACCCGGGGACAACATCATCGTGCGGGCGGGCACGTACACGGAAGATGTAACGATCGATAAGCCGGACGTAGGGCTCACGACGACTGAAGGCGCGTTTTTAAACGGCGACGTGTCCATTGAGGCCGAGCTCGTGCGTTTTTGGGGCTTTGAGATGCCGGAAGGCAAAAACATTACGGTGGCCGACGGCATGTCATACACGGGTCCTTCCATGACTTCGGGCGTCAGTATTCAGTCGGGCGGCCACGACAACTACGACGTCATCATAGGTGACGTCACGATGGACTTGGACGATTATGGGACAGGGGCCAAGTTTATACTTCAAAACGGCAGCGTCACCCATACGGGTACGATGGACGTCAAGAGCCGCGGGGCGTGGGCACGGGGTTTCGACCTTCGGGGCGCCCAAGAGGCGACCCTGGGCACAGTCAAGGCCGAAGCGGTTTCAGGCGCGATGGGCATTCTGTTTGGGGCGGTGGACGGCACTCGCCTTTCCGTGACGGGGGACATCTCGGCGACAGCGAGCAGCGCGGACTCGTGGGCAACCGGGCTCAGTCTGCGTTCTACCGAATTTGATGCCGACGTCGAGGCGACCATCGGCACCGTAACGGTTTCCTCGGGACGGCTCGCAACGGGTGTCCAAGTTTTTAATACATCGGGTGAAGACGGCCGCCTCGCGCTCAACATTGCAGGCCCGGTCGTGGTGACGGGCACGGAGGCCGACACTGAAGCTCAGGGGGTCGCCTTTAACAACACCGACAACATCGACGCCACGTTGGCTGACGTGACGGTCAGCGGCGGCGCCTTTGCCCAAGGCATCGGCATCGATATAGACCGAATCGGCGGATCGGGATCCATCGGTGAAAACGCCGTGATTCATATGACAGGCGACATTACCGTGGAGGCGCGGGAAGCAGGTTCAGAAGCTTTAGGCGTGGCGCTTGAAGGCGGAAGCAACTTTGACATGACCCTTCAAAATGTATCGTCCGAGGCGGGAGCATCCGCTGTGGGCATTGAGCTACTCTTGCAAAATGACGGTTCGCTGGAAGTCGCAGGTGACGTCGAAACAGTCGCCCGGGACGCGGGTTCGAACGCTCTAGGCGTGTCCGCGCAAGGAAACGAGCGCTTGTCCATGACTGTGGGAAATGTGTCCGCTGAGGCCGGCGATGGGGTCGTCGGCGTAGCCATGTTTTCGGGTAACGAAGGAAGTCTTGTCCATGACGGGCTCATTGAGGCCACGGCCCGGGATGGCGGTTCCGAAGCTGCCGGACTTGTCCTCATGGGCATGGACGACCTGACGGGCGAGATCGGCAATATGACCGTTGAGGCAGGGGCCGCGGCTGCCGGTATGATCGTGGGGATTTATGGCGATCGCGCGGGCATCAACCAGACCGGACATATCGTCGCCACGGCCCGGGATGCGGGATCCGAAAGTTATGGCGTGGATCTCGCCGGGGCCGGGGACGATTTGTCGCTGACGGTAGACAATATCACGGCCACGGGCGGCGCGCTTGCGAAAGGCATTGCCGCGGATGACACTATACTTGTACGCCCGACTGTGGGTAATAACGCGGACATTGTGGTGACGGGTGCCATCGAAGCGACCGCGACGGACGCGGGTTCCGCGGCCTACGGTGCATCGATCAAGGCCGGCGAAAACTTTTCGGCGACTTTTGGTGACGTGACCGCCGCCGGAGGCGGGCTTGCCGGTGGCATCTCCCTCAGTACAACAAGCGGCGGCACATTGACCCATACGGGCTTCATCGACGTGACGGGAAGTGACGCGGACTCCGTCGCCGAAGGTGTGCACGTCATGGCGACGACCGATATGAACGCAACCGTCGGTGACATTGACGCGGAAGCCGGTGCCAGAGCGACGGGCGTTTACTGGCGCACGTCCGGAGACGGCGGCAGCCTCATTCACGCGGGCAACCTTTCGGCTACAGCCCGCGAAGGGACGTCCGAAGCGTACGGCGTGGACGTCGTCGCCGAAAACGACTTCTCGTTGACGGTCGGCACCGCCAATGTGAACGGGGGCAACTTAGCCCGGGGCGTTTCTTACTATGTCGGGCAGGGTGGGCGTCTCACGATGGACGGAGACGTCACGGCGACGACGGGTGGCAATGCCCACGGGGTGTTGGTCAATGCCGGGCGTGAGTTTGAATCGGACATAAAAAACGTCACCGTCACGGGCGGCGGCAACGTCGTACAAGGCGTGGCTGCCACGATGGGTGATCGCGGTACGATTCGCCATGCAGGTACGGTTACAGTCCAAGGTACCGAACTTGTTTCTAATGTGCGCGGTGTCAACATTAACGCTGCGGACGACATGGACGTTTCCCTCGGCGACATTGACGTTGCAGGGCTCAACGACGCGATCGGTATTTACACGAATGCCGCAGACGGCGGGACGCTCACCCAGTCGGGGACGATTCGTGCCAAGACGATGGCGGACGGGTCGTCCGCGAGCGGTACGGTGATTACGGCCGGAGATGACTTCACGTTGACGATCGGTGACGTGGTAGCGGCGGCGGACGGCACCGGGTCGCAGGTGAGGGGCGCCCACGTTATGGCGGGCGCTGGATTTACGGCCCGAGGCGGTGATGTGACCGTCACCGGCCAAGGTTTTGCGTCGGGAGTGAACCTCTACTTCTCGACAGACGCGGACATCGAGTTTGGAACCATTGATGTAGAGAGCATCGGCGCGGATTCAACAGCGCTCGGCATGGGTTTGTTTGGGGGCACAGATGCAGAGGTGGCGTTGGGCGACGTCATCGTCTCCGCCGCGGCCCGGGCCACCGGCGTGTCTTTGAACCATCGGCATGCGGCAGCTGGCGATGTGCTCGACAACGCCCGGCTGATCCACGCAGGCGTCATCACCGCTGTCGGCATGGGGGCTGATTCGACTGCCGAGGGCGTGTCCGGAACGGTCGGGGACGATTTCAAAGCGAGTCTTGGTGACATCCGCGCGAAGGCGAAAAAGTCAACGTGGGGTGTGTCCCTAAATACGGGCGACCGAGCGGAAATCCAAGTTGACGCGGTCGAAGCCGTTGCCGAAGAAGCTGACTCGCACGCTTACGGCGCGACATTCAGCGGGAAAGACGACTTCGCCGTGACGTTGGGAGAGGTGGTCGCTCGGGCCGGGAGAGAGGCGAGAGCCGTTACTGTTCGGGGAGATGAAGCCGTCTCGCTGGATGTCGACACCGTGGCAGCCGAGGCGGGAACGTACGCGAGTGGTGTCAGTGTGGACGGCGCGAGCAGCACGGTGACGGTGCGCGGGGACGTATCGGCCACGACTCGTGGCGGCGCCGGTGTCGCCCAAGGACTCATTGTCAACAGTGCGGTCGCAGACGTGACAAACGACGGCCACGTGTACGCGTCCGCCAACAACGCCACGGGTGTTGGGTTTGGTTACGGCAGAGCGTCGGACCGTATCCAGTTTCATAACCTCGGTGTGGTGGAAACGTCCGCCAATGGCGGTGCTGCTGTATCGGTCAACGTGACGGACGTCGCCACGGTGCAAAACGACGGCACCATTGATGCGGGGGACAAGGTCGCTTTCGCAGGAGGACATTCCACCGGGTCTATTTCCCTTGATAATACAGGGGCGATTTTGGGCGACGTGTGGACGGGTCAAGGCGCGGATACGCTCAGCGTTTCCGGGACCGGCCGCATCGTCGGCAATGTCAACATGGGCACCGGTGACGATGAGTTTGTTCTGAAGCGCAGCGCTACCGTAGACGGCCATGTCATTTTGGGTGACGGCGATGACGAGGCGACGATTCATTATGGTGCCGTCCTCACAGGTATGCTCGACGGCGGTTTAGGCGACGACACGCTGACGCTGCTCGGTGCAAGGGCGAGCACGTTACCCCCGGGATCGGCTTGGAATCACCTTTCCGCCCGCAACATCGAACAGACGTGGATCGACGGTGGGGCTTGGCAGCTCGGCATCGGTACAAACCTTGGCCAGGTCGATGTCGGAGACGCTTTTCTTCGCATCGATGATCCGGTAGCCATCGCCAACTTGCATCTACACGACGGAGCACTCGTCGGCGTAGGCAACGTGACGGGCGATGTGACCAATGACGGCGGCGTGATGTCGCCGGGCAACTCCTTTGGGATTTTGACCATTACAGGTAATTACACACAAGGTGCTGACGGTGTTCTTCTCATTGAGCTGGACGCGTCGACGGATCCGGATGCTGGCGTCAACTACGATCAACTCGTCATCGTTGGCGGCACCGCGACCTTTGCGGGCGGCACGACGGTGCGGATACGCCCGACCTTTGGCGCGACGCGGCCGGACCGGGCCGAGTATACGATCGTCAAAGGCAACGTGAGCTTTGATCCGGATACCATTAACCTCGAAGTTGACATGCCGGAGCGTCTTTTTTACGGAGGATGGCTCGAGAGCGGTTCGATGAAACTCATTCTCGCCGTCGTCCCGTACGCCTCCATCGGTGAGACCACCAATCAGCGGGCCGTGGGGCAGGCCCTCACGCGGGCCAAATCCAAGCCCGATACCGATCTGGTCGATTTGTACGATTGGTTGGACAATTTGCCGAGCAGTGAAGCGGATGCCGCGCGGGCGGCCTTCGACAGCTTGTCAGGTGAAGTGTACGCACACGCAGCGGGATTGAATTCGAGGATTGTGGACCGTTTCGCGGGCGCCGTGCTGCGCAGCGTAGGAGCTGATTCGAAACAGGAGGCGGGAGCGCCCGAGCGTAACGTCTGGGCCGCGGGGTACACCGATACAGGCCGCGCGGGCGACGCAAACGGAGCGGCGGCCACATTGAACTTGTCCGGGCTCGTAGCCGGAGTCGACCTTGTGCAGCGCCCGAACCTGCGCATCGGCGTGAGCGTGGGCGGAGGCACGGCGTCTATGGGCGTGAACGAGCGATCAAGCACACTGCAAGGCAACGGCTACCTCCTCGGCGTCTACGGTCAATTTGACTTCGACGATGTCGGTCTCACCGCGGTCCTTGGCTTCGGCCAGGAGACGCACAACGCTCGTCGCGTCGTGCAATTCGCCGGCGACCAGTGGACAAGCACGGCGGCCTTTTCGACGAATAACATCTTTGTAATGGCGGAGGCGCGCTCGGCGTCGGTTGCCATCGGGGACCTGCCGGTTGAACCGGTGGCGGCTCTCGGATGGTTTGGAAGCCACCGTGCCGCATTTAGGGAGCAAGGTGCTGGCACCTTCGGGCTCATCGTCGACGAATACGCCGCGTCGCATTGGTACGGTCGATTCGGCTTGGAGCCGGTATTTGAGGCTCTCCAATGGGGCTCCGCAGTGGTCCGTCCGCATGCACGCTTCGCTTACGCTACGGACTTTGGATCCGTTCCGACCACGGCGACGATGCGGTGGCAAGGGGCTGCGACGACGCCCTTCACGGTAACCGGCTCCGACGCGCGGGCGAGCGGGATTGAGCTGGCTCTTGGCTTGACGGGGACGAGCTCCGGCGGCTGGACGTGGGCACTGGAATATGAAGGCCGTTTCCGGGGCGGGACGAAAGCCCATGGGTTCCTGGGCCGCATGAGTTTCGGTTTCTGATCCCAGGCCTTCGGACTGCCGGCGTCCGGGCTGGGGGGTCGGACCGGGGGGGCGGGCGCCTAGGCACCGACGTCCCGGGCGTTGGTGTTTGCAAACGGAAGGGGCGGCACAACGAGTTCCGCCCCTTTTCGTTGTCACCGAGATGTTGAAATCGAACTCACCGGATCTACAATCCTACGACGTATTCGGCCAAGGTGCGCAAGGTGCGCACGGCGACGCCGGTGCCGCCCTTCGTGTAGTAATGGCGGTCTTTGGACGTGGAGCCGGTGCCGGCGATGTCGAAGTGGGCCCAGCGGGCTTTGTCGACGAATTCACCGATGATGAGGGCGCCGGTGATGGCGCCGCCTTCCCGACCCCTGGTGTTTTTAATGTCCGCGACGTCGCTCTTGTATTGTTGCTTGTACTCGGGATCTTCGGGCAGGCGGCAATACCGCACGCCGGCCGTCGGAGGAAATGGCCGTACCTGCTCCTGCTGCGCAAGGAGCTGCGCCAGGCGCTGCCCACCGCGGGCTTGTTCACCCTGTCCATCGTCGCCTGGCACGCCTTCCTGTACACGCGCATCGGCCGGTGAGACCCGCAGGTCGTGGTCGTGAGTGCGTTGCTGCATCTCGGCTTCGTTCCGATGTGGACCCTGTGGCGTGCCGGCGCCTCGCTGCGCCAGGAGTGGTCGTCCAATCACATGTCGCTGCTGCTGACGCTGCCCGTGCCGGGCTGGTATATCACCAGCGCGAAAGCGCTGGTGCTGCTGGCGGAGATGCTTTGGTACATCGTCCTCGTACTGGCCGGCACCCTCGTCCTGGCCATCGAAGGCTCATGGATCCAGCGAATTGACCTGCTGGGCCAGGCGTATGTCATCGGGGGCGAGATTTACAGCCGGATTCCCGCGGAGGCGCTCTCGTGGCGCACGCTGCTGTTTGCGCTGGGCGTCGTGACGGCGGTGGCTGCGTCCGGCATCATCGCGACCCAGTTCTCGTACATCGCCGGCTGCTTGTGGCGCCGCTGGTCGGGCCTGTTCTCGACGGCGGTGGCCGGGCTCAGCGTGTGGTTCATCCTCCGGGCGGGCACGCTCCTCGCGCCGCTTTTCCGCTGGGTGCCCGAAATACCCGTGGACGGCGCGGTCATCGTCAACAACGTGCGCGTCCAGCAGACCATGTACCTGGGCTTGTCGCCCGTGTTCGGCGCTTTGGCGGCCGTCGCGCTGTTGTTCTGGCTGGGATATGTCGAAATCACCGGCGATGACGTGGACGAAATCCGGGTGGAGCTGGAACTCT
>CALKAQ010000006.1 GCA_937983075.1 uncultured bacterium | reverse complement strand
CTACACCCCGGGGACGGCGAGCAACTCCCGCGTGTCGTTGAATCCCTTCCGCGCATACAGCTTCTTCATCGATTCCTGGCTGAAGTACCGCCTCGGAGCTGCTGTCCACTCGTCTTGCTGTTCCATGAGGACCGCGCCTGCCAAGCGAATCAGCGAGGCCCGGTTCGGGAAGATCCCTACCACGTCCGTTCGCCGGCCGATCTCCCGCATCAACCGCTCCAACGGGTTCGTCGAGTGCAACTGCCGCCAGTGCTCATGGGGAAAAGCCATGTACGCCAGAATGTCTTCCTCCGCGTCCTTCAGCATCTGGGCAGCCTTGGGGAAACGGTGCGCCAAGCTCTGCACGACGCTGGCCAGCTGCCCGTGGGCCGCTGTCTTATCGGGCTGGGCGAAGACCGTCCGGACCAGGGCCGCCACCATCTGCTGTGCCGATTTCGGCACCTGCGACAGCAGGTTACGCATGAAGTGCACCCGGCAGCGCTGCCAGCTAGACCCGCCCAACACCTTGCGAATCGCCTCCCTCAGCCCCTCGTGAGCGTCGCTGATGACCAGCTGCACGTCCTTTAGGCCCCGCCGCACCAAGCTCCGCAGAAATTCCGTCCAGAAGGGGCCGTCCTCCGTCAACCCCACGTCCAGGCCCAGCACCTCCCGCTCCCCGGCGTCCGTGACACCTACGGCCACCACCAAGGCCATGTTCAGGACGCGGCCGCCTTCGCGCACCTTGACGTACTTGGCGTCCAGCCACAGGTACGGGTAGCGGCTCGTGAGAGGGCGATGGCGAAAAGCCTCCACCAGCTCGTCCAGCTCGGAACATACCCTGGACACCTCGCTCTTGCTGATCCCCGTCATCCCCAGGCTCTGCACGAGCTCGTCCACTTTACGGGTGCTGACGCCGTGGATGAAGGCCTCTTGGACCACCGCGACCAGTGCCTTCTCCGCACGCCGACGGGGTTCGAGCAGACTCGGAAAGTAGCTGCCCTGCCGCAGCTTGGGGACGCGCAGCTCGATGGTGCCAACCCGAGTATCCCACAGTCTGGGTCGATACCCGTTTCGGTGCGTGACCCGTTCCGGCGTCCGCTCATGGCGCTCTGCGCCGATTTGACGGCTTACCTCGAGCTCCATGAGGTGCTGGGCGAGCAGCCTGACGGCTTCCCGCAGAAAGTCCATATCCGCACCGGCCTTGTCAAGGAGCTCCTGGAGTGCGATGCTTAAGTCGGTGGCCACGATAGGGTTCCTCCTTTGCGTTTTGGTGGCTCTAAACGCATGGAACCCGACCGTGGCCACTCGCGTCAAGAGAGCAGCCACGCTATGGAATTTACACCACTACCTGGGACTCTAATGAGAGGGGAGACTGGGCTGCCATACTATCAAGGCTGCCCAATAGCATCGAAATTGCGGGAGACCCCATTTTATCCCGGCGACGACAAAAGGCTCTCCAGCCGTTCCCTGCGGCGAGCATGGGAGGGCACCAGATGGGGGGAAAGCGTTCACCAAATACGCCCTGCTGATACGCAGGATTCGGACATTGAAATCGCCGGACCAACAACTGAACGTTCACCGTCCGGCCTTCCTCGGGCAAATCCCTCAGCAGCCGGGTATAGCTGCTGTGTCGGTGACGGGAGACACGACCGCACAAAGGACAAGGTGCTACCGGCCCGTGTGCTCTCGGCGCTGAAGGTAATGTCTGCCGAGGACAATTACTGTTACCGGATTGGCTAAACCGATGGGGGTTCGCGGCGTCCCGCAAAACTCCTCCCACCCGTGGCTCAGTTGCACCGAAATTGCGGGAGACCCAACATCATTTCGGCGTTGACAGCCCAAACAGAAATGGAAATCGATGAACGTTGATGTAGGCGATGGGTTTCAATCCCTCATAGGTAGAGCCCAAACGCTCACGTCACTCACCCTTTCGTTGTCATTTGGAAAGTTTCAATCCCTCATAGGTAGAGCCCAAACGGCCTGGGAGAAGGCCAACCCTGGTC
>CALKAQ010000005.1 GCA_937983075.1 uncultured bacterium | reverse complement strand
TGTGAGAGGGCTGACGCTCGCCTGATCAGCGAGCGTCACCCTACTCGATTTTCACGCCTTGGATGAGGAGGTTGCCTCATGACGTTTCAAGGCTTGGGCGGCACGCTTTTGCTGATGATCAGCGCCAACGCATGCGTCTTTGTGGTGAGCCGTGGAGTTGACGCATGGCTGAAGCTGCCCATGCAGGGAATGACCATTGAAAAGTATGAGGAGCGTTACGGGCCGACCATCACGCTGCGGCCATCCGTGCTTTGGAAGCGTGGGCTGCTCGTATGTGCCGGCACGCTGTTGGCCAACGGGGCTCTCACTTTGGGCCTATATGCTGCGGGCTGGCTGACGGAGACGATGCAGCAAACCCTCAAGTCGTTTTGGTTTTTCACCGTCTTGTTCAGTTTGCCGTTTTCCGAAATGACATTTCTGATGGATCGGCGGAAGCCGCTCAGCCCCGTGTTTATCGGCTGTGTCTTAGCCGGGTGGTTTGGAATCAAGCAGCGGATGAACATTGCCGCCAAGCCGCTTCTCGGCACCGTGGCGCTCTTAGTCATGTTCACGCTTGGATGGAGCTTGCAGCGATATGGATTGCGCAAACGCGGGCGCTTGTAATCTGCGGGGGTGAAGCAATGCCACTCATAAAGAAGTCGATCGGGTATTTTGCGATGGCGGCGGTATGGCTCGTCGCGCCGGTGTGCGCACACAGCCAAAGCGGTTGGCACGCAGTGTATGGGGAAATCGGGATGAGCGGGATGCCGCAAGCGGTTCAATCGTATCGCAGTCTGCGCTATACCGGTGTCGTTTGGCAGACAACATGGTATACATGCGGTCCGGCAGCGCTTGCGACATTGTTGACCGAGTACTACGACATTTTGACGGATGAGTCCGAAATGCTTGCTTTGGCTTGGGAAGCGATGGCGCGCGTTGGAATGGATCTTGAAGCGGGCATTACGATGTGGGCCCTCAAGGAAGCGCTTCTGGCCAAAGACATTGGCAGTCAAGGCTACCGCGTGAGCGTCGATCAGCTGGTCGACTATTTTGCGCGGGGAGGTTTGCCGATCATTATGCACGTGACTCGGCCGCAGCCCCATTACGTGGTCGGAGTGGGCATGGTCGACGGATACTTGGCGATTGCAGATCCTGCCTTCGGAAGCTATTTGCTGGCTCCTCACGATTTCGTGGCGGCCAAAGGTTTTGAAGGCCATATTTTAGTGACGCTGCCCGATTCATCCGCAGCATGGACCGTGCGGACGAACCAACGGGCGGTTTTGGAACGAGCCCGTCAGCGGGTGTGGCAGTTGATGCAACTAAGGGAGGGACGCTTATGAATCCGTTGCGCCGATGGATCTTGGGGCTGTTCGGTGTGCTTGGATGGGTGGTCGTTGGACTGCCTGCGTGGCCCGCTTCGGCGAACGACGAACCGTACGTCTTGATCGAAAATACAGCGGAACCTTTGTCAGGACGGACCGTATACAGCATCAGCGTCGGCTATTCCCCGCAGGCCTTCAGTGGACAAGCTTGGGATCAGCAGGGGCGACCGTACGCGCTGAACGGCATGATGCGGGAATGGAGTCTGCGGGCAACGGCGCGTAAAGATTGGAACGACCGCTGGAGCTTCGTTGTCGGCAGCCGTTACCATCGGTTGACGATCGTTGAAGAGCGCATGTATGCCGGCCACCGGGAAGAAATCCGAACGGTGGAAGGTACGTGGGGAATGCAATTGGGTATTCAAAGCAAATGGCAGCCCGGACATCCGTTGGAGCCCAAGGCCGGTTTGGCATTCGCTTGGCCCGAGCAGACGGTGGAAGCACAGCTCGGATGGAGCATGGTGCGCGACCCGGTGGTTCTTTCGGGTTCCTTGGGCTACGGGAAAAATTTCAAGAACGAAACAACTGCCCTCACGGCAGGATTCGGGCTGGGCTTGGTTGCGAACGAGGTCTTGAGCATCGAGCTTGGTCTCCAGCATCTCATGGCGATGGAAACGTGGGCGTCGCCGACGAATCGGCTTGCGTTGTCCGTCGGCTATGTCGTCGATCATGCCAGAGGGAGGCAAGTGAATTTTGAAACCGCTTTTTGGTCGGACGGAGAGCGCTTCATCGTCTCGTTCGGCCTGGGCTGGACGGCGCGGCGTTTGTAAGGCGTACAGCCAGTCACGGGGAAATTCGGCGTATTTGCCAACGTTGCTCCATACCATCCCCTGTGCTATCATGGGAATGTATTTTTTCCAGTCTGCAAGAGGGAGTTGTCGATTGTGCCCTCCTACATGCAAGATATCGAAAGAGTGTTGTTGGACGAGTCCCAGATTCGCAACCGAGTGCAAGAGTTGGGAAAAACCATTTCCGAGGATTATGCGAATCGAAATCTCGTTCTTGTGAGCATTCTCAAGGGCGCAATTACTTTTACAGCGGATCTTCTCCGTTCCTTGACCATCCCTGTTACGCTCGATTTCATGGCGCTTTCCAGCTATGGCGCCGGAACCCGCACATCCGGCGAAGTACGGATTCTCAAAGACCTCGACTCGCCGGTTGAAGGTCAAGACATTCTCATCGTTGAAGACATCGTCGATACGGGCGTTACACTCGCTTACTTGATGGACTATTTCGGTGCCCGTCAAGTGGCGTCGGTCAAGGTATGTGCATTGCTTGACAAAAAAGAGCGCCGTCAAGTGGATCTCAAGGCCGATTACGTGGGATTCGAAATCGGCAACGAATTCGTCGTCGGGTACGGGCTCGACTATGCGGAGCAGTATCGGCAGCTGCCGTTCATAGGAGTTTTGCGGCCCGAGGTTTATGAAAAATGAAACCGCGGCAAACGCGATACGAAGGAACATGGGCAAAGCGGGCCGGAAGGTGAGGAGCGCTTGGGGTGAAACAGTCCCGCCACGATTTAATTGTTGTCATTGACTTTGGTGCTCAATTCAGCCAACGGATCGTCCGACGCATCCGGGAATTCAACGTTTATGGGGAGTTGTGGCCGCACACCGTTCCGCTCGAAGAACTCACGCGGCGTGACGTCAAAGGGGTCATTTTGTCAGGCGGGCCGGGCAGCGTGCTGGCCGAAAATGCCCCATGGTTCGATGAAACGCTTTTTCAACTGGGAATCCCGGTGTTGGGCGTCAATTATGGAATGCAGTGGATGGTGCACGTACTGGGCGGCGATGTGCGCCCGGCCGAGAAGGTGTCTCCTGCAGAAGCGGTCGTCAAGGTGCTGCAGCGCAACGGACTCTTCCACGGCCTGGAAGACATGGCAGCCGAAGATCTGAAGGTTCGGCTGCATCACGGCGACTACATTGCAGAGCCGCCGACCGATTTTTCGGTGATCGCCGCCACCGATCCTACACCGATTGCAGCCGTCAAGCACGTATCCCAACCGTTTTATGGTGTTCAGTTTCAGCCTGAGTCCGGGCCGACGCAGTTGTGGGACAAAATTCTTCGCAACTTTATTTTTGGCATTGCGGCATGCGAGCCGACGTGGACGATGGCGAATTTCGTGTCCGAACAAATCGAAGCCATTCGCCAAGCGGTAGGCGATGCGGGCAAGGTTGTATGCGGTTTGTCAGGCGGCGTCGATTCGTCCGTGGCTGCCGCACTCGTTCACCAAGCGCTGGGCGATCGACTTTATACGATTTTTGTCGATCACGGATTTATGCGCAAAGGCGAGCCGGAGGAAGTCAAAAAGATTTTCTCAACTCGCTTCGGAAACAACTTCAAGGCCGTGGACGCAAGGGAACGTTTTTTTGCTCGCTTGGAGGGCATCAGCGACCCTGAAGAGAAACGAAAGCGTATCGGCAACGAATTCATCCGCGTGTTTGAAGAAGAAGCCCGCAAGATTGGCGACGTTCGGTACTTGGTGCAGGGCACGTTGTATTCCGATGTCATTGAGTCGGGCTTCGGCACGGCGTCGGTAATCAAAAGTCATCATAACGTCGGCGGTTTGCCTGAAAAAATGCAGCTCGATTTAATCGAACCGCTGCGTTCTCTTTTTAAAGATGAAGTGCGCGCTTTGGGTGAGGAACTCGGCTTGCCCAAACAGCTGATTTGGCGCCAGCCGTTTCCCGGACCGGGGTTGGCCATACGCGTCATCGGCGAAGTTACCCGCGAACGTCTGGAGGCGGCCCGGGAATGCGACGCCATCGTATTGGAGGAACTCGAAAAAGCCGGTCTCACCGATCAAGTTTGGCAAGCTTTCGCCGTATTGACGGACACGCGAAGCGTCGGCGTCAAAGATGACCGGCGAACGTACGGATACGTAGCCGCTGTCCGTGCGGTTGTCAGTACGGACGCGATGACGGCCGATTGGGTTCGCATCCCGTACGACGTGTTGGACCGCATGGCCACTCGCATGATGAATGAGGTGCCGTTGGTCGGCCGTGTCGTTTACGATATTAGCTCCAAACCTCCGGGAACGGTGGAGTGGGAATGAAAGATCAGGGGCAGGATGGAGGAGGCGCTTTGGCGGAAATAACCGTGAAAACGCCCCGGGGAGTGCGGGATCTGTTGCCGGCTGATGCGGCGCGAAAACATCAGCTGGAAACTACGATGGCCAATTTTTTGAGCCGCTGGGGCTATCGACCGGTGGTCACCCCGACATTCGAGTTGTTGAATACCATCGAAATGGCGGACGGCCACGAACTCAGCGAAAAAATTTATCGCTTCGTCGACCGCGACGGCAATCTGCTCGCTTTGCGCCCCGAGCTGACGACGCCGATAGCACGGCTTGTCGCGACGCGCATGCAAGACGCTCCGAAACCGCTGCGGCTGTATTACAGCGGTTCGGTATTTCGTTATGACGAGCCGCAAGCGGGGCGGCAGCGCGAATTTACCCAAGCCGGCATTGAGCTCATCGGTGCGTCCGGGCCGGGTGCGGATGCGGAAGTCATCGCGGTGGCCGTAGGCGTCATGAATGAGCTCGGCCTCTCGCGTTTTCGCATCGACGTTGGTCATGTCGGCTTCACGGCTGCGGTGCTGGAAAGTTTGCAATTGCCGAGCAAGACTTTGCGCCAAGTGAGGCGCTGCATTCTCCGGCAGGACTATGTCGGGTTGAAACAAGTGCTCGCGGACAGCGGAGCCACTGCACAGCAAATGGATGACGTTCTGCGTCTGGTTGAGCTGCGCGGCGACCGGTCCGTATTGGACGAAGCTGCCGAGCTGGCACGCACAGACCAAGCACAACGTGCGCTGGAAAATCTGCGCGCGGTGTACGGGTGGCTCGAAAATTTCGGAGTGGCCGGCTGGGTCCGCATTGATTTGGGAATGGTCAAGCACTTCGATTACTATACCGGCATCGTCCTCGAGGGGTACACCGGCGAATTGGGCTTCAGCTTGTGTACCGGAGGAAGGTACGATGGCCTTCTCGGCCGCTTCGGCTATGACATGCCGGCGACAGGACTTGCCTTGGGAGTCGAGCGGTTGATGCTCGCACTTGAGCGCAACGGCATCGGGGCGGATGCCGAACCGGCGGTAACGCTGTTTGTAGCCGACGATGCGAGAATGGCGGAAGCGTGTTCCGCCGCGTGGCGGCTGCGGACGCAAGGACATGCCATCGAAATCGATGTACAAGGATTCGACAATGAAGCCGCATTGAATTTCGCCGCTGCGCGTCGGTGCGCGCGCGTGGTCTTTTTCCGGGGTGAAACGGGACAACCCGTCGAAGTCGTAGAGGCGGGCAGCAAACGCCTCGTCGCTGTGGCCGATCTCCTGGAAGAAGGGGGGGACCGCAGATGAAAAAACTGACCGTAGCCGTTGGCAAGGGCCGCCTCGGAAAAGAAGTGGCTAATTTGTTTGAGGCCATCGGCGCCGACGTTTCGGAGCTGCGAGAAGCGCTGGCAGGCAATTCACGCAGTCTCGTCGTGTCCGAGGATAAATTGCACCTTCGTTTCATTCTCGCCAAAGCCATGGATGTCCCCACGTTCGTCGAGCACGGATCGGCAGACATCGGCATCGCCGGCAAAGACGTGCTGATGGAAACGGGTGCCGAGGTCGCTGAATTGCTTGACTTAGGTTATTCGGCATGTCGGTTTGTTCTCGCGGTGCCCAATTCTTCCGGAATTGAACGCGTCAGCCAACTCGATTACGACTGCCGCGTTGCGAGCCGCTACGTCAACGTTACCCGCCGTTTTCTCGAAGAACACGGCATTCAAGCGGACGTGATACCGCTTAACGGTTCCGTTGAGCTGGCTCCTCTCGTCGAGCTTGCTGATGCCATCGTCGATATCACCGAGACAGGTCGTACGCTCGAGGAAAATGGCTTGCGTGTCGTTGCTGAAATTGCACACAGTTCCGCCCGGCTCATCGCCAACCGGATCAGTTATAAAGTGGAGTACGAACGCATTGGCCTCATCGCTTCAGCGTTGCGACGACTCGTCGACAAGGAGGTTGGCGTTCAATGATTCGCCGACTTGATACACGAACCGCAGCTCCCGAAGAAATTCGCCTCGCACTCACACGTCCCGCTCTCGACGAGGTCGAAGTTGCTCCATCCGTCCAAGCCGCTCTTGATCGGATTTTTGGCGTCGGAACGACACCGGAACAAGCAGTGGAACGCATTTTGAGCGATGTGCAGGCGCACGGCGACGCCGCGTTGGTGGATTACGTCGAGCGGATTGACGGGGTGCGATTGGCGCCGGAAGAACTTTTCGTCAGCGAGGAAGAAATTGCGCAGGCTCGTCGGGAGGCCGATCCGGCTATTGTCGACGCCATTCTTAAAGCCCGGGATCGAATCCGGCAGTTCCATGAGCGGCAAATGCAAAGCTCCTGGTTTATGACCGAGCCCAACGGTACCGTTTTGGGTCAGCTGATTACGCCGATACGGCGGGCAGGCTGCTACATTCCGGGGGGACGCTTTCCGCTTGTATCGACGGCTCTCATGTGTGTGGTTCCGGCCGTGGTCGCGGGCGTCGAAGAAATCATCGCCGCGACGCCGTGCAATTCCGAAGGCAAGCTCGACCCGCACATGATCGTCGCTTTGGATGCGGCCGGCGCGCATCGCATTTTGCGCACCGGTGGAGCACAAACCATCGCGGCATTGGCATACGGGACAACTTGGGTGCCTGCCGTCGATAAAATCGTCGGTCCCGGCAATTTGTTCGTCCAATTGGCCAAGAAGATGGTCTTCGGCCGGGTCGGCATCGACTCGTTGGCCGGGCCGAGCGAAATCCTCATCATTGCCGATGAAACGGCCGATCCCGAATGGGTGGCCGCCGATCTCCTTTCGCAGGCCGAACACGACACCGAAGCCGCGGCGATGCTGCTCACCACAGATGCCGCTTTGGCGGACGCCGTTGAAGAAGCGCTTGCCAGGCAATTGGCCGCGTTGCCGCGCCAGGAGGAAGCGGCGGAGTCGCTGCGCCGGTGGGGGCTCATTCTCACCTGCACCGACTTGGATGAAGCGCTTGAACTGGCTGACGTCGTTGCGCCGGAGCATTTGGAACTGCTTGTCAAAGAACCGCTTGCCTGCTTAGGGAAGCTGAAGAACGCGGGAGCCATATTTTTGGGTTCGCATTCCACCGAGCCCCTCGCCGATTATGTGGCTGGTCCGAACCACGTGCTGCCGACCAATCGATCGGCTCGCTTTTCTTCGCCGTTGGGAGTCGACCAATTTTTGCGGCGTTCCGGGTTTATGCAGGTCGGGCCCGCCGGTCTCGACGAAATCGGCGGCATCGCCATTACGCTGGCGCGGCTTGAAGGACTTGAAGCACACGCTCGCGCGGTTGAACAGCGTTTGCGGGGGAGGAAGGACGCGTGACCCAAGAAATGCGAACGGCGGAACTGACTCGCCGTACGGGGGAAACCGACATCCGATTGCGACTCTGCCTGGATGGTACCGGCAGCGGGAACATCGACACGGGAATCGGCTTCTTCGACCACATGCTGCAAGGTTTTGCACGCCACGGGCTTTTCGATTTGGACGTCAAGGTCGACGGTGATTTGCACATCGACGGCCATCATACCGTCGAGGATACCGGCATCGTGCTGGGGCAGGCATTCGCCAAAGCGCTCGGCGACAAAGCGGGGATTCGCCGTTACGGATCGGCCTGTGTCCCGATGGATGAAGTGCTTGTGCTCGCGGCGGTCGATTTGAGCGGGCGGCCGTATCTTGCATTCGACGGATTTGAATTCGCCAGCGAGCGCGTCGGCGGCTTTGACTCCGAATTGACGCTGGAATTCTTCCGTGCCTTCTCGACACACGCGGCGATGAATCTGCACCTGCGCTGTTTGGCAGGCGGGAACACCCATCATCTCATCGAAGCGACGTTCAAGGCGTGCGCACGGGCACTCGACCAAGCCACTCAGTTCGATGCAAGGGTGCGAGGCATTCCTTCCACCAAAGGCAGTTTATAATGTGCGAGGCGATGATTCGTTGATTGTCATTCCGGCGATTGATCTGAAAGACGGCCGCTGCGTCCGGTTGTACCAGGGGCGGGCGGATCAAGAGACTGTTTACTCGGAAGATCCGGTTGAAGTGGCGCGCAACTGGGCGGCAAAGGGTGCGGCCATGCTCCACGTGGTCGATTTGGACGGTGCCTTTCAAGGTTTGCCGCGGAACTTGTCGATCGTTGAACAAATCGTCAAGGCGGTCGACATTCCCGTTCAATTGGGTGGAGGCATTCGCAATCTCAGCGCCATCGACGAAATACTTTCTCTCGGCGTGTCTCGCGTCATTCTCGGAACCGTCGCCGTCGAAGATCCGGCGTTGGTGGAAGCGGCGTGCCGCCGGTTCGGCGGGGACCGCGTGCTCGTAGGCATCGATGCGCTGGACGGCCGAGTAGCGGTCAAAGGCTGGGTCGATACGACATCTCAAGAAGCATTCGAGACGGGGCTGCACATGAAACGCCTTGGCGTCCAGGAAATCGTGTTTACCGACATTTCGCGCGACGGCACGCTCGCCGGTCCGGCCTTCGACTCGTTGGAAAGGATGACCGAGACCGGCTTGAAGGTCATCGCTTCAGGCGGCGTCGCCACGCTCGACGATTTGCGGCGAATCCGCTCGCTTGCACGGAAAGGCGTCAGCGGCGTCATCATTGGCAAGGCGCTTTATACCGGGGATATTGATTTGGCGGATGCGATTCAGATCGTGGAAGGCCGCTGACAAAACTTCAAGGGCGGGCCCTTTCCGTGGGGATATTGCGGGAACGTGCTCGTTGGTGAACGAGGTGCATAGGAAATGCAAGTGAAGCGAATCATTCCGTGTCTCGATGTCCGCGACGGACGGGTTGTCAAGGGGACGCGCTTCGAGAACATTCGCGACGCCGGTGATCCCGTTGAACTCGCTGCGCTGTATGACCGGGAGGGTGCCGACGAAGTCGTCCTGTTCGACATTACCGCGTCCGTTGAAGGACGCAAGACGATGGTCGATGTGGCGAAGCGGACGGCGGCTCAATTGTCCATTCCTTTTATCGTCGGGGGCGGCATTTCGAGCGTCAAGCAAATGGGGGCCTTGTTTGAGGCCGGCGCGGACAAAGTGTCCATCAATACGGCAGCCGTGAAAAATCCCGACTTGATTGACGCCGGAGCCGCTGAATTCGGCAGTGAGCGCATCGTACTGTCCATCGACTGCAAGCGGCGGGTAAATCATGACCAGAGCGTCTGGTGGGAAGTCGTGATTCACGGCGGGCGCACGTCGACCGGCATGAACGTGATCGACTGGGCGGTTGAATGCGTGCAGCGCGGAGCCGGCGAACTCGTGCTCAACAGCATTGACGCCGACGGCACGAAGGACGGATACGACAACGAGCTCAATCGAGCGGTGAAAGAGCGAGTCCATGTACCTGTGGTCGCCTCCGGCGGAGCGGGCAATCTTCAGCATTTCATCGACGCCGTTGTAGAAGGCAAAGTCGACGCCGTGCTGGCGGCATCCGTTTTCCACTACCGCGAAGTTGCGATCTCCGAAGTCAAACAAGCTTTTCAAGCCGCCGGTATCCCGGTTCGATTGGGGTGAAGCACTTGAATTTCTCGATCGATGCGTTGAAATGGGATGAGGCGGGCTTAATTCCTGCGGTGATTCAAGAAGCGGCAAGCGGTACCGTGTTGATGGTCGGTTATATGAATCGGGAATCCCTGCGAAAAACGTTGGAGACGGGATACACCTGGTTCTATAGCCGGAGCCGGAAGCGACTGTGGAAAAAGGGCGAGACGTCAGGCCACGTCCAGCGCGTGGAACAAATACGCACCGATTGTGATCAAGACACATTGCTGATTCAAGTGACGCAAGAAGGCCCTGGTGCTTGTCATGAAGGCTATCACTCCTGTTTTCACTACGGCGTAACGATCGACGGTGGCGTGGAGGGCGAAAACATGTCTGCAGAGCGGACCTTCGATCCGGAAAAAGTGTATGGCTCCTCGAGTGGCGCAATACTTGAAGAAGTGTATCAAGTCATTCGGGATCGGAAAGAAAATCCCAAAGAAGGTTCGTACACGACCTATCTTTTTAATGAGGGGATCAACAAAATTCTCAAAAAGGTCGGTGAAGAAGCGGCCGAAGTGATTATCGCCGCGAAGGATCCCGAAGACGAGCCGCTGATCTATGAGGCGGCCGATCTGTTGTATCATCTCATGGTGCTTCTGGTGGAGCGCGGGCTCCATCCGAATCAGGTGTTCGAAGAACTGCAGCGACGCCGGGGCGGCTCGAAGTAGCCGGAGCGCTTGGCTCAGCAAATGGAACACGCATATGAATCCCTCTGCTGCCGCATAAAGTGGTACCGGTGATGCCGGATGACAAGCAAAGCCGGGGACACGGGAACCAAAAAACGCAGCCGTTTATTGCGCCGCTTGCTTTGGTTCGTCGTTGCTGCGGCGGTGGTTGGGAGCCTGCTGGCAGGGGCGCCGGAGTTTTATTACGGGGTATTCCCGGGAGATCGGGCGACGGCGCAGGCGGAACCTTTGCCGGAACTGAGAGCCAAAGCATTGGTCGTCCTCGACGTCGACACGGGCGAACTTTTGGTTTCGGTCAACGGACATGAAAGGCTGCCGCCCGGGCCGTTGGCCCAGCTCGCCGTCATTCTGGTCGCGTGGAATGAGCGGTACGCCGAGCAGCCGAGCGTAGGTGAACAAGTACTCGTCGGCGGACGGGCGGCTGAACGTTCCGGGTTCAGCATGGGCTTGCGCTATGGTGAGCTCGTCCACTTGCTGCACGTCATCGAGGGGCTTTGGTTTTGGGGTGCGGCCGACGCCGCGGTGGCCATTGTCGAGCACGTCTGGGGAAGCGAGGCCGCTTTCGCCCGGCAAATCGGATTTCAATTGCCGTCCTTCGGTGCTCGGGAAACGCATCTCATCTCGCCCGAAGGGCTCGACCGGCCTGGGCAGTATACGACCGCCTACGACATGGCACGCATTGCACAGGCCATTTTGCGCGATCCGACACTCGGGCCTTTGGCCGCGCGTCGACGTGTGACGGTCGAGCTCGCGGACGGGCGGGAAACACTGACCCACATGAACTCGTTTCTCTTGCGTTACCCGGGGGCAACCGGGGTGAAGTCGGGTTACGACGAAGCATCGGGCTATGTCGCTGCCGCATCGAGTCGGCGGAACGGCCATCATCTGGTTGCCGTCGTTCTCGGCGCTGAATCACCTGAGGAGCGGTATGCCGACCTAAGCGCTGTTTTGGACTACAGTTTTCGCAACATCCATGCTCTGCGCGCTTCGCCGGCCGTCGATGCCGTTCCGTACGACATCGAACCGGGAGATACGCTGTCAGCCATCGCCGCGCGTTTTGCAACCGATCCTCGCGTGTTGCAAGAATTCAACGGTTTGCGCGATCCGAGCAGCTTGGAGGCTGGAGGCCGCCTATGGATTCCTCGCAGTGTGGAAGGGCAATGATGAAGGAGTTGTTTGTGTGGATTGGCTTGCGGATTTGAATGAGGCTCAACGCGAAGCCGTCATGCATGTGGACGGGCCCTTGCTCGTTGTGGCAGGGGCAGGCAGCGGCAAGACACGTGTCCTCACTTACCGCATCGCCTACCTCATGCTCGAACATGGCGTGCCCCCGTATGCCATCATGGCCGTTACATTCACCAACAAAGCGGCCCGGGAGATGCGTGAGCGCATTGAATCCCTGGTCGGCGGCATGGCGGAAAAAGTGTGGATGGGAACTTTTCACGCGACGTGCGTGCAAATTTTGCGCCGCCACGCCGACGCCATCGGCTACAGCCGCGATTTTCTGATCTTCGATACGGCCGATCAGCTGACCGTCATCCGAGAATGCTTCAAAGAACTGAACATCGATCCCAAACATCTCGACCCACGTGCCGTTCGGGCCGAAATCAGCCAAGCGAAAAACGAGCGCATTGAGCCCGAATCTTATCGAGAGGCCGCGACCGATTTTCGGGACCGCCAAATCGCCCGCATTTATGAGGCATATCAAGCCAAGATGTTTGAGGCGAAGGCATTCGACTTTGATGATCTTTTGGTTCGGACGGTCGATTTGTTCGAAGCGGCTCCCGACGTCCTGCGGAGCTACCAAGATCGCTTCCGGTATATTCTCATCGACGAATATCAAGATACCAACCACGTCCAATACCTGCTGGTCAAAATGTTGGCCGCCCTGCATCGCAACTTATGCGTGGTTGGTGACGCGGACCAGAGCATTTACAAATTCCGCGGCGCTGACATTCGCAACATTCTCGATTTCGAGCGCGATTATCCGGATGCCAAGGTGATCATGCTCGAAGAAAATTACCGGTCGACAGCGAACATTCTCGCAGCCGCCAACGCCGTGATCGAAAACAACGTTGACCGACCGAAAAAGAAGCTGTACACGAAAAATCCGCCGGGCTCCTTGATTGGCTTATACCGAGCGATGGACGAGCGCGGCGAGGCGAGCTTCATTTGCGATGAAATCGAACGCCTGCGTCGGGAAGAGTCGATCGAGCTGCAAGACGTCGCAGTGCTTTATCGGACGCATGCGCAAAGCCGGGCGCTGGAAGAAGAATTGATTCGACGGGCGATCAATTATCGTATCGTGGCGGGCCTGCGTTTTTATGAACGCAAGGAGATCAAGGATCTTCTCGCCTATTTGCGGGTGATCGCCAATCCGGCCGACGTGTTTTCTTTGCGCAGGATCATCAACGTGCCCAAGCGGGGTATCGGCGAGGTGACCTTGGCGCGGCTGGAAGCTTTCGCGGCAGACCAACAGATCACGCTGTATGAGGCGATGCAGCGTGTGAACGAAGTAGAAGGCCTGGGGCCCGCTGTCGCCAAACGGATTCTTGCGTTTGTCGACATGATCGAGGACATGCGATTGCGCGGCCGTGAACTCGGCATCGCGGGACTCACCGAATACACGCTGCGAGCCAGCGGCTATCAACGGTCGCTGCAGGAAGAAGCGACCGTTGAAGCGGAAACGCGGCTTGAAAACTTGCGCGAGTTTATTTCGGTCGCAGCTCAGTTTGAAGAAGAAAATCCGGAAGCCGACTTGAATGCGTTTCTGGAACACGTCGCTCTCGTTTCCGACGTCGACGTCATGGACGACGACGCACGGGCGGTTACCTTGATGACGCTGCATTCGGCCAAAGGGCTGGAGTTTCCGGTCGTCTTCATTATGGGCATGGAAGAGGGGATTTTCCCCCACTCCCGTTCCATGTGGGACGCGGGCGAACTCGAAGAAGAACGCCGCCTCTGTTATGTCGGCATGACCCGGGCGCAGCGGCATCTCTATTTGGTGTGCGCCCGCAGCCGACGCATTTTTGGCCAGACCATGAACGCGGTGCCTTCACGGTTTCTCGATGAAGTCCCGGAACATCTTGTCGAGGACTTGAACGAGCGTTACGACAAGGAACTGCATGAGGCGAGGGCCCAATTGATGCAGCGAAACGCAAGGGAGCGCCAAGAAACGGGATGGTTCGGACACACGCCCGCAATCAACGAACGTGGCGGGCTGCGCGTCATACCGGGTGGGCGCTCGCCTCTTCCGGCGGCTCAAGCCGGCGCTGCGGCTCAGCAAAAAGGCTACTTCAAGCCCGGCGATCGCATACGTCACCCCAAATGGGGGACAGGCACGGTCATTCAAATTGAACAAGCCGGCCCGGACGAAGTGTTGACCTTGGCATTCCCCGACATCGGGGTGAAAAAGGTCATGGCGGGCGTCGTGCCCATTGAGAAGCTTTAAATCATCTCCAGTGCAACCCAGACCACGGTCGCCAGCACGAGGAAAAATTGAATGCCCGTGAGTACGACTGAGCCATCTCGCATGTGAAACGCCTCCTGACGGGAAGAGTTGTCACGGTGCTGGCCAGCTCCGCCTTTAATCGGAGTTTAGTACGTGAAACGGGCACATATTCCGGAACTTTGTTTTCAAGCCCAAAGATTGCTCAGCCACTCCCACAGTACGCGGGCGGGCGTTCTTCTGGCAATGTCATGGCCGGCAATGAGAGGCAGCGTGAAGCCCGAATCACCGCTCTTGAAAGTTACCTCGAGGTGGCCGACCTTTTCGCCTCGCCGCACGGGCGGTCGAACATTGTCCAATACGGTGCGGAACTCGATGTCGAATGGCTCATCGCTCGGCACGACCACAGCGAGAGGGCTGCGCGCTACGGCGATCAGCGGTCCCATGCCGGTCGGAAGAGGCACTTCGGCCACGACCTCACCTTTCTCAACCAATGTAAGTCGGTGGAATTGAGAAAAACCGTAGTTGAGGATTCGTTCGGAATCCGCCCAGCGATCTGAGCTGCCCAACACGACACTCACCAGCTGCATGCCGTCGTCGGACACCGCTGCTATCAGACAATTCCCCGCCTGACCGGTCGTCCCGGTTTTGACGCCTTCGGCTCCTTGCATTTGCCAAAGCAGGCGGTTGGTGTTGCGCCAGTACAGCGTTTCATTCCATTGATATTCTTTGGTGGCGATGATTTCAGCGATTTGCGGATAGTTCATCGCAGCGTCGGTCAGCAATGCGAGGTCGAAAGCGGTTGAATAGTGCCCGGGCTCGTCAAGGCCGTGGGGATTGCGAAACTGGGTGTTTTGCAGACCCATTTCACGGGCGCGTTCGTTCATCATTTCCGCGAATGCTTCGACAGAACCGGCAATGTGTTCGGCAATGGCGACGGCGGCGTCGTTGCCGGAGTTCAGCAACAGCCCGTAAAGCAGATCAATCAGGCGTATTTGCTGACCGGCATATAAGTTGGCGGACGAGCCGCGGGTTGCGGCGGCGTTTGCGCTGACGGTAACGATGTCGTTGAGCACGCCGTTTTCAACCGCGACAATGGCAGTCATAATTTTCGTGAGACTGGCCGGTGCTCGCCTTTGGTGAATATTGTGGCCGAACAAGACCGTGTTGGTGCTGCGCTCGTACAATATCGCCGCGTGAGCGGTATGATGCGGTCCTTGATCGATATTCGGCACCATGCGAATGCCCGATTGGTCGATGGGCAGCCATACTTGCGCGACGGGATTTTCGGATTGTCCTCCGATGCCGTGCGCAATGACGAGCCCTAAGATCACAACGGGAAGGATGAAGAGGAGCAAACGTCGTCGGTGCATGGATGAGCCTCCGTGGGATGAGCTTGTCGGCCGTGTCTGAGCAACGCACATGAGCGCCGCTTTTGCAACAAACTCAGCAACTCATGCTGCGCTCTTCGTCTGTGTCCATCTATATGAATGCGCGCACGGTCTATGCCACGCGAGTCTCATTTGCGTTCGGCTTGCACCGGGCAGGCATGAAAGGTATCAGGCTGCCGAACGTTGAAAAAACTTAAGTGGCACGGATAACCAATACATCGATTGAGGATGGCACTGATGGTAATTCCTTCTGTTGATGAAGCACGAGAACGAGTCGAGTTGCTGCGCAGGGAGATTGCGCGGCACGATCGGCTGTATTACGAATTGGACGCTCCGGAAATTTCGGATGCCGAGTACGACGCGCTCATGCGCGAACTGGAAGCCCTCGAAAAAGCTTATCCCGAACTCGTCACGCCGGACTCGCCCACGCAGCGTGTGGGCGGCCAGCCGTTGGCGGCGTTTGAAACGGTGGTTCACCGTGTTCCTATGCTTAGCCTGACCAATGCGTTCAGCGACGACGATCTGCGGGCGTTCGACGAGCGGGTGAGGCGTTTGCTCGGGCGAGATCAAGTGCAATACGTTGCGGAGCTGAAGTTCGACGGCCTGGCCGTCTCGCTCATTTACGAAGAGGGGCGGTTCGTCCGTGCCGCAACCCGCGGCGACGGCCAGCGCGGTGAAGATGTCACACAAAACGTGCGGACGCTCCGTTCGGTTCCTCTGCGCCTCGAACAGCCGTTGACGCTGGATGTGCGGGGCGAAGTGTTTATATCGAAGGCGAATTTTGCTGAACTCAACCGGACCGTCGTCGAGGAAGGGCGCGCGCCGTTTGCCAATCCTCGCAACGCGGCGGCCGGTTCGGTGCGGCAGCTCGATCCGCAGGTGACGGCGCGCCGGCCGTTGGAGATTTTCGTGTTCGGGGTCGGCTACATGGAAGACGAGCCGCCGCAGACGCACTGGGAATTGCTCGCCATGCTGAAAGAGGCGGGCTTGCGGACGAATCCGCATGCACAGCTGTGTCAAAACATCGATGAAGCCATCGCTTTCTGCCATCATTGGACCGCACAACGCAGCAGTTTGCCGTATGAAACGGATGGCATCGTCATCAAGGTGAACGATCTCGCAGCACATCAACAGCTGGGCGCAACGGCCAAAAGTCCGCGCTGGGCCATCGCCTACAAATACCCCGCGGAAGAAGCGATCACCGTTTTGCGGGAAATTCGAGTCAACGTGGGGCGAACCGGTGCGGTGACCCCGATGGCGGTGTTCGATCCGGTTCAATTGGCGGGAACGACCGTTTCTCGAGCATCGCTGCACAATGAAGACATCATCCGCCAAAAAGACATCCGGATCGGCGACACCATTGTCGTTCATAAAGCGGGCGAAATTATCCCCGAAGTCGTGCGGGTGCTCGTTGAACGCCGGACGGGCAATGAAGTCCCCTATACCATGCCGAGCCACTGTCCCGCCTGTGGTGCCGAACTTGTTCGGCCTTCCGGCGAGGCGGTTACTCGTTGTGTCAACAGCGCCTGCCCGGCACAGCTCGTCGAAGGACTCGTACATTTTGCGTCCCGTGACGCCATGGATGTCGAGGGCCTCGGTCCGGCGCTTGTCACACAGCTGGTCGAAAAAGGCTTGGCTCGAGATGCCGCCGATTTGTATGCACTTCGAGTCGACCAGTTGGCTGAACTGGACAGAATCGCGGAGAAATCGGCGCAAAATCTGGTCAACGCACTGGAGGAGAGCAAAGGGCGCGGCCTTGCCCGACTGTTGTTTGCGCTGGGCATCCGGCACGTCGGCGCGGGAGTTGCGCGCAGTCTCGCCGACCATTTCGGCAGCATGCAAGCGCTCATGGAGGCGGCGCTTTCCGAAGATTCCCAGGCGCTGGAGGCGGTGCCCGACGTCGGGCCGAAGATCGCCGAATCGCTGCGCGCGTATTTCAGCCGGGAAGCGAACCGGAACTTAATCGAACGTCTGCAAGCGGCTGGTGTGCGGATGACCAAGCTGGACGACACCTCGGCGGATGCCGGCGGGCCTCTGGCCGGCAAGCGGGTCGTCATTACGGGAACGCTTGCGAGTATGTCCCGCAAAGAAGCGGAAGAAGCCGTGCGTCAGGCAGGCGGTTTGCCGACGAGTTCGGTCAGCCGCAACACCGATTTGGTTGTCGCCGGTGAAAAAGCCGGTTCCAAATTGGACAAGGCTCGGGAACTCGGCATCCAAGTGTTGGACGAGCCGAGCTTCCTGCAATTGTTGAAAGGGGAATAAAGTTGAGCCGGATATCCAAAGAAGAGTTGGCGCAAGTCATTTATCTAGCTCACATTCACGTTGCTGAAGAAGAACAAGAACAGCTGCACCGCGATTTGGAACGCTTGCTCGATTCGGCGTCCAAGGTGCAGGAAGTCGATACGACCGGGGTGGAGCCCATGTATCGGCCGATTCCTTTACATAACGTGATGCGTCCTGATGAAAATCGGCCTTCACTAGCGCAAGAAAAGGTATTGCAAAACGCACCTGAGGTGCAAGACGGCTTCTTTCGGGTGCCGCGCATTTTGGACTGATTTCGTCAACGCGAAAAGCAATGCAAAGGGAAGTGCAGCATGAGAACCCGCCACAGGCGGGCTTAAACCTTTGCAGGGAGGAGACCTGGCATGAAAATACATGAGATGTCAGCCCGAGAGTTGGCTTCGGCCTTGACCGCGGGCGAAGTGAGCGCTGTTGAGGTCACTCAAGCGTTTTTTGATCGTATTGACGCCGTGGATGATCAAGTCGGCGCTTATTTGACGTTGATGCGTGAAACGGCGTTGCAGCAGGCGGAAGAAGCGGATGCCCGACGCAAGCGGGATGATGACGTGCCTCCCCTTTTAGGCGTGCCCATCGCTCTCAAGGACAACTTGTGCACGAACGGCGTGCGGACGACTTGTGCATCGAAGATGCTCGAACAGTTTGTGCCGCCATATGACGCCACGGTCGTCACTCGTTTGAAGGAAGCGGGCATGCCGATCTTGGGGAAGACCAATATGGATGAATTCGCGCTCGGTTCGTCGACGGAGTATTCGGCGCTGAAAAAGACGCGCAATCCGTGGAATCTCGAGCGCGTTCCGGGCGGATCGAGCGGTGGTTCGGCCGCGGCCGTGTCCGCTTCGCTCGCACCGTTTGCTTTGGGCACCGATACCGGCGGGTCCATACGGCAGCCTGCGGCGTACTGCGGCATCGTCGGCATGAAGCCGACGTACGGCCTCGTATCCCGTTTTGGTCTGGTAGCCGCCGCACCTTCACTCGACCAAATTGGCACGATGACGAAAGACGTAGCCGATACGGCGCTGCTGCTGAACGTCATCGCGGGCTACGATCCGTACGATTCGACATCGGTCAACCGGGAAGTTCCCGACTATTTCGCTTCATTGGAAACCGATGTGAGCACATTGCGCTTCGGGATGCCCGCCGAATTTTTTTCAGCCGATATCCATCCGGAAGTCCGGACGGCTGTCGAGTCGGCGATCAAGCGCCTGGAAGCGCTTGGTGCTGAGGTCGTCGAGGTGAACCTGCCGCACAGCACCTACGCGCTTTCGGCCTACTACGTCATCGCTTCGGGAGAATTGAGTTCCAGCTTGGGACGGTATGACGGCGTGCGGTACGGTCATCGGGCAGACGTGGAAGGCGATGTCTTTACCATGTTCCGTCACTCCCGCAGTGAAGGATTCGGACCCGAAGTCAAGCGGCGCATACTGCTCGGTACATATGTTCTGCTGTCAGGCAACTATCGTGATTATTATTTGCAGGCGATGAAGGTAAGGGCGCTGATTGCCAAAGACTTCGAGCAGGCGTTTGAGCAGTGTGACGTCATTGTTGCACCGGCTGCGGCCAACGTCGCGTTTCCGTTCGATGGCGTGGTGGATCCGGCGGAAATGCACGCGTTGGATTTGTTTACCGTGCCCGTCAATTTGGCCGGTCTGCCGGCGATCAGCTTGCCTTGCGGGCTCAATTCGGAAGGGATGCCCATCGGGCTGCAGCTCATCGGTCCGGCGTTCGGTGAAGTCCAACTGCTGCAGGCGGCCTACGCCTTGGAACAGGAAATCGGCCCCTTGCCGAAGCAGCCCCAGCTGGAGGTGAAGTCCAATGACTAAGACGGCGACGGCGTGGGAAACCGTCATTGGTTTAGAAATCCACGCAGAGCTCCTGACTGACGCGAAAATTTGGTGCGGCTGCAGCACGCAATTCGGCAACGAACAAAACACGAACGTATGCCCCATTTGTCTGGGGCTGCCCGGAACGCTGCCTGTTTTGAATCAAAAGGCGGTGGAGTATACCATTCGGGCCGGTCTTGCCCTCGGCTGCGAAATCGCCGCATTCAGCAAGTTCGACCGCAAAAATTACTTTTACCCCGACCTGCCGAAAGCGCACCAAGTGTCGCAGGATGACCAGCCCTTTTGCGTAAACGGCCAAGTGGAGTTTGAGATCGACGGAAAAACGTATCGCGTCGGCATCAACCGGGTGCACCTTGAAGAAGAAGCGGGCAAATCCGTACACTCTGGAGACAACATTTTAGGTTCGGAATTTACGCTGATCGATTACAACCGAGCGGGCGTGCCGTTGATCGAAATCGTCACTGAACCTGACATTCGTTCACCCGAGGAAGCGCGAGTGTTTTTGGAAAACTTGCGGACCATTTTGCGGTACGCCGGAGTTTCCGACTGCAAGATGGAAGAAGGTTCGCTTCGTTGTGACGCGAACATTTCGCTGCGTCCCCGGGGTTCAACCGAATTCGGGGCGAAAGTCGAGATCAAGAACATGAACTCGTTCCGGTCCGTTCAGCGAGCGCTCGAGTATGAGATGCTGCGCCAACAGGAAGTGTTGGAATCGGGCGGTGTGGTGCAACGGGAAACGCGACACTGGGATGACGCCAAAGGGCGGACGGTCGCCATGCGCACGAAGGAAGAAGCGGATGACTACCGATACTTCCCGGACCCCGATCTTCCACCGGTCATTGTCGAGCGCGAATGGGTCGAGGCGATTCGGGCTGAACTGCCGGAGCTGCCGCAAGCTCGTCGTCGTCGTTTTGTCGAGGAATACGGCTTGCCTGCGTATGACGCCTCGATTTTGACGACGGAAAAGTCGTTGGCCGATTTCTATGAGGCCACGGTGGCGGAATTTGCTGAACCCAAGACGGTGAGCAACTGGATCATGGGGGAAGTGTTGCGCCTGCTCAATGAAACGGGGCGCACACCGGATGACATTCCGATTGAACCGAACGCGCTGGCGGAGCTGCTCACGCTCGTCAAGAAAGGAACCATCGGGGCGAATGTAGGCAAGGAAGTCCTCGAAGAAATGTTCAAGTCGGGCAAACGGGCTGCCGACATCGTCAAGGAACGCGGTCTCGAGCAAATATCCGACACCGAACAGCTGAAAGAAATCGTCGCCGAGGTCATTGCCGAAAACCCGGGGCCGGTGCAGCAATATCTTGGCGGCAAAGAAACGGTGATCAAATTCCTCGTCGGTCAAGTGATGAAGAAGACCCGAGGACAGGCGAATCCAACGCTCGCCAACGAATTGTTGGAGGCCGCTTTGAAAGAGTTGTCCTAGATTTGCTTCGGGAGGAAATCATTTCGCCGTATCGAAACTTGGTTGAGTAGAGGGAAAGTTTCACACAGAAGTGGACACCCTAAGATCGTAAAAAATTCGCTGGAGAGGAGAGTGGTGCCAAAAAATCAGATCGATTGTCTCAGGGATCATGAAACACCCACACGTTTGCATTCTGCGTGAACAAACAGCAAAGGAGCGTGTACGATGAGCTTGCGGCGAAGCAAATGGTCCATTGTTTTGTTCACGGCGATGATGGTTCTCGTTATGGCCGTCAGTGCGCAGGCATACCGCGAAGGCCAAGAATGTGCTTATCGTGGCTGGATGCCCGGCATGCCTGAACCGAATACGCTGACGGAAGCGGAAAAGGCCGCCGGCTGGATTCTCCTTTATGACGGCGGCGATGAACTCGGTCCGTACTGGCGTGGTTTCCGCTCGACCACTCCGCCGGCGGGCTGGAAGGCCATGGGCGGCTGCATTGTCCGCATCTCGGGCGGCGGCGACCTCATGACGGTCTTCCCGATTGAAAACTTTGAGCTCAAGCTCGAATGGGCCGTTGAACCCGGCGGCAACAGCGGCATCATATGGCGAGTAAACCCGAACATCGGCGGAGCTCCGTATGAAACGGGTCCGGAAATGCAGATTCTCGATGACGTCCGCCACGCCGACGGCAGCAATCCTCTCACTTCGGCCGGTTCGGACTACGGCATGTATGCCCGTCCGGACAATCGGGTTGTGTATCCGCCCTACGAATTCAATAGGGTTCACATCATCGTCAACGGCGCGCATGTGACCTACTACCTCAACGACATCAAGGTCGTCGAGTACGAACTCTGGTCGGACGACTGGTACGAACGGCTCTCGCAGAGCAAGTTCACCGCTTGGCCGGGTTACGGTATGCAGAAGGAAGGTCACATCGTTCTCCAGGACCACGGCGACATCGTCTGGTTCCGCAACATCAAGATCCGGCAGCTCCCGTAATTCGAGCTTCAACCATGCTGCAAACAAGCGCTTCACGGTGTATGCCGTGAAGCGCTTTTATGATTGCATCGCCGCTTGCCGTCCGTGAATCGATGTTTACTTACCGCTTGACATGGCCATAGCGTCGGTTTATGATAAGTTCGATCGTGTGAAAAGCAATGCGGGGGAGGAGTAGGGTCGCACTGGCACCTCAGAGAAGGGAGCCCTAGGCTGGAAGGTTCCCTGGTGTACGGCGGTTCGAAGTCGCCCCCAAGCTGCGGGTGCCAACGCTCCAGGTAGATTCGCATCCTGGGGGCTAGTAGTGCCCGTCGGGCAAACCGCCCGTTATCCCGGGATCGAGTGCCTGCGGCACACACACCGTGCCGTAGGAACAAAGGTGGTACCGCGTGGAAACCCGGCGTCCTTTGGGCGTGGGGTTTTTTGTGTTTTTGGGCAAAAACCAGGCAACATCATCTACGTCGTTGGAGGGAGCGCAAGCGTGGGGACCGAAGCCAAAGCCAAAGCAACCGAACTTTCGAAAGTGTACGACCCGCATGCCGTCGAAAACCGGTGGTATTCATTTTGGGAAGAAACGGGCGCTATGCGGGCAGAGGCGGTGCCCGGTGAGCCTCGCTTTTCGATGGTGATTCCGCCACCGAATGTGACCGGATCGCTTCACATGGGACACGCCCTCGACAACACCTTACAGGATGTGCTTGCTCGCTGGAAGCGGATGCAAGGGTATCATACCCTTTGGCTTCCGGGGACGGACCACGCGGGTATTGCCACGCAGATCAAAGTAGAGGGTCACCTGCGGGAAGAAGAAGGTGTCACGCGCCATGAACTCGGCCGTGAAAAATTCCTCGAAAAGGTGTGGGCCTGGAAAGATCACTACCGCGCGAACATTGTCAGCCAACTCAAGCGTCTCGGCGCTTCGTTGGATTGGTCACGGGAACGCTTCACCTTGGATGAGGGCTGCTCGAAAGCGGTGCGCGAAGTATTTGTGCGTTTGTTCGACAAAGGCCTCATCTACCAAGGAAACTACATCGTGCACTGGTGTCCGCATTGCCAAACGACATTGTCTGACCTTGAGGTGGAACACCAGGAGCGCGAAGGCAACTTGTGGCATTTCAAGTATCCCTTCGCGGACGGTAGTGGCTATGCCATTGTAGCGACCACGCGGCCGGAAACCATGTTGGGCGATACCGCCGTTGCGGTAAACCCTGATGATCCGCGCTACACCAATTGGGTGGGACGCAAGGTTCGGCTGCCATTGGTGGGACGGGAAATACCCATCGTCGCGGATGAATTCGTTGAAGCCGAGTTCGGTACCGGTATGGTCAAGGTGACGCCCGCTCACGATCCGAACGACTTTGAAATCGGCAAACGGCACAACCTCGAAGAGATCGTGGTGATCGGCAAGGACGGCAGAATGACCGAAGCCGCCGGAGCTTATGCCGGACTCGACCGTTTTGAGGCTCGCAAGAAAATTGTAGCCGATATGGAAGCCCAAGGTTTGCTGGAAAAGGTTGAGCCGCATCAGCATGCCGTCGGTCACTGCTATCGCTGCGATTCGATCGTTGAGCCGCTTTTGTCCCGCCAGTGGTTCGTCAAAATGAAGCCGTTGGCTGAGCCGGCGATACAGGCGGTCAAAGAGGGCCGTATTCGCTTTGTTCCGGAACGCTTCACCAAGAACTATTTGCACTGGATGGAAAATATCCGGGACTGGTGCATTTCCCGCCAGCTGTGGTGGGGACACCGCATTCCGGTATGGTACTGTGACGACTGCGGCGAAGTGTTTGCCGCCAAAGAAGATCCCGACACGTGTCGGAAGTGCGGCAGCGCCAGCCTGACGCAAGATCCCGATGTCCTGGACACGTGGTTCAGCTCGGCCTTGTGGCCTTTTTCGACCATGGGGTGGCCCGATGAAGACGCTCCCGACTATCAGTACTTTTTCCCGACGGACGTTTTGGTGACCGGTTGGGACATCATCTACTTCTGGGTTGCCCGCATGATTTTCATGAGCCTCGAAGTCACGGGCCAGATTCCGTTCCGGGATGTGATGATCCACGGGATCATTCGGGACAGTCTCGGGCGAAAAATGAGCAAGTCGCTCGGGAACGGCGTCGATCCTCTCGAAGTCATTGAGGAATACGGTGCCGATGCGCTGCGCATGACGCTTTTGACGGGAACCGCCCTCGGCAACGATCAGCGTTACTATCCCGAGAAGGTGGAGGCCAGCCGAAATTTCGCGAACAAAATCTGGAATGCTTCCCGGTTCGCCAAAATGAATCTGGAAGACTTCGAACCCGATGGTCGTCCCATTGCCGACCGAAAGCTCGAGCTTCCGGATCGCTGGATTCTCAGTCGGTTCAACCACACGGTTGCCGAAGTCACACGGCACCTCGAACGCTACGACTTGGGCGAAGGTGCGCGCACGATATACGATTTTGTCTGGAGCGAGCTGTGCGACTGGTACGTTGAGATGTGCAAGCCGCGTTTGTACGGCCACGAGGGTGAAGAAAGCCGAAATGTGGCTCAGCACGTGCTATGGTACGTCCTCAAGCACACGATGGAGCTGCTGCATCCGTACATGCCGTTCATCACGGAAGAGATTTGGCAGCACCTGCCGCACGAAGGTGAAACGATCATGAAAGCGCCTTGGCCGGTTTCGGACGACGCGCTCAATGATCCCGAGGCTGAGGCACAAATGCAGATCATCATGGACGTGGTGAAGGCGGTCAGGAACATTCGGGCGGAAATGAACATCCCACCCGGCAAGACCGTGTCGGTTGTCGCTTTGGCGGATGAGCGACGCGGTCAGGTCCTGCAGGAAAACGATGCCTTCTTGAAGGGACTTGCCCGCTTGTCGGATTTGGAGGTCCGCACCGCGGACAGCGGCAAACCCAAGCAGGCGGCGGTTGCCGTGGCGAGTGGAGTCAGCATCTACGTTCCGTTGGCCGATTTGATCGACGTGGAAGCTGAGGTGGCGCGTTTGCGCAAAGAACTGGAAGAGACGGAGGCGCAGCTCGAGCGCTCAGCCGCACGTCTAAACAACGCTGGATTCGTCCAACGGGCTCCCGCAGAGGTGGTCGAGGGTGCGCGACGGCGCCATCGGGAACTCGAGGAAAAGGCGGACAAAGTACGTCAACTACTCGCTGAGTTAACGGGGCAGGATATATGATCCAAGTAGAAACTTATTTGAACTCGCTTTCAAACACTGGCGTCAAACCGGGGCTCGAGCGCATACGAGCCCTTACCGAAAAGTTGGGTGGCCCCCATTTGAAATATCCTGTCATACATGTCGCCGGAACGAACGGCAAAGGTTCGGTTTCCTCGATGATCGCCAATGCGCTGCACGAGGCGGGATACCGCACAGGCTTGTACACTTCGCCTCATTTGCATCGATTTAACGAGCGCATTGCCATCGACGGGCAACCGATTGATGATGCGAGTTTCGCCGCTTTGCTGGATACGGTTGCGCCCCTCATCGAGGAGCTGCAGCTCAAGCCTACGCAGTTTGACATTTTGACGGCAATGGCGTTTTTGTACTTCGAGCAGCAAAACGTCGACGTCGCCGTTATTGAAACCGGTATGGGCGGCACGTGGGATTCCACGAATATCGTGCAGCCTGTGCTCTCCGTAATCACTTCGGTTCGGCTGGATCACGCCGAAATGCTCGGCGATACCATCGAGGCGGTTGCGAGTCAAAAGGCCGGAATCATTAAGCCGGTCGTCCCCGTTGTTCTCGCACCGCAGATGCTCCCCGCGCTCGAGGTGTTGTTGACCCGTGCCCGAGAGGTGGTTGCCCCTGTTACCTGCGTGACCCGGGCCGGCTCGGAGGATTACGCCGAAGCGCTCGCGGCGATGGGTATGAGTGTCGAACGCGTGGAGTTCCAAGGGATCCAGTGGGATCTGCAAGGCGGGCATTTTGCTTTTTGGAAAACGGGAGAGCAGGAGCGGCGTGAATTCCGGGTCGGCATGCTCGGCGAACACCAGCTGGAAAATGCCGCTGTAGCCGTTGCGGCCGTTGACGTGTTGCGGCGTGCCGGTTGGCACATCCCCGAGAATGCGCTCCAGCGCTCGCTGGTCCGTACCCGGGTGCCTGGACGATTGGAGTGGTTCCCCGGATCTCCGGCCATTTTGCTCGATGGTGCCCACAATGAATTGGGCGCGTCGCAGTTGGCGGTCGCTCTCCGGCGCTTTGCGCACGATCGTCCGATAACGTTTGTGTGCGGGCTTTCCAGCGACAAGTCGCCGCTCGATGTGTTGAGTCCGCTGCTCCCGCTCGGTCAACAGGTGATTTTCACCAAGGCGATGACCTCGCGGCTCGGCAACTGGGAGCCCGAAGTGCTGGTTGAGCTCACGCGCCAAATTCCCGGGGTGCCGCCGGCGATAGCGACCGTGCCGGCTTTGGCGGCGCTGAACCAAGCCAAGCAGCTGACTGCGCCGCATGGCATCGTCTGTGTCTGTGGATCGCTCTATTTGGTTGCGGAATTGCGTGCGGTGATCGTTCAAGACCGCAGCAAGGCGGATTTGGTGCTCGATGGTCCCCAATAAAACAAGAATGGAAAGCTAGGATTTCCAGACCTTTTTAATTCAGCAACGGTATTTAGCGATTCTCTCCTAGACCTCATTCACTGGTTCTCGGATACGATAATTCAAATCGTATTCAGTAGAAGGGCTGCTAGGAGGGAATCGCTATTTATGGAACAGCCGCGCTGTGTCGG
>CALKAQ010000004.1 GCA_937983075.1 uncultured bacterium | reverse complement strand
CTACGTAAGGTTCATCTTGCCGCGGAATCGTTCGCGCGGTTTAGTTGCGAATCCACCCTCCTCCATATACATGCAATAGGCCAAAACCGAGAGGAGCTTTCTTTCAATTGCCTACTCGCTTCAGCCACACTCCTCAGGAGGTGTGACGTTCCATGACGATCAAGCGCATTTTATTTGCAAGCGAAGCCGCCAATCTCGGCGGGCTGCAAAGTTCAACGCACGCCCGAATCGCAGCTCTCAAATCTCTCGGCATTATTTCCGAAAAACTTTTCCTAAAGTCAGGAGCGGGCAAAAAGACGTATTCCGACGTCACCGTTCACATTACAAACAAGCGGAAAAAGATGGTTGAAATTTTGCAAACAGGAAAGTACGATGCCGTCTCGATGATCAATCGTATCGATCTGCTTCCTGTACTGCGCGACATTGGTTTTCAAGGTCGTGTGCTATTCGAAGTAAGGGGGCGATCGAAGAATGCCATTCAAGTTCTCCCAAAACTCATGGCCAATCAAGTGGGGGGAATTATCGTCATCTCTCACTATGTCAAGAGGTTGGTTCATCGCTACCTCCGTTCCCAGCACATTCCCGTACACGTCGTATACAATGCGGTCGATACCGAACTGTTCCGCCCATTGAAGCAAATCAACAGGCAAGTCATTCCCTGCGCCGACGATGCACGGAAACGCCCCATCGTATTGTGGGTCGGACGACTTTCCGAAAACAAAAATTACGTCGAAATGTTGGAGATCGCCAAGTTGCTTCAACAAGAGCCGCCTCAACCGACGATTTGGGTAGTCGCCGACACGAAGGCTAAAGACAACAGGAAGAAGTTTTGGCGGGAAGTACGCCGCTGCGGTCTGCAAGAGCACGTCCGCCTGCTCCAATGCATCCCGCACCGCTCCATGGTACACATATACAACTTGGTAGGCGAATCCGGCGGCTGTGTCCTCTCCACCTCCAAATCGGAAGGTTTCCAAAACAGCCTGCTCGAGGGTATGGCTTGTGGCGTGCCGGTCGTTAGTACAGCCGTGGGCGGCAACGTCGAGCTGATTCAAGACAATGTCAACGGACGTTTATACCCCGTCGGAAAAACCATGCAGGCGACAAGACTTCTGTTGGAACTGCTGCGCGAGCCGAAGCGCCGCCAAGCGTATGTCAAGGCCGGTTGGCAACGCGTGCAGCTGCACCACACACCGGCGCAACATGCCAACAATTTCGTGACCGCACTCGAATCCACCCGCATCCTCACGTTCGAAAAGCGCCCGGTGCCTTAATATTGGATCGACCTGTCAAACTCACTCGTTTTTTCAACATGTCCGACCGCAGCCGAACGCAAGGTGGTGATCAAAATTCCCCGCACACCTCCTCGTCAACGCACCGAAGTACCGTGGTTAAATCGAACGGCACATCGGCTCGTCGGGTTAACGTTGCCTCTGACATTGCTGTTCGGCTGGTGGCTCGTGGCCAAAATGCAGTGGGTTTCTCCGCTCGTCTTGCCGTCACCTGAAACCGTATTTGAAACTTTGGTTCAAGTTCTCCGGAACGGATACCGGGGAAATTCGCTGTTCCACCACCTCGGCGTCAGCTTGCGTCGGCTTTCCGTGGGATTCGGACTCGCTCTTATGGCAGGCGCTCCGCTGGGACTGCTTATGGGTCACCGCCGGCTTATTCGTCGGCTTTTCCATCCCGTCATCGAATTCGTTCGGCCTTTGCCGCCGCTCGGCTATTACGCCGTTTTAGTATTGTGGTTCGGCATTTACGAAACTTCGAAGGTCGCATTGCTCTTCTTGGCGGCATTTCCACCCATCGTCTTATCGACACTCGACGCCGTGCAACGCACTCCAGTGGTTTGGGTTTGGGCGGCCCGTTCCATGGGGATGTCACCTTGGCAGCTTTACCGATTCGTACTGCTGCCCGCTTCACTTCCCGGTATCTTCACCGGAATCCGCGTTGGTCTCGGCTTTGCTTTTACCACGCTGGTGGCGGCGGAAATGGTCGCCGCACACGCTGGTATCGGTTGGATGGTACTAGACGCAGGCCGCTACCTGAGAAACGACGTGATCTTCATGGGCAATGTCCTTCTCGCATTAACGGCTTACGTTTTGGATCGAGGCGTGCTTTATTTGCGCAGTCGTCTGATGCCTTGGGCGATTCAAGACCTCGATTCAACATCATCGTAAAGGAGAGATCGTCTTGACTTTGTCTCAACGAACCAAATATGCGATCGTCACCGCTCTCGTCGTAGTGATCGGACTGTGGGCGCTTCTCATGCGTCCACCTTCAGCCCCGGATTCCAACTTGCCCGAAGTGGTACGCATCGGCTTCCAAACCATTCCGAACGGCGAAGTGATCGTCAAAGAACAAGGCTGGTTTGACAACGCTCTCGAGGAACTCGGCGTGCGTGTCGAATGGATCGACTTCGCTTCCGGTTCCGACGTCAATGCGGCGCTTGCATCCGGGGACATCGATCTCGGACTCGTAGGCAGTACCCTCTTTGCCATCGGTATTGAACGCGGCATTGCCTATGAACTCATCTGGATCTTCGACGTCATCGGTTCCGGTGAAGCACTGATTGCCCGAAGCGACCGCGGCATCGAAACGGTGGCTGATCTGAGAGGCAAGATCGTGGCCACGCCGTTCGGATCAACCACCCATTACACCGTCCTAGAGGCACTGAAAACCGCAGGGCTAGATCCTTCAGACGTCACCTTGATCGATTTGAAGCCGCAGGACATTCTGGCCGCCTGGTCACGAGGCGACATTGATGCGGCTTACGTGTGGGAACCGACACTTTCCGCATTGGAAAGCCAAAACGGCCGCATTTTAATCTCCTCCGCCGACCTGGTTGAATACGGCGTCGTCACCGCCGACCTCGGCGTCGTGCGCAGTGAATTCCTGCGGCAATATCCGCACATCGTCGAGATCTATTTGGATGCGCAGGCCCGCGCCGTCGACCTCATCAACAGCGATCGAATCGTCGCAGCGCAAATCATCGGCAGCGCCTTCGGAATTCCCCAAGAGGAAATTGCACAGCAAATGGAAGGATTCGCCTATATCGCTGCTTGTGAACAGTTCTCCCCGCGTTGGCTCGGCGGAGACATGGCCCGCATGATTCAAGACACGGCTCGCTTCCTTGCCGAGCAGAACATTTTGTCCCGAATTCCGGATCTGTCTGAGATCGCCGCACGTATTCAGTCGAACGTATTCCCATCACAAGGGGGATGCCAGCATGTCACACAGCCGAAACTGTCCCGCTTTCAGGCCGACGAGTGGTCACACCCGCTCGTCGGTCGACCCGATCATTTCGGTTGATCATGTCAGCTTTGCATATGACAAAGCTTCAAGCTGGGTTTTGCGGCACACAAATTTGCAGATTTACCGAGGTGAATTCGTTTGTCTTTTGGGACCGTCAGGATGCGGGAAGTCAACGCTCTTGCAACTCATCGCCGGCTTCCTGCAAGCCACGAAAGGACAAATCGTCAGCAACGGCGTTCCTGTCGAAGGACCGGGTCCGGACCGCGTCGTCGTCACTCAACAGCCATCGCTGTATCCGTGGTTGAACGTGTTGGATAACGTCCGTCTTCCGCAGCGTATCCGCGGTGTTTCAAACGACCAAAGCACTGCGAAGGCCATGTCGATCCTTCGATTGGTGGGCATGGAATCGGAACGCAAGCTGCTGCCCCATCAGCTGTCCGGGGGTATGCAGCAGAAAGTGATGGTCGCACGGGCTCTCGTACAAGACCCCACGATTTTGCTGATGGATGAGCCGTTCGCGTCACTCGACGCGCTAGCACGCGAACGACTGCAGCAAGAGATGCTCCAATTGTGGCAACGCACCCGCACGACCATTTTGATGATTACGCACGATGTCGAAGAAGCGACGCTTTTGGCCACCCGCGTCGCGATCATGCGGGGCGGACCGGGCCGCATCACCCGGCAAATAGCCTTGGATTTCGGGCGGAGAGCACTTGAATCCGAGTCTCCCGCAGCGATTAAACGGAGTCCGGCATTTCTGGAAATGCGAGAGCTTTTGCTCGACATCGTCATGACTGCGTAAAAAAGACCGGGACCGTTCGCTTCGGTCTCGGCCTTTTTTGGTTTAGGCATGCTTTAACGCACGTTTTAGCCCATCGATCAAACTGATTTTTGGCCTCCACCCCAACAATTTGCGTGCTTTGTCATTCGCCAACAAACTGTGCTGAATGTCTCCCGTCCTCGCCGGAACGTGTTCAATCACCGGTTGCACGCTGCACAGTTTACCGATCAGCTCGCAAAGGGCTTTCACTGTCGTTTGCGTCCCGCTGCTGATGTTGATCACTTCACCGGAACCCGCTTGCAGCGCCAGCACATTTGCTTCAGCGACGTCCGACACGTACACGAAGTCACGGGTTTGGCTGCCGTCTCCGTATATACGAACCGGCTGTTGCGCACGAATCAGCCGAATCATCGCGGAAATGACGTCTTCCGACCGCGAACCTTGAGCTGGACCATATACATTGGAATAACGCAATATGGTGTAATCGAGGCCGTACAGCTCCTTGAAGACGTTTAAATGGAGTTCAGCCGCATATTTCGAAACTGCATAAGGCGACCGGGGGCGTATCGGATGCTCCTCCGTGACGGGCAGAACTTCGGGATTGCCGTATACAGCAGCTGTTGACGCAAAGACGATTTTCTTGACCCGGTGTTTCCTGCAGCATTCCAACACATTGAGGGTTCCCAAAACGTTGACCATGGCATCGGCCAGCGGCTCTTCCACGGAATGGTCTACTTTCGTCTGCGCAGCCAGATGAATAACATAGTCAGGCTGTACTTCATTGAATATTCCATCCAATCGCTCCGATCCGATATCTTCTTCATAAAAGGAAACACCGCTGGGCGGCTGATATTTCCTTCCCGCTCTCAAATCATCAACTACCACGACTTTGTAACGCCTTGCGCGCAATGCCTCCACAATATGCGCACCGATGAACCCGGCTCCTCCAGTGACGATGACACGCACAGCAACGTCACCTCGACTTATACAAAGTGGTCCGAACTTGATGGAACCTGGTTCATGGTATTGCCAATGATGATTTTAGGATTGTTCCCGCGGTACTGTTTGACTTCAAGAATAGGCTGCGATTCTCTACACAGGCGCCGACCAGCCTCCGTATGTTGTTCTAGGAATCCGCTATGTAAACCCCATCCTTTCGATTCCGAAACATACCTGAGAAGCCGGCACCAGACTTTCAAGAGACGGAGGTTAACCGTGTTGTACTCACTCTATCGTTTAACGCACGCCTCCAATCAAGCAGCCGTGCTTGAAATGTCGAAGGCGTGCGCGCATCATCTGGGAATGACGCCTAACCGCTGGGTTAAACTTAGCGTCGGCGAGCGCCGAACTGCGGTACAAATACGCATTGCCCACAAAGCGCAAGAAAATGAGCTTTCGCTCTCAGGCTCGGTGCTCTCGGCACTCCAACTCGATTCGCCGACAGCGATGAAATTCCGCTATCGGATCCAGTCGAAAAGTCCCAACGAACTCGCCATGGGACCCGTCATCGGCATTCTCATCGGCCATTCACGAGACCAAATCCGACAGAACCGCCACGGATACAAGTTTTTCCACACATTTTGGGACATTCACAATATCGGAGGCTTGGCCTTTTATTTCACACTGGCCGACATCAATTGGGAAAAGCGAACGATCTTCGGTCACGTTCACTTCCCGAACCGTTCCATGGAAATCCGCTCGCCCAAGCACGTCCAATTTGAAACCGGGGAATTTCCGTTTCCCCAAGCCGTCTACAGACGTTCCTACGTACCCCGGGAAACACTTCAACACTTGCGGAACGACATGACTCCGTTCATTTTCAATGATCCTCTGTGCTACTATCGGCTGGCTCAAATCGAAGCATTGCAAGCCATTCCTCACCTGGCGAAGCACCTCCCGGAAACGGTCCCGCTGAGCGCTGAATCTCTCGACCAAATGTTGGTGCGGCATCAGACGGTGTACGTCAAAGCCAGCGGCATGGGGGCGGGGCGTTCCGTATTTCGCATTGCCCGAGCATCCGAAGGAGGCTACGTTGTCCGCACGCGAGTTTCCACGACGTCGGACCAAGAAAAGCAAATACGGATCAATTCTTACCGCCAATTGACGCGCGTACTCGCTCAAGTGCGCGGGACATTTTCACCTTCACGGTGGTCGATTCAACAAGCCATCCGCCCGGCCCGCTGGAAGCAGCGTCCATTTGACTTGCGAATTACGGTCCAGAAAAACGGACTTGGTGAATGGGTAGTCAATGGCGCTTACGCGCGGTTGGCCCCCGCACCCGACTCCATCATCACCCGACTCGGTGAATATTGGCAGGCTGAGGCATTGCTTGCCAAGCGTTGGCCGATCAGCGGCAAGCGCATTTTGAGCACCGTGACGGACTTTGCCCTTGCTTGCGCCAGAGCTTTTGACCTTAAGTTCGACTACTTGGGCGATCTCGGCGTGGACGTACTGCTCGACGAACAAGCCCGGCCCTGGTTTTTGGAAGCCAATGCAGCTCCGGGATATCGCCCGGTCGACAAGAATGACCAAGACTATTGGCGTCAACTGTCAGCCCCACTCACGTATGCTTCGTATTTAAGCGGCTTCCCCGTGTACCCTTCGCATTGACAACTTTTTCGCAAAGGGGCGATCAGCATGGGAGAATCATCAGAGCACATTTTATTCGTCGTCTGGGCCGCAAACCTGGGGGGCGTTCAAAGCTCATTATGCACCCGAATTCACGGCATTCGAAAATTCGGGATTAAATCCGATGTGCTTTTCCTTCATCCAGGCAATGGCAGAAACAGTTTTCGAGGCATCAACACCTATGTAACAAAGAAGCCGGCCACTATCGAAGCCCTTCTCAAGCGCAAGAGATACACGGCTATCTCGTTCATCAATTTGACACCGTTTTTGTCTTGCTTGCACAAAGTGGGCTTCGCGGGAAAATTGCTTTATGAGATGAGGGGCTACTCCGAAACTTGCCTGAAAGTTTGTTCACGCCTTTCAGAACATGAATTCGGCAGCATTGTTGTGCCTTCAAAGTACGTCGCACGCATCATTGCCGACTCAGCTCTGCCGCACAATATCCCGATTCGAGTCGTTTACAACGCGGTGGACACTGAACTTTTCCACTCCAAAAATCCCATAGGCAACCATAAGCATCATAAGCCCATTTTGCTTTGGGTCGGCAGACTCGATTGGAACAAAAACTTCATGGAACTCATCCATATCGTGCGCACACTGCTCCAACAAGGCTGCGACTTCGAAACATGGGTAGTGACCGATTCCAAGGCCAGCAAAGACATGAAAACTTTCCGCAAAGCCGTCAAAACAAACGGTCTTATCAATCACATTCGCGTTTTCGAAAACGTCCCCCGTAAAGAAATGCCCCGGATCTACAGAGAAGCGGCACAATCCGGCGGCTGCGTGCTTTCGACCTCACGGACGGAGGGATTGCAGAACTCGATTTTGGAAGGCATGGCTTGCGGCTGCCCCGTGGTCACCACGGCTGTAGGAGGCAACCTCGAAATCGTCACCAACGGAGTCAACGGGGCGACCTATCCGCTTGGCCGACCGGACTTGGCAGCCGCCAGAATTGCTCGCCTATTCCGGTCAGCCGCGTTGCGCAAGAAATTTATCTCCAATGGTTTGCGCCATATCGAACGCCGCCATACACCTCAGAGACATGCAAAGCATTTTCTTGAGGTTCTGGAAGCCACACCGGCCGTTCAGTTGGAAAAACTAGGATGAAATCATGAATAAGAGGGATGTTGTGATTTCTTGCTCGGTACACAAAAAAGGGGTGGTCGGACCGCAATCCGACCACCCCTTCTCGATGACCAGCTGATCACGCTCACTTCGATCTACAAATCATCTTGACCGTTTAACACGGCAGTATAGTATGCGATACTGCGCTTGAGACCGTCATGAAGCGACACTTTGGGTGTAAAGTTGAGTTTCCTGCGCGCCGGCCCCGTATCCACCGAAATGTGCACGTGCACCTCGCCCCGCCGCATGGGCAACATCTGAATTTCCGATGAGCTGCCGGTCATGTCGAGCACAAGGCGAGCCAGCGAAAGGACGTCGATCGATTCTCCGGTTCCGATGGGAATGACCTCACCGGCAACGTGTTCTTCCGGCGCAATGCCTGCCAAATAGAAGGCACGCGCGACATCGGTAACATAAACGTACTCCGCTGTCTGCGTGCCATCGCCGAATACCGGCAGCGCATCGCCCCGCAACGCGTTGACGATAAACGTCGGGACCACCTTTTGATAGTTGAAGGGAGCACCGACGTCGGCATCAATCCACCGTTCCCGTGGCCCGTAAATATTCGTCAGCTTTAAGACGACGGTATTTAGACCGAATTCCTTGTAGTACATCTGGCAAAATTTCTCAGCCGCTTGTTTCGTTATTTTATAAGGATTCAACCACGGTACATCCGGCGTGGACGGGTAGACAACCCGTTTAACGCCGAGTTTATTGGCAATCGCCAAAATTCTGCACGTCCCTACGACATTCGTATCGGCTACATCGATGGGATCGTACCGATCGATGGATTCGGAAGTCCCCAGGATCGAACCGAGATGATAGACGATATCAGCACCTTCAAACACCGTGCGGAGCGTCTTCGCATCCCGGAGATCCCCGGCATGAAAACGCACGCCGTGTTTCTCAACCAATCGCTCCATGCGCGGTGAGCGCCATAAATCGAGTACGTGCACCTCCGCCCCGTGGTCGATCCATTCCTCAACGACGTGGCTGCCTATGAATCCAGACCCACCGGTAACGACAACTTTCATCCACGCTACCTCCGTTCTATATGCAACATGCAACGAATCACTTTAGGCTATAAAGGCGCTTCCGAATCGGTGACAGGAATTGAAATTCAATCATATTTGCTTGAGCAAACCCGTTTAGGAAACTTTCACTAAAAGAATGGTTCCAATGGTTTATGAACTCCCACGACGGATCCCAATAGACTAGGAACAACTCGGAGTCATGCGAGATTGAACCTAAGCATACGGGGGTATCCATGTGGGCAGTTATAAATCATTTCTAAAAGGAAAAAGGGTCGTTTTGGTGGGACCTGCGAATACGATTCGCGGGAAAAAACTAGGGGAATTTATCGATTCACACGACGTTGTTGTCCGGCTCAACCACGCGTGGCCATTGCCCGAAGAGGCGAAAGAGGACATCGGAACCCGAACGGACGTCATCTACCACAACTTGAATCCTAAACGAGCCCCCAGTCGAAAAGCGGTGCAAGAAATGCATGCCGCCGGTGTCAAGTGGATCGTCTCCACGCACCCGACCTCTCGCAAGCACCGCAAACGGCATCGGCCGATTCGCTTCCAGAAACGAATCAACAAAGGACTCATACGGCTAACCACGGTAAGCTTGGGCTTTCGGCTCGCCATGAGAAGAAAATGCGGTCCTACGAACACAGGCATTTTGGCGATGGCCCACATTTTGCGCCAGGGCGTCAAGAGCTTGCATGTCACCGGGTTCAGCTTTTTCGAAACGCCGTATGCCGAATATCCCGGTTACCGAAAAATCAAGCCGAAGATGGCTCTGCGCTGGCACAACCAGAAAAAACACAAGCGATATCTCATCCGGTGCTTGGCCAAAGACAAACGATTAAGCGTTGACCCGTTCATCACCCAAATACTGAAACGTTTTTGCCGCAAACATCGCATCCGATTTAAATCACGCTCACGCTCTCGAAGCCGTTCGTCAAGCAACAAGAGTGCTCATGCCGGCTCTGGAAGACGCATCTCCACTTATCGAAGACGATCACTCCGAGCGCAGTTGCGTTGGCGCAGAAGAAGGCGCCTCAGCACCCGATCGTACTACCGCCGACTGCGCAGCAGATTACGTGCAGCCTAACCACGGCTGCATTTCCTTCACCGTATGAACTCGCCCGATGAGCCACCGGCTCGCAGTTCGCCACGTACTCCATGAAGGAGGACGGAATTGATGACCATTTCTGTGCATTCTTACCATGTTTCTGAACGTGCGGCGGAACGCAAACATTCGTTTCGGGTGTTTATCTCCACCTCGTCATTTGCCGAATACGATCCCGAACCGCTAAGACTGCTGCATCGACATGGAATCGATTATGAGCTCAATCCCTACCGTCGCCGCCTGGACAGCCACGAGCTCCTCGAGTTCATCCGCGATGCAGAAGGTTTGATCGCCGGCACCGAACCCATAAACCGCGAGGTATTGCAACAGGCAAAACGGCTTAAAGTCATCTCCCGTTGCGGCACAGGACTCGACAACGTCGACTTGGAGGCTGCAAAAGAACTCAACATCGTCGTCACCAACACCCCAACATCTCACATCGATGCCGTGGCGGAATTGACGCTCGGTGCCATTCTCGCACTGATCCGGAAGATTTTCTACGCCGATCGCTGCATCCGTCAAGGCGAGTGGCACAAACCCATGGGGCAGCTCCTGAAAGGAAGCGTCGTCGGAATCATTGGACTCGGCAAGGTTGGGCGCCGACTCGTTGAATTGC
>CALKAQ010000003.1 GCA_937983075.1 uncultured bacterium | reverse complement strand
CTGGCCGGGTCCTCCCCCCCGCGCGTGGGGACGACACGATGCTAGGCTAAGGTCGTAGCCGCTAGGGCGGTACACCCCCACGCGCGTGGGGACGACACTAACGAAACGCCGATGACAAGGGGATCGTGTCGCGAATTCGGTCGTTTAGTATCCTTCGCGTCTGTCTATTCAGAAGCAATCGACAATAGCCCAAAACCGAAGGCTTTGGCCGGGCCGATCCCCTTGGTCAGTGCCCGTTTGAACGCGTCGGCGTCGACCACCTGCAGCGTGCCGTCATACAAAACACCTTGGAAAGTCCGCCCGCCGATTCGGCTTCGCTTCAGCTCCGGCGCCCCCGATGCCTGAATCGACAGCGTGCGGACGGCAAACCCGTGCCGCTCGCCCTGCCGCCTGAGCCAGTCCACTTGCGCCTGTTCGCCGCGGACCGGCACTCGACGCCCGTGGCGGCGCACCCCGTCCGGACCCGTTTTTGTATCAATTTTCCGTGTGGGATTGGCACGCAGGCGAAACCGCAAGCGGCGGCCGGGCCCGATCGTTTCGTAAAGGTGGTCGACGCGCTTGACAGGCCACTGTCCGTCGTCGTCCAGCGCATAATGGGCCGGCAACGTGCTCCAATTCGGCTGCACCGCCGATTGGACGTACAGCGTGATCGTCCCGGAGCGGCGATTAGCTTCCAGACGGTACAACACGCTGTAGTATTCCCGCGGGTTCACGCCCTCGGGAGCGGCTGGAAATGCCCGCATGATCGTGCGGTGCATTTGCGAAACGTCCGCCACGTCCCGCGCCACATCACGGGACAGCGGATTGAGCCTCAATCGCGACAGGTACATCCCCGAACCTCCCCGCTGCCGAGGTAAACTTCATTGGATTCGTCCTAAGCGCCCACGGATGCCGACGGCTGCTCGCAGTCCGGCGAGAAACCGGGAAAATCGACCCAGGTCATCGTTACCGCCCGCTGCTCATACATGCGCGCCGGGTTGACGCGTAGGCGGTCCGGCCTCAAATACTCCCCGGACGGCTTCTCGATGACACACCGCAACCGTTCCGGGGCCGCCTCACCGGGCATGCGGCAGAGCCAGGGATGTTTCTCCAGCGCCCGCTCCACACTGTCATAACGGTCGGTCAGCTCGAGAAGGACGGGCCGACTTGGAACGCAAGCCTTACGCCCCAGAAAAATCGGCCACCGAGGATTTTGCAGCGCTGCCGCGCACTCCTCCAGCGTTTCCCGCGGCCCCTCGAGCGCCACCAGGAATACCGCGTCCTGAATGTAAGTGCGGGGCGAAACAATCGTGGCCGGATCGTCGGGCCTGCCCTTCCACCCGCCTTCCGCGGTCCGCATCACGCCCGAAACCGTTTGAAAATCGATGATCTTGCTCCCGGGGCGCTCGACGCGAACGCCCATGCGAAGCTCGCGGTCCAGCTCCTCGAGGCGTGGGTCGCCCACAGGGCAGCCGAGGGCGGCACCGAGCACGCCAATGACGCCGGATTTCGACGGTTCGTCCCCGGAATCGCGCACGTCCCAGCGCGACCGTAGGCCCCACGATTGCAGGGGAGCGTCGAAACACAGGAGCAAGACGTCAGCCATTGGGTCGTGCACCCCGCAGCACGGCGGCCAGTTCTCGCTTAAGTTCCTCGAACGTCTCGCAAGCCCGGGCGCCCTCCAGGGCCGCGTCACGCGTCGTAAACCAGAGCCTCGCCACGCGGGGCAGGGAGAATTTGCGCGTCAGCAGTTCGACGTGCTCCGTAAAAGCGCTGATGGACCGCTGAACCAAGTCCTCCCCGCGTCCGGCGGTCACCGGATTGACAAAGGCGTTGGCATAGCTCACGGGCACTTTCCTATCCCGCAGCTCCACCAAGATCGCGTCAGGCAGCTGGTGGGCCGCAAACGTGTTTTGCTTGCCGGAGGGCGAAGTGAAGACCGCCGCTTCCAAAAACGCCAGGGTCGTTTTTTCAGCCAGCTCCCGGGCCCTGGCCCGTTCCTCCGGCCGCACGGCGCCTTCGCCGACCAGGTTGTCGACGAAACCGTCGAGATCAATGGAAAAGTACTTGTAGTAGCAGGCGGACGTAAACTCGATGTCCCCGATCATGGCGGCGCCCCGGTCGTCGTCGGACTCGAAGGGATCCCGAAGATCATCCACCGCCGTGTAATAGTCGAACTCATGCTCCATGCGGTGGGTGGACAGCGCGTGGGCGACCTGCACCGCCGACTCCACGTCCCGGAACGCGTCCGACGTAATCATGCGGCCGAAGAGAGCAATATCGGGAGTAATCGGGCGCCACTTGTCCCGAGCTCGCGCTTGCAGGTCCTTGGCCGAGACCTTCCTGAACTCCGCAGGCGTCCCCGCCTCCTGCGCCGCCTGAAAAATCACGTCCGCGACGGCTTCAATATCCTGGGGCGTCAAATACATGATCTGCGCGGTTTCCACCACGTTGTTCTTGTCGGGTTTCTGCTCTTTTCCGTCCTTCGTTCCGAACCCCGACGCCTTCACGGCGCCGATGTCGGCCATCTCCTCCGACAGGCCCCGTTCCAGCAAGATGCGCCGGACCTCTTGCGGCAGCTGCCGCGTCCGGATCCCCAGCCCCGCCCCCGCCAAAGCGCTCTGAAAGACGGGCGAACGCCGGATGGCCCTCTTGAGCGCCTGACTGGAGATGCGGGACCGACGAACGCCGCCGAACACCGCATCTTTGGGGCTGCCTGTGTCATCCCGGTTCAGATTGCTGGGGGCGTGGTTTTGCAGCATATGGATTTCTACCAGCATGTCATTCCCTCCTTAGCTTTCATCAGGGGCTACCTCGGCCGCCCGTCCGAAGTACGCGGCCGCCCACTGTTTTTGAACCCAGCGGTCTGGATGTGACCATTGAAGCAAGTCTTTGAGCAACTGCCGCCAATTCACACCGATGTCATGGCTCGCCAGCAGTTTCACGGCCTGCCGCAGGCGGAAACCCAGCTCCCCCGGCCGCACGCGCCCGTCGGGACCGCGGTCCCACTGAGCGTCCAGCAAGATGGTCATCCGGCGGTCCAGCGCCTCGCTGCCCGTCCTGGCCCTCAGGCGGGCCAGCGAGTGGCCGAAATTGCCCTCCGGCGCGGGCTTGTCGTTCCACGGGAACAGAGTCGCGACCAGGAAGTAAACTTCTTCGTCAAAGCCGATTCTCGCGGGCAACAAGTTGTAGAAGAGCCCGATGGCTCCCCTGGACTCGGCCAAACTACGGCCCGCGTTTCTCCGCAGGACCGCCAAATCGCCACGAGCCCCCCGATCCTTCAGGCCCTCCAAGGTGTCAATGAACCGGTCAGCGATAGTTGCTTTCTCTTCGGTCTTGGCTGTCACGCGACTTCACCCCCTTTCCGTGCCCGGCGGGCCGCTTTGTCGTCCAGGACGTTGGCCAGCACCCGGGCGAATCGGTTCCGGGCTTCGACCTGACGACGCAGCGCCTCCGCACCGGTTTCGATGGCCCCTATGGCATCCGAAACGCACTGCCAGCCGACGGTGCGCAGAGCGGCCTTCCATCGCTCCAGGAGCTCTTTTCTCGCCTGGTCGTCTTCCGGCGCCTGAAGCTCCAAAGCCGGCAGGTACTCGGTCTCGAATACGTACTGGAGCCGGCTCCAGTACTGGGATTCGGCCTGTCGGACAACACCGGCCAGGGCCTGCGGATTCCCCGCCCCCTCGTGTGGATGGAGGGCCTTCAGCGCGCCGTACATCCCTCGCGCCACCTTTTCCGCCAAATCGAGGGCGTGGCGCACCTGCACATCCGCCGTCGGGTTCTGAAGAATCGCGGTCCGCAGCGGCATGCGCTCGTACTGCCACTCGAACACTTTCGCTTGATCGACGCGCATGCCGTACACCTCGAACTGTTCGGCCGTGTCCTCCGGAACGCTGCCCTCTTCTTTCAACTTCGACAATTGGTCTACGATGATGGGCCGAGAGAAGCGGTTCTCGCCCGCCTCCCAGTCTCGCGCCAGGAACAAGGCGGCGTAGTCCCGCCACAGCTGCCGATGTTCCCGGGGGCGGACGGGCAAGGTCCCTCGCTTTTCATCCAGCTGGTAGGCGACATTCGGGTCCATCCACGTTTCGTGTCCGGCGAACTTGAAGCCGGGGCCCCAGACGATGTCTTTGATGAGAATCGGCGAAGGCCGTCCGGAGTACGTGCAAACCCCGCCGTCCGTCGGCAGCAGCCGGACTTGCCGCGGCTGCCAGGTGTAGCCCTCGGCCAGGGACCGGGCGGCCTTCTCGGCTTTCGGCTTAAACGGTTCATCCGAAGCCCAAACGGGAGGGGCCTTATGATCCAACCCTCCGACCTTCATGACGCAGCAATTCAGCAAGATTGTTTCGAACAGATTTGCTCCGAGGGCCAGGACATACCACGGCGGCGTACCGTTAATGGACGGCGAATACCCGGCGCCCCCCTGTGTCATGAACGGAGCGATGGAGCAGAGAGCCCTCGCGGCCACAGCGGGGGAAACAGCATGATCGCCTTGTTCAGCGTGAAAAAAGTGCGTGACATTTGTTCCGGTCGGCAAATGGTAGAAAAGCACCGCGACGGATTTGGGCTTGTCCGTGTCACCGGGCAGGGCCGGCGTTTGCAGAAACGGACGCTCCGCATCGAACAAATCAAACCGATGCCACCCGACCCGCCGAGCGTACTCCTCGAACACCGAAAGGTCGAACCTTCCCGCCGCCCAGGCATCCTCCAGATCCTCGAACTCGTACAGCTGCAAAGCGTGCTGTACGAAAGCGACAAGAAGGCGATACAACCCGAACTGCACCGCCGGCGAAGGGTCCCTTACGCCTTGCAGCTCGTGGGCATAGGTCAGGACATCCAACAACCCGTACTCCCGCTCGGTACCGTCCAACGCCACGGCGGTGATC
>CALKAQ010000002.1 GCA_937983075.1 uncultured bacterium | reverse complement strand
CACCGGGGAAGATTTTGACCGTATCATTCATCATCTGAATCACAACCGTCCCGTGCGACACATTTTCGCCGGTCATGTCCGTGAGCTCATCCCCGACCCCGTATTCCACCCGGGCCAGGGAAGCGCGTTCGGTTTGGAAGCGAATGTAAACCCCTCTCTCGGCGTCAACGCCGGTGACGACTTCGCCTTCAATGGCCGGAGCCGCCCCGAAAGCCGTCCATCCGACCAAGGCTACGATGAGCAGCGTGAAGCTCAACAAACCCAGTCGTCTCATTGCTATCTACCCCTCCTTCAAGTTTTCAGGTGTGCAACGCTTATCGTCCGAGCCCAGGGCCGACGAGCTGGACCCAGTTGATTGCCGCTTTGCCGCTGCCGACCATTTGGACAACCAGATAAAGGTCGTGTACACCTTCCACGTCGTTCGGCAACGGCAAGAGAATCGGACTCCAAGCCGAACCGGCTTCCACGGGTCGAACCACTACCGGCTCGTTCGCCGGATCGTCGAGGACAAGCGCAATGAGGGCGCCGCCGTCAGCCTTGGCCTGAACGAACATGGCGTTTCGTCCGGTGATATTCACGCCGTGAAAGGCGAGGTACGAGCCCACCTCATCGGTCACCGCGTGCACTTCGCCGTCTTGGTCGTCCGTCGGCTCAAACGTAAAGCCTTGAACATCGTCTGCGAGCTGCGCCTGAAGTCGGGCATAACGGACAATGCGTTCAGCCGAATTGGACAATCCTTGGCTGTCGGTCGCCGTCAACCGGACGATGTATGCCAGATCAGTATTCCAGTTCAAAGGCTCGTCGCGAAAAGTCGTGAACTGAGCTTCAGCACCGCTTGCTTCCAAAACGACTTCCTGTGCTTTTCGGCCGTCAAGCGTATAGACGGCAATGACTTCCCAGCGCAGCGTTTCCGGTGGCAAATCACCGTCTTCTTCATCCCAAGCGGATCCTTGCAGGACGAACGACTGGCCGTTTTCGTAGATCGCTCCCGGCAGCGGGTTTTCGATCATCGGTTCCGGAGCGGTGTTGCCGACAACAACCATCACGGGTTCGGAAATGCCGACATTGTTATAAGGCCCGGTCACTCGGACCGTTGCGTAGTAAACGCCTTCTTCGGTGTAGGTGTGCGCAGCGGTGGAACCCGAAGCGGTTGCTCCGTCGCCGAAGTTCCATTCGTAGGCCGTGATTTCGTCCGCACTCGAATCGATTGCCGAAGCGGTGAATGTAACGGTGAGCGGCGCCTGACCGGACCACGGTTCAGCAGTTGCCTGCACCGATGGAGGATCCGGTTCCGTCTTGTTGTAAATGCGGTAAATGGCCGCATCCCGGTTCGGTTGATTCCACGCGGTGCCGTAGTCGATCAGGTACAGTGCACCGTCCGGGCTTTGACGCAAGTCGATGGGCTGAATGAACTGGTCGAGGAAAATGGACACATCGAGGTCGGGAGCGGGGACCCGATTGTAATCCGGTCCGGGCACAAAGTCGTGATCGTACCAGTTGGAGTGATCCGGTACCTTTGTGCCGTCCTCTTCCAAGCTAAACCGTGTGATAAAGCCCCGCGAGAAATCGGCTGCGTACCAATGGTTGAGATGGTGCTCACGCCATTGATACGGAGCGTCCGGACTCGGCTGGCGCAGGATCACGCCGGAGATCGGCGACATACCGCCGTTGCGCAACTGCGGGAACTGCGACGTTTGTGCATACGTCATCCATACGAGCGACGGCATCATCTCGCTGCAGTCAAACAGCTCACCCGTAGAGGAATTGGAAGCGAAATCCCAATCAAAATACGGGATGTTCGGCCCGTGGCACATCGGCCAGCCGAAATGCAGCCCTGGCGAATGGACGAGCTTCCAGGACGCGATGCCTGCCGGGCCGCGATTGGGATTGAGATTGCTGGCATCGGGACCGTTGTCACCGACCAGCACCCAACCGGTGACCGGGTCAATGTGAATCCGGTACGGATTGCGGAATCCTAGAGCCCAGATTTCCCCCAAATAATCCGGATTCCCGTAGAACGGATTGTCTTCGGGCACCGTGCCGTCAGGATTGATGCGCAAAATCTTGCCCCGCAAATCGAGCGGATTGCTCGACGTACCCAAGGCATTGAAATAGTCGCGACCGGGGCGACGGTCGATGGGGGCGTATCCGGAGCTTTCAAACGGATTGATGTTGTCGCCAAGTGCGATGTACAGCTTGCCGTCGGGCCCGAAGCGAATGTCGCCTCCGGGATGATAGCTGCCGTGCCACGTCAAGATTTCCCGGATAATCACTTCCGAATCCCGATCGAGATACGGTTGGCCGTTTTCATCGAAGCGGTATTCAAACCGCGACAGATAGTTGGTGTCCCGCTTGTCCGCAGGCGAGTAGAAAATGTAGATGTGATTTTTTTCGTGGAAGTCGAATCCGGGCTCCACGGCCATTCCCATCAGACCGTGCTCGTTTCCGAGATACACATCTAGCGGTGTCTTGAAAAGCTCAATGCGCTCACCCGTCACCGGATCGAGCTGATTGACCTGGCCTCGCCGCTCTGCGAAAAAGATCGTTCCGTCGGGCGCAAAGTCAATGACCGCCGGTTCCCGCATCGGACCGTCTTCACCGGTATAAATGGCTTCCACCACAATTTGATCAATGGCGTCCCAGCGGTTGGTAGCCCACAACATGCCGCGGCTGATGAGGTCGAGATAAATTGGATGTTCCATCGTGGCATTGTGGTGACCGACGGTCGTTCCGAATACGCGGACCCCTTGGTATTCATTGGTCCAAATGACCGGATGGTACTTTTGGGTGTCAACGCCGTAAGCCCGGGCGAGAACTTGTGTATTCGGCCCTACCGCTTCAATGATGTACAGCTCGCCGTTCGGCGTCTGCCACCGTTCCGGGAATTCGCGCATAATCGGATGTTGAGGCGCTAAATTTTCGACCACGAACGACCGCTGAGCTTCATGCACTCGGGTTCGGACGCCGATAAAGTCGAACCACGCCGTCGTGTCATTACGCAAGCTGTGCATTGCACAGTGCAGCACCATCGCCGGAATGCCTTTCTCGACGTGCATCGCGACGATGCCTTCGATCAGCTCCGTGTCGGAAACCTCGGAGTAGCACATGTTGTAGACGATAATGTCGAAACCGTCCATCCAGTTGTCATCCAACCAGCGGGTGGGAATTTGATTGCTGGCGGTTCCGACCTCGTGTTCAATGGTCCATTCAACAAACACCCGTTTTTTGATCCCTTCAGTGACAATGGACTCCTGCGATTGATAATCGTGCCATCCCCCACCGGTTATATACAGCGCTCGAATGGGCTCACTCGCCGATACCCCTACGCTGCAAACGGCAACCAGTGCGATGATCAGCAATGGCACCCATCGTTTGGATCGCATTGAGCTCCCCCTTTAAATTCTTCGAATCTTATCCCACATATTTCATACTACCGTCAAAAACGTCTTTTTCCTCTCTTGATCCCCTTGTTGCTTCCATCTGATTTAGGGTTTTCTTTAACTTTTATTTTTGTTATTCTGACTAATAATGGCGTAGGCTTGCCTTGACGCATTTCGCCTGAAATCAAACAAAGGACAGGAACAGCAGCCGGCTATGACAGCCGGCTGCTGTTCCTGTCCTAGAAACACCAACGTTTCCGTAAAACAGCGTCGGTGCGCAAAACAGCGCTGCTCACGTATTAAAACTGAATCTTCTTCCGTCGCATCCAAACATTCAACACGAGACCTACCGATGCCATATTCAGCAATAGCGACGTCCCGCCGTAACTGATGAACGGCAGCGGAATTCCGGTGATCGGCATCAGACCTATGGTCATGCCGATATTCACCACAACGTGGAAGAAAATCATCGATACGACGCCTGCCACCATAAGAGCGCCAAAACGGTCTTTGGCTGCTGACAACACCGCGAGGCATCGCCACAAAAACAGACAAAAGAGAGTCAACAGGGTGATTCCGCCGAGGAAGCCGAGCTCCTCACCGATCACCGAAAAGATGAAGTCGGTTTGCCGCTCAGGAACATAATTCAACTGCGTTTGGGATCCTTCAAAAAGCCCTTTGCCGAAAAAATTGCCCGAACCGATGGCGACCATTGATTGAATGATGTTCCAGCCATCGCCCGTTGGGTCCGAATAAGGATCGAGAAATATTGTCAGGCGTCTCACTTGGTAATCTTCGAGTATCGGCTTGGGCAGCCAGTCTTTCACCGACGCGACCGCGACGAGAATGAAAAGCAGCATGCCGGATATCAGCAGTACGATCAAATGCTTAGGTCGTGCACCGGCAAAAAAGAGCATGCCAAATGTAATGGCCACGAGCACCAAACCCGTGCCAAGGTCGGGCTGCATGACAATTAAGAGTGCCGGAATGGAAACATGGAGCAACGGCGAAATGAGGCCGCGCCAAGTGTGGAGATCGTTCTTGCTGTGCAAATGGCGGGCAAGCGTAATAATGAGTACGATTTTTGCTACTTCACTCGGCTGAAATTGGAGAGGCCCAATTTGAAACCAGCGCTCTTCTTTGACAAACGAGTAACCGTCAAATATAACGACGACCAAAAGGACGAGCAGCGTGCCAAAATAAAGTATACGATTCCACTTCGCAAAAGTGCGATAATCGACACTGGCAACCAGCACCGTAGCAACGGTTCCGACCACGAACCACATGGCCTGCCGCTTGACAAAATAAAGGGAATTCCCTCCAACGCCCATACCTCGGGTAGCGCTGTAAACCGCTACGAGGCCAAACGCGATTAAGGCGAGAGTGAGAAGAATTAATGGAATATCTAGGTATCGCGCCAGACGGCGATCCATTCGTTCCTGCCCTTCATGCCAGATACCTTGCCGCGCAGCCGACGTGATGTCCGTGGGATCTCAGCGACGAGCTTTGGGCAAGGTATATAGTTCAGTGTTTCGTTTGCGCCAGGTTGCGTTTTACCTGTCGGACCGGAATGTTCGCGACGAGTGCCACCGAGTCGTCATCGCGGTCAAGAGCGACTTCCATTTCTGCGACGTCGATCTCCATATATTTGGAGATCACCTCTATTAATTCTTCCTTCAGCGATTCGAGGAGTTCCGGCGAAACACTGGCCCGGTCGTGAACTAATACCAGGCGGAGCCGTTCTTTTGCAGTCCGGCTACTTTCTTGGCGTCCAAATAGCCTGCTGATGTAGCCAAGCATTTGCCATCCCTCCCGGTTAATTGGCCTTCCGTCGCTTGTTGCCGATGCCGACAAGTCGACGTAACCTGTTGACGAAGCTGGATTCGGCCAGCTCACGGAACGGTACTTCTTCCCCCTCAATGCGTCGAGCGATGTTTTGATAAGCCTGACCTGCCCGAGTACGTTGATCGAGCACGATCGGCTCGCCTCGGTTGGTGGCTACGATGATATCTTGATCGTCGGGGACGATGCCAACCAAATCGATACGCAAAATGTCTATGACGTCATCGATGTCGAGCATGTCTCCCCTGCGCACCATATCGGGTCGAATGCGGTTGATAATCAAACCGGGATCCTTGACATCGTAGGCTTCAAGCATACCGATGACACGATCGGCATCCCGGACGGCCGTTACCTCGGGAGTGGTGACGATTAACGCCTCGGTGGCTCCGGCGATGGCGTTGCGAAAACCGTGCTCGATGCCCGCCGGAGAATCAATCAAAACGTAGTCGAATTCTTCACGGAGCTCTGCAACGAGGTCTCTCATTTGTTCGGGCGTGACTGCATCTTTTTCGCGGGTTTGAGCCGTAGGCAACAAATACAAATTATCGAGCTGCTTATGACGAATCAACGCTTTCCGCAGCTCGCAATGGCCTTCAATCACTTCGACCAGATCGTAGACGATCCGGTTTTCCAATCCCATCACGACATCGAGATTACGCAAGCCAATGTCGGCATCCACCAACACGACTTTACGCCCCGCAAGGGCCAATCCCGTTCCGACGTTGGCGGTTGTGGTCGTTTTGCCGACGCCACCTTTGCCACTGGTGACGACGATTGCTCTTCCTGCCATGCTAAGCCGCCCCCTCACGGTGAGTATGTCTCAACCTGAATTGAGCCGTCTTTGATCCGTGCCACTTCGGGCCCCAGCGGACGTATGTATTCGCCGTCCGGCGCCCGCGAAATGTGTCCGGCGATCCGAAGCTGTGTAGGTTCAAGACGAAATGCGATAACCACCGCCTCCGTGTTTCCTTCGGCACCGGCGTGCGCTACACCTCGCAGAGCCCCGAGCACAATGATGTCGCCGCTGCAAGTGACAACCGCTCCGGCGTTGACGTCGCCGAGAATGACCACGTTGCCGTCAAAAGCGATAGACTGGCCCGACCGCAACGTTCTCCGAATGAGCAGCGTGTTGGGATCGCCTATTTTCACCAGCACATCGTCTGATTCCAAATCCGGCGCAGCCTCCGCGGCGAGCGCTTGCTCGGCTTCAGCACGTTCAACCAAAGCCGCCGTCGCTCGTGCGAGCAATATTTCCGCCTGCGACGGCGCTGACTGACGAGTCGCTGCGGATTCCTGCGCCGAGCCGACATGCGTCGAACGGTGCGACTCAACCAGGTACACACCGAATTCCCGAAACAAAGCTTCTAATGACGCTCTTTGCTGCTCAGTCAGTTGATACTCTTCTGGATTAAGACGAACCGCTGCACCTCGGAAAAACTGAGGTGAAGCTTTGAGGCGTTTTCGCAAAGACTGCTGAATCGCTGTCCAGTCGGCATCTTCTCGGATGACCAAGAAAAGGCCGTCCCGGTCGCCTTTGATCACTGCGGGCTCGTGCCCTTCCATCTTTGCGACACTCCGATCGTGCTTTGAATTGCCAATTACCGGGGGACAAAGACTACTGGGACATCCTTCTATGCTATTCGGCAACCCACCGATGTCTCCTGCCTTAAATATCAGTGACGCCCTCAAAATAGAAATCCATAATGCGCCGTGCGACCGGAGCGGCGGTCGTAGCACCACCACCGCCTGCTTCACCGAACACGACGACGACGATTTCCGGATCATCGGCCGGGGCAAACCCGGCAAACCACGCGTGGGCGTCTTGTCCCGGGCTGCGCTGTGCAGATCCCGTTTTCCCGGCCGGGTCGTACGTCGCGGAAGCCCCCCACGGCACATCACCGGGGAAACGCGATGATTGATACGCCGTCCCCCGCGGATGTTGAATGACCGCCCGCAGACCTTCACGAATGGTATCCCAATACAGCGAATCGATGCCGAGATCCCGGGTGACGGGTTCATGCTCATAAAGGATTTCGCCGTCGGGACTGACGATCCGCTGCACCAAATAAGGTTGAACCAACATTCCACGATTGGCGATGGCTGCGTATGCCACGGCCAATTGCAACGGCGTCACTTCCAAATCACCTTGTCCGATCGCTACATTCATGGTGTCGCCAGGATACCAAGGTTCTCCCTTTACTTCCCGCTTCCAAGCGGCATCCGGCACCGTGCCCGACCATTCGGGAAAATCGATGCCGGTGGGTGCGCCGAAGCCGAGCAGACGGGCATATGCGGCGATTTGTTCAATGGCTTCGACTTCTCCCCCCATCTCCGGCCGAAAAGCGATCTCCCAAAAGAAGTCGTTCGCGCTGCGGGCCATCGCGAGCACCATGTCCACTTCGCCGGCCGGACATTGACACGGACCATTGACTGACCAGTCTCTCCGGCCGTATTTGTGGTATCCGGTTGCGAAATACGTTTCTTCCGGCCCAATCGCGCCCAAATCGAGCGCAGCCAGTCCCGTAACGACTTTGAATGTTGAACCCGGTGCAAACGGCCGCACAGCTCGGTTGATGAACGGTCCGCGCGGATCTTCCAGCAGTTCGAAGTAGTACGTCCCGCGCTCCGGAGGAATCAAGCGGTTGGGATCGTACCCGGGCACGCTTGCCAATGCGAGCACCGCTCCGGTGCGAGCGTCGAGCACGACGGCGGCGCCGTTCCAAGCATCGGTATATTCGCCCATCTCGCGCACCCGTGCGAAATGGTCTTCCAAAATCGCTTCAACTTGCGCCTGCAACTCAATGTCGAGCGTCAGGTGCAAATCATTGCCCAACGTTGGCCGCTTCACTTCCAGCGTCCGAATCGGGCGGCTTGTCGCGTTCACTTCGAGAACACGGCGACCGTCGGTGCCCCGCAAATACGATTCATATTCACGCTCCAACCCGGCATCGCCGACCAAATCGGACGCCCGATATCCGGCCCGTACGTCTTCGGGCGACGCAACCCGCAAATAACCGAGAACATTGCCGGCGACCGTTCCGTAAGGATACTCCCGCCGCCAATCTTCTTCCAGTACGATGCCGGGCAGGTGCTCCCGATGCTCCTCGAGGGCAATCACCGCTTCGGGGCCGATGTCACGGAGCAGCCGCACCGGCTGGTAGGCGTACGTCACCGGTGCATTTTCGATCAATGAGCGAATCTCGGCCTCGCTTTTATCGAGCAGTTCCGCCAAAAGCGCGATGAACTCGGAATTGTTGGTATCGAGGCTCCCTTTGTCGGCAGAGAGCGTATACGACAGTCGATTGCCGGCAAGTACACGTCCTTCACGGTCGTAGATGAGCCCGCGCGGCGCGTTGATGCGCACTTCGCGCATGCGATAGCCGTCGGCTTTTTCCGCATATTCCTGGCCTTGAACCACTTGCAGGAACCACAAGCGCCCTGCCAAGACTGCCAAGGCGACGAGGATGAGCAGAGAGTATCGTTTCACCTGCAGGTCCATCGAGTTTTCCGACATAACGCTCTCTTACCCCCTGAAGCCTCGGGCGATCTGAAACATCCATGCCGACCGTTGAGACGCCGAATTCAGTCTATGGGTATACTCCGGTGCGGCACCAATGCGGTTCGCTCAATCCAACCGTTCAATGAAGCCAGCCGATTGTGCAGAAGCAGGGAGAATATAGCGTTGTACAACAGCAGTGGAGCTATGATACGAACAAACCCTTCGACGAACGGAAAGTGGATGCCGAACAGCCAAGCGCCACCGGCGTAGGCCATTTCATGCAGCAAAGTCGCGCCCGCCGTCAGCAGCACGACCGGCAAAAGCCGATCACGCACCAGCCTTTGCCCAGCGTAGCCTACAAGACCTCCGGTCAACGCCAACGCACCAGCCCCCAGCCCAATCAAATGGCCTGTAAAGACGTCGGCCAATAGACCTCCGAGAAAACCCGCGCCAAAGCCGTGCGTCGGTCCTCGGAGAAATCCGATCGACACAACGATCACCAGAATGACGTGAGGCCGGACGCCTAGGAAAGCGATTTCGCTGAACACGGAAGTCTGCAGGACCAGGCCGAAAACGAGCAGCAACGTGAGCACGACGATGCGCAGCACCCATGCGTACCGCGTCATTCACTTGCCCCCTCGCCCGCCGAATCCGCACCGTCATCGCCCGAACCGCTTTCATGCCACGAAAGCTCATCCGAAGCCAGAGTGATGACGGCCACCCATTCCAAACGGTCAAAATCGACGTACGGCTGTAAAATGCCTTGATGGGCCAAACTGCCTTCAGTCTGTTGTACCGCGACAATTTCCCCAATGGGCAGCCCTTTGGGATAAATGCGTGAAAGCCCGGACGTTACGATGACATCGCCAACTTCAATCTTTCCGTCGCCATCGAGGGGACGGACAATGACACGTTGATCGACCGGCCGACTGGTACCTTCAACGAGAACTGGAAGATTGGTGTCCCGAACGCGTCCGCCCACGGCGCTGCGCGAATCGGTGATGAGCAGGACTTCAGCGGTTGAAGCGGTGACGTTGCGGACGCGGCCGACCACGCCTCCCGGAGCGATCACCGCCATTCCCGGCTCCACGCCGTCACGCCGCCCGCGATTGATGGTCACCGAACCGAGCCAGTTGCTCGGCGATCGGGCGACAATCTCCGCCACCGTCACCTCGTGGCTCACTTTCTGAACCAAACCGAGCATTTCACGCAAGCCCTCGTTCTCCCGCCGGGCTTCCAGCAATTGAGCCACTTCCTGCTGCAAACGATAGACCTCTGCCTGCAGCTCCTCATTCACTCTTCTGGCATCACGCAATTCTGCGAGAGCCTGGAACCAGCCTCGTACCGTCCCGGTTAAGCCGCTGGCCCATCGTTGAAGGGGCGCTACCGCTTCAAATGCGATCTGCTCGGGCCAACTGATCGCCAACCGCTCCGAGCCGGTACGCAGGATGAGCCCTGCGAGCATCAAGAGCAGCACAAAGCCGACGACCAACTGCCACCGTCGTTTAAACAATGGGAGCTACACCTACCCAGACAGCCGCTTTTGCGAAATCAGAACGCGCTGCATCAACTCGAAATGCTCGAGTGCGATTCCGGTTCCCATTGCCACAGCCGTAAGCGGATCCTCGCTCAGGTGAATCGGCATACCGGTTTCCTCCGCCAACAGTCGATCGAGACCGCGCAGCAGCGATCCGCCGCCGGCCATGACAATGCCACGGTCGAAAATGTCCGCGGCGAGCTCGGGGGGCGTTCGCTCCAACGTCCGCTTCACGGCTTCCACAATCGCTGCAATCGGATCAGCGAGGCACTTTCGCACCTCTTCGCTCGTGATCTCGATCGTTTTCGGCAAGCCGGTGACCAAATCCCTGCCGCGCACTTCAAGCGATCGAGGCTCCTCGCCATCGTCAACGGCTGAACCGATTACCTTCTTGATTTCTTCGGCCGTGCGTTCACCGATGAGCAAGTTGTACGTGCGACGGACGTGCTGAATGATGGTTTCGTCCATTTCGTCGCCGGCGATGCGAATGGATTCGTGCGAAACGATGCCTCCGAGCGAAATGACTGCAACTTCGGTTGTGCCGCCTCCAATGTCGACGATCATGTTGCCGCGTGGTTCTTGGACCGCCAGTCCGGAACCGATGGCCGCTGCCATGGGTTCTTCGATAAGACGGGCATCCTTGGCTCCGGCCGACAGCGCGGCGTCGATGACGGCTCGCTTTTCGACCTCGGTCACGCCGGACGGAACCGCGACAACGACCCGAGGACGAAAAAAGCTTCGGCGCCGCGTCGCTTGTCCGATAAAATGCCGCAGCATTCGCTCCGTCACATCGAAATCGGCAATCACGCCGTGCTTCATCGGGCGAACGGCGACGATATTTCCCGGAGTGCGTCCGACCATCCGCTTGGCTTCTTCTCCGACGGCAAGAACTTCTTTCGTGTGGTTATCGACGGCCACCACGGATGGTTCTTGCACCATAACGCCTCTTCCCCGTACATAGACGAGGGTGTTCGCCGTCCCCAAATCGATACCCATATCGCGCTGAAAGCGGCTAAACATTCCCGTTTTGTTCCTCCTAATGCCCACCATCATCCTGGTAAGTAACCTTCTTGTCTTAAGCTCGTGAACCTTTGGCCTCCGAGAATCACATGGTCCAGCACTTCGATTCCCAAAATTCGGCCAGCCTCGACGAGCCGCCTGGTCACCAAAATGTCCTCACGACTTGGTGTCGGGTCGCCGCTAGGATGATTATGGACGAGAATAATTGCTGCACTGCTGCGCCGGATCGCCGCCTTGAACACTTCCCGCGGATGAACGAGTGCACCGCTGAGATGACCGACGGACACCGTAGGCATCCCGATGACCCGGTGCTTCGTATCCAAAAGAACGGTGACGAATTTCTCGCGGTCCAGAAACCGCATCTGCCCTTGCAACAATCGGGCGACGTCAGCTGCTGAACGAATCAACGGTCGATCGGTTTCAGAAATGGAGTGAATACGACGGCCTAATTCACATGCAGCGGAAATCCGAACGGCTTTCGCCACACCAATCCCAGGAATCGAGCTGAGTTCCTCAATACTAGCTTCAGCCAAAGCAGGCAAGGTTCCAAACTCAGCCAGCAGCTTGTCAGCCAACCCGAGCGCCGACATCGTGCGTGTTCCGCTGTTCAACAGCACTGCAATCAGATCGCGATTTTGCGCCGCGCTGACACCCCGAAGCAAAATGCGCTCTCGCGGCCGCTCTGCTGCAGGCAGCTCGCGGATTTTCAGCATAGGATTGTCCAAATGCGGTCCCCTTCCATGGCAGGAATTCGACCGGTCGGCTTGCTACAAGAGCTCCACGCCAAAATGGCGCAGCAACTCCGCCAACCGAACCAGTGGCAATCCCACCACATTGGGGTAACATCCCTCGATGCGAGCGACAAGCAAGGCACCGATGCCTTGAATGCCGTACGCCCCCGCTTTATCCATCGGCTCTCCGGTGGCCACGTACCGCCTGATCTCGACGTCCGACAGGGCGCGAAACGTAACGTCGGTCTGTTCGAAACATGAAACCGTTTCTTTGTTTGCGGCATTGACGACAGCCACGCCCGTTACAACTGTATGCGTTCTTCCGGACAAGCGATGCAACATCGCTTGAGCTTCCGTTTCGTCGGACGGTTTCGTCAGAATTTCTCCGTCGATATAAACCAACGTATCGGCGCCGATCACGAGCCCGGACTGCCGTTGTGCAGCCACGTACTGAGCTTTTCGCCGCGCCAATGCTTCCGCAAACACGCGCGGGTCGGATTCACCCTCCCAATGTTCATCGACTTCGGCCGGGACAATTTCAAATTGCAGCCCGAGCGACGCGAGAAGCTCTTTGCGGCGTGGCGACGATGAAGCGAGCACAATGGGGCTTGCAGCCATAAACCATGGCCTCCTGGTGAAGTTCACAACTGGTGCATCTACGTGTTCGCCACAAGAAGCAAAGATGCCTTTCGCGTCCAGAAAAAAACACCGCACCCTTTCGGATGCGGCGTCATACCGAGCTTAGTGCGGCGTGTTCGTCAGTTGGCGGCCGAAGAAACACGTGCAATTTGAATTTCGCACGTCAAGTCGTAAGCCTTGGGTTCGGTGATCGTCGGGTTGTCTCCGCATACCGGGCAATTCTTGTCCCGCTCCGACTTCAACTCGCGGAACTCACCCTTCAACGCGTCGAACATGAGAATCCGTCCCGTGTACGTTTCGCCGATACCGAGCAACACCTTGATCACTTCGGTCGCTTGAATGGTTCCCATGACGCCGGCGATGGCTCCAATGACACCGGCTTCCTGGCAGCTCGGCACCATGCCCGCCGGCGGCGGTTCGGGGAACAAGCACCGATAGCACGGTCCTTCACCCGGCTTGACGGTCAGGCAGAGGCCGTCCCAGCGCAAAATGCCGGCGTCGACAAGCGGCGTGCCCGTCAGCACGCAGGCGTCGTTGACCAGGTAGCGGGTCGGGAAGTTGTCGACCCCGTCAACGACGACATCGTACTGCCGCACCAAATCCATAACGTTGTTCTCGTCAAGGCGCTCCTTGATGACACGCACCTCGACACCCGGGTTGAGAGCCCGCAGGCGCTCAGCGGCCGATTCGGCTTTCGGCTTGCCGACATTGGCCGTGTCATGCAAAATCTGGCGCTGAAGGTTGGACAATTCTACGACGTCGTCATCGATGATGCCGATTGTCCCGACGCCGGCCGCTGCGAGGTAGTAAGCGCTTGGAGAGCCGAGACCGCCCGCTCCCACCACGAGCACCTTGGAGTCTTTCAAGCGCTGCTGACCTTTGCCGCCGACTTCTTGCAGAAGAATGTGGCGACTGTACCGTTGAATTTCATCTTCCGTAAAGGAAAACATTGTATCACTCCTCTTTCCGGACTCCAGACAGCGTCGTCGCCGGCCTCGCTAATCGGCTGCAACTCCGTCCGGAATTACGCCTTGCGAACGATGATCGCCCACTCGTTTTCGCCCAACGTCTCTACGGCCAGCACTTCGTTGCCTTCGTTCTTCATGCTTTGAGGAACGTTTCTTACCGCAGGCTCATGGTCGATAATCACTTTCAAAACTTGGCCGCTTTCCATTTGCTCCAACGCGAGTTTGCTTTTCACGAACGTGTACGGGCAAACTTCACCGCGCAAGTTGATTTCCTGATCGATACGAACATCGGCTACGCTCATCATAAGCCTCCTTTCAGCTGGTGCGAGTGCATGCGTGCATCCGCCGCGAATTCATTGTATCATTTTCCGATAAGAAATCACTGGATTGGGTTGAACTTCACTGATTCTAACAAGCGCCGAAAGGTTAGTCAAGTACCGGATCTCAATTTATGGTTATGCGCCAAGACCGCCTGCGATTGCAGGTACGATGGAAATTTCGTCGCCGTCCTTTACGGCAGTTTCTTCTCCTTGCTGCGAACGGATGTCCTCCGAGTTGACGTAAATATTGATGAAGCGGCGCAGCTTTCCTTCTTCATCGTAGAGGCGTTCCTGAATACCGGGGAACTTGGCTTCAAGCTGTTCAATGACTTCCTTGACCGTTGAACCTTCCACCGAAACTTCCCCTTGATTTTGCGTTAATGACCTGAGCAATACCGGAATTCTGACGTTGACTGCCAATCCCTGAGACTCCCTTCTAAAAACTTGTAGCTCCTCTTATGGTAAACGGCCGCGTCAAAAAAGGCAATTGTTTTTCGCCAAATAATCTCGCAAATTCCGCCCGGATAACATGAAAGAGCGCCAGCATCGGTTTTAAGCGCCTTGACGCTCCTTTTCGGCGAGGGCTATAATCCGTCATAAGAACTCGGCAATACCGCTCGAACGATTAGATCCTAACGCTTTGTGGGCAACCTTTGAATAGTTCTGTTTGTGGATGCCCGTACCAGGGAAGGAGCATGTCATCATGCGCAATGTGATTATCCTCGGATCAGGACCGGCCGGGTTGACCGCGGCCTTGTACACCGCGCGCGCCAACTTGCAGCCTCTCGTCATTGAGGGCAATCAGCCCGGCGGCCAGCTTACCCTCACCACCATGGTTGAAAACTTCCCCGGGTTCCCCGATGGCATCATGGGACCTGACTTGATGGAAGCCATGAAAGCTCAAGCCGCCAAATTCGGTGCTGAATTCGTCAGCGGCGACGCCACGGCTGTGGATTTCAGTCAACATCCGTTTCGCATTGAAGTCGACGAAGACAAAACTTATGAAGCCAGGTCGGTCATCATTGCCACAGGCGCATCGCCGAAGATGCTCGGCCTCGAGAACGAATGGCAGTACATGGGGCGTGGTCTTTCGACATGTGCAACGTGCGACGGCTTTTTCTTCAAGGACAAGAAACTGGCCGTCGTCGGCGGTGGTGATTCAGCCATGGAAGAGGCCATTTTTCTGACCAAATACGCTTCGTCGGTCACCGTCATTCACCGCCGGGACGAGCTGAGGGCTTCGAAGATTATGCAAGAACGCGCCTTTGCCAATGAAAAAATCGATTTCATATGGGATACCGTTGTCGAAGACATCAAAGGCGATCCCATGGTTTCCAGCCTCGTCCTGCGCAACCGCAAAACCAACGAAACATGGGAATTTCCGGTCGACGGGCTGTTTATCGCCATCGGACACCGCCCCAACACCGACATCTTCCGCGGTCAGCTCGAGATGGACGAAATGGGCTACATCGAAACCGTCAATCGCACCCAAACTAGCGTCGAAGGCGTTTTTGTCGCCGGCGACGTACAAGACCAGCGCTACCGTCAAGCCATTACCGCCGCCGGATCCGGCTGCATGGCTGCAATTGACTGCGAGCGCTGGCTGGAAATGAAAGGCTATGCCTAAGCCCATGCCGCAAAACATGAGCAGGAGGGGGCAGCTCGCCCCCTCCTTTGCTCACGACTAGGACTGTGACACTGCGGCAAACGCTTCGATCACCTTTTCCGCCAATTCCGCGTACAGCTTGGCGGTTTCCGTGTCGTCTTGCATCACTGCCGGAATGCCTTTGTCGCCCAGCGTACGTGCTTCCATGGTCAGCGGAATTTGACCCAGCAGCGGTACGTTCAACTGTTCCGCCAGCTCTTTGCCACCGCCCTCCCCGAAAATGGGCGTTGCTTCTCCGCAGCACGGACAAATGAACGTGGACATGTTTTCAATGACGCCGAGAATCGGCTGGTTCGTACGATGCGCCATTTGTGCCGCACGACTGGCGACGCCCGAGGCGACAACCTGCGGCGTCGTGACAATGAGCAAGTGGCTCTTCGGTATGAGCTGCGCAACGTCAAGCGCCATGTCGCCCGTGCCAGGCGGCAGATCGAGGAGAAGATAGTCAAGATCGCCCCACACGACGTCGTTGAGGAACTGGCGCAAGATTTTGCCGAGCATTGGACCGCGCCATACGACCGGTGTGTTGCTGTCGACGAAATTCCCCATCGAAATGACCTTCATGCCGTGCGCCGGAATCGGAAGAATTTTACCGTCGACCACCGTCGGCCTTTGCCCTTCAATGCCGACCATCCGCGGCACGCTGAAACCGTAAATGTCGCAGTCAAGGATCCCGACGCGATATCCTTGTTTCTGCAGCGCCGCTGCGAGATTGACGGTGACGGTGGATTTGCCGACGCCGCCTTTGCCGCTGGCCACACCGATAATGCGAGTTGGTGAGTCAGGTGCCACAATGGAAGCATTCAACTTGGTTCCGAACAACTCGGCCCGTTCTTCCGGAGTCATGGTGTCGAGCGTCACTTCGACTGTTTCGACACCTTCAATTTGTTCGAGACGTGAGCGGACGGCATCCCGAATGGCATCCTTCAACGGACAGCCGGCGGTGGTGAGGGCAACTGTCACCTTGACATGCCGACCCTCAATTGCAACATCACGGATCATGTTCAATTCGACCAGACTGCGCTGAAGCTCCGGGTCTTGTACTTCAGCCAATGCCTCCATGACAGCGTCGCGGTTGATCATAAAAAAACATCACTCCTATAGGGGCTGACCAGCTTGCCCTCATCATCGCTCGTACCAGTTGACGATTTCAACACCTCTATAATAGTAACGTAAAATTTCGTCGTACGTATACCCCGCAAGGGCCATCCCCTGCGCGCCGTACTGCGGCATCCCCACTCCATGACCGTATCCTTGCTGAATAATGCGCACTTGCCCGTCAATCGTTTGAATGTCAAACATCGTCGATTGGAGCCCCAACGCCTCACGAAATTCCCGCCCCGACAGCGTGGTATTCCCAATCTGCACGGTTTTCACTCTGCCGGACGGAAAGCGTTCGATCACTCGGATGCTTAAAGGATCGCCGGTTGAAACTGCCGTCGCGTTGAAACTCGCCAGCACTGTAGCTGCAGGCAAGACGACCACGCGATCTCGGTATTTATCGGTGTCAAAAGGATCAGGGACCCCGCGCAGGTACGGTTCCGAACTGCTCCAGTAGTTTTCCGAGTCTTCGGTATGTCCGCCGCTCGATGAATGATACGCCGCGAAAATCGGCTGCCCTGCGTAAACCAACACTTCGCCGCGCGTTTCGCGCACCGCCGCTTGCACACGTTCCCAATGACTTTCTGCTTCGTCGGGGCCCCAGCGCTCCCACGACTGATCTTGCGAAAGCCACCCTTGGCCGGTGCTCGGATCCGCGGTAATCACGGCACCTGCGGCTTCGGGGATGGGCTCGCCGCGAGCCAATCGGTACAAGATAAAGGTTCTCGCCGCAACGGCCTGCGCTTTGAGCGCTTCAAAGTGAAACAGAGCGGGCATTTCAGCGGCCACAACGCCTACCAAATAGGATTCCAAATCGAGCGTGACGGTTTCACCGGTGTCCGGGCGATAGATGGTGATCGGCCAATCAGGCCCGATCGGAACGTCTTCATCGCCACCCGGGGGCATGGCCGCCATAACATATCCGACCACAAACAGCAATATAGCCCAAGCAAAATACCGGGCGTCGTTCTTGCCGATCAACGGCCGGGAGAATAAGCGATTGCGCCTACCCCACGGGCGTCCCAGCATGCAAGTTCCTCCTCACGAATCCGCCCGACGTCTACGATGCCGCTTGCCGACGGAGCCAATTCGGCCTACCGTCGCTGCACGGTTTCGATGTGGACGGCGAAACCCGCCGCTCGCAGCTGTTCTTCGACGTTGAATGCACTGCGGCTGGATGAAAAAGCACCGACCTGAATGTGATATGCAGAGCCGTCGTCAGACTTGACGACGTACGCTTCTTCGTAGCCGCGTTCTTTCAACCGCCGGAGATCGGGCTCCGCTTCTTCCGGAGTGGCAAAAGCGCCGACCCGGACTCGATACAACACTTCGCTTTCGGACGTTGGCGCAGCGGTTGACCCGGCAGAGGCGGATGTGCCATATTCATCCGCTCGCGGCGGATTGGTTCCTCCGTTGGCATTCGTGCTCGTCGGGGAGGCGCTCGTCGTGCCGGCAGTCGTCGAGATCGGGCTTATCGTACCCGTATTCGTCGACCCGCCGCCTGCCGTGCCGGTGTTGTTCACCGCTGCGGATCTCGTCGCACCGCTGCCCGTCGTGCCGGTGTTCAACGTTCCTATGCTTCCGGACGGTGCATTCACACTCGAATCACCGAAAAACCAACCCATCACGTAGTTGCCTACCGCATACCCCGAAAAGATGGCACCTACGCCGACAACAAGCAAAATGACCACCGCGCGCAGCCGACTGGCCCATACGGAAGAGCGATTGTCCGTATTCCTCGTCTCACCCGCTGAGCGGGAGTTCGTTTCCCGCTGCTGTTGCCCCTTCTCCTTGGCCATGTCTCGCTGTCTCCTTTCGCGGATATCGCGTACACGTGCAATGCAAAGCGTTTCGCTTCATCTTCCCGTCGAACGCCCACTGGAACGGAACATTTTGGACATACTACCAAGAGACAAATACGCTTTCTCCATATCAATCCCTGCAGCAGCGGTTTCAGGGCTCGTTCATTACCGTGAGAAGGGGGTGGAAGCGGAATGCGATACGAAATATCGTGGTGGCAATTTGCCATGATGCTGATATGCAGCAAGCTGACGCTGCTGACAACGTACGCGATCGTTCTTGTAGGCCAGCTGCCTCCAGTGCGTGATTCATGGCTAGCGGCGATCATTGCATCCGCCATCGCTTTGCCGATGATCTTTGCCGTGTATGCTTTATCGCTTCGCTTCCCCGGAAAGACGATTTTCGAAATCAATCCGATCGTCCTCGGGCGCTTTCTCGGTACCGTCGTCAACGTCATCCTCGTCGCTTTTTACGTGCATTGGGCCGGCATAACCATCCGGCAATTCTCCTTCTTTCTCGACAGTGCGGTATATCTTCGCACCCCTGAAGTTGTATTCGGGATCCTCTTCATTGTCGTCGCTCTGGTGGCAACCCGGGAAGGAATTGAGTTCATCGGCCGCACGGCCGAAATTGCCGCCATCGTCATTCTCGTCGGCATGTCCAGTTACTACTTGCTGTCGATACCAGACATCGACATCGGCATCATCCGCCCCTTCCTCGGCGAAGGCTGGTCGCGCTTGTGGCAGCAATCGCTTACTCCCATTGCCCTCTATGGCGAGGGCGTCTGGATTGCAATGCTCGCCATACCGCACCTCAGTCAAGTGAAAGACGCCCCCAAGGCCATATGGTTCGGAACGGGCGTCAGTACCGCACTTGGGATCATCAGTGCCTTCCTGCTGATCGGCCTTTTTGGGCCGGAGCTGATCGCCCGACTTGCGTTTCCGTCATTTTCCGCAGCACGTGTCGTCGCACTCGGCAATTTTTTCGAACGGATAGAATGGTTGATGCTCATCATGTGGATTGGAGCCATGGGCGTGAAAATATCGCTGCTGGTGTTTGGGGCGACGTTCGGTACAAGCCGCATATTCCGCAAGTATCCTATTCGCCACCTCGCTGTTGTGATCGTGCTGCTCATATTCGTTACATCCCGGTTTACCAACGAGACGCTCTCCGAAGTCTTTGATTTTTTCAGCCCCGCAATTTATCTGCTGCATGCGCTTCCCTTTCAACTTGCACCGGCTGTGATTCTCGTGATTGCCTGGATACGCCGTCTAAAAGGAAGTGGCCTCAAGAATGAAGCCTAATCGGAACGGTATTTTCACAACGATCGCTAAACTCATGCGCCTCTGGCGCAAACAGCAGAAAGTTTCCCGTGGGAGTCTAACCATACCCAAGGAAGAGCTTTCAGGCAATTTGGCCATCGACGTCGAGGCGATCCAGAGCCTCTTCGGCCATGCCGATGACGTCATCGTGCGCCACATCCCCCAGCCGCCGGGACGGCCGGATGCCGCTGTGGTTTATATAGACGGTTTGGTCTCGAAAGACGCCATCGCCAAACAGATTATCGAACGTCTGCTTGAGCCCGGGAACCCGCACGACGCCCATGCAATATTAAGCCATGTATCCGCTCCGGACGTGTCCGCCGTGCACACCTTGAAACAGGTGGCGGATGCACTGACGCTGGGGAAATGTGTGCTCTTGCAAGACACGCGACGAGAAGCTATGTGCTTCGGGATGGCCGAGTGGAATCAGCGAAACGTCGAAGAGCCGGCGAGTGAACCGACCGTTCGCGGCCCGCGGGAAGGATTCACCGAAGATTTGCGAACCAACATTGTGCTGCTCCGTCGCCGATTGCGTACCCCCGCACTGCGTTCCGAGCGCTTCGTCATTGGACGCCAGAGCCAAACACAGGTGCAGCTCTTGTATCTCGACGGCATTGCTCGCGACGAAGTCGTTGCCGAAATGCGGGACCGCATCCAAAAAATCGACATCGACGCCATCCTCGATTCCAATTACATCGATGAACTGGTCAGCGACAACCCGCGTTCACCGTTTCCCAGCCTGCAGCGTACGGAGCGACCGGACCGCGTTGTCGCCGACTTGCTTGAAGGGCGCGTTGCGGTAATCGTCGACGGTTCCCCGATCGTCTTGAGCGGCCCGACAACGCTGCTCGGCCTGTTGCAGACCAGCGAAGACTATTATTTGCGGTACCATGCAGCATCGTTCGCCCGCGAAATTCGCTGGATCGCCGGTTTGATCGGACTGATCGCCCCGTCGGTATACGTAGCGATTCTTTCATACCATCACGAACTCATTCCCACTCAGCTGCTGTTTACCATTGCAGCCGGCCGTGAAGGGGTGCCGTTTCCTCCTTTCGTCGAAGCGCTGCTCATGGAGACGGCGTTTGAAATCTTGCGTGAAGCCGGACTCCGGATGCCACAGCAAATCGGTCCGGCGCTTTCCATCGTCGGTGTCCTCGTCATCGGCGATGCCGCGGTGCGAGCCGGCTTGGTCAGCCCGTTGATGATTGTCGTCGTCGGCATGACAGCCATTGCCACATTCGCCTTGCCGTCCAACGATCTTGCGAACGCCATTCGGCTGCTGCGATTTCCCACCATGGTCGCTGCAGCCATTCTCGGCCTGTTCGGCGTCATCTTCGCCACCATGCTCGTCGCCGCTCTATTGATCAGCTCCCGCTCGCTCGGGGTTCCCATGTTGAGCCCGTACATCCCCGTCTGGCGCCGCGGGCTCAAAGACGCCATGGTGCGAGCACCCATATGGGCGCTGCGCGACAGGCCTTGGCACGCGGTCAATCCGGATCAGATCAAACGCCAGCCTGAGGGGCAGGAGCCCAAGGAGGAAAACAAACGATGAGCCGAAGCTTCTTCCCTGTTTTATTGGTTTCATGCCTGCTCATCTGCGCCGGCTGCTGGGACCACACTCCAGTCGAAGAAACCGCTTTTGTCGTGATGCTCGGCGTCGACAGTGATCCGGAAGATCCCAAGCGCACGATCCTCACCCAAATGATCGTGTTGCCGCAAGCGCAGCCGCAAGGCAGCAGCGGCGCGCAAGGGGGTGCGGTGCCGTACTACCTCGTCAGCCAATCCGGTCTTACCCTTTCCGAAGCCCAGATGCGGGCTCTGCGACACGTCCCGCGTTACATCGAGCTTGCACATGCTCAGTCGTTGGTTTTCGGTGAGGAATTCGCTCGCGAAGGAATTGAAGAAGCCGTCGATTGGCTGATTCGTCAACCGCAAGTACGATTCGGCATTTCCATTATGGTCAGTCGGGGTACCGCACAAGAGCTGATGCAAGCCGAGCCCAAACTTGAGGCGCTCCCTCCCATTGCACTGGAAGGCATCATGCGAGAACCGGATCCCGTGGCGTTTACGTTCAACATTTCGTTTCACGAGTTCGCCAAAAAAATCTTCTCTGAGCGCGAAGACGCGGCCATTCTCGTCATCGAACGTGTTGATCCGATGATGGCCAAAGCGCGCAGCGGCGCGACCGCTCAGGCAGAACATGTCGGCAATGAACTGCATGCCGTCGGCTTGGCGGTCTTCAGCGGCACGCGAATGGTTGGCATTCTCGAAGGTGCGGCGGCCCGAGGAGCGGTTTGGGTACAAGGCTCGACATTAAACTCCATCAACGTCCCTCATCCGACCGAAGAAGATCGCTATATCGCGATCAGTTTTGTCAAGCCGAGATCGAACATCGATGTTTCCATGGAAGGAGATCAACTGATCATTCAAGTGCGTGTGAGCGCGGTCGGAAACTTGTTTGAAGCCGTGTCAGCCGAAGCGTTGCCCATCGGCCCGCTGATTGACGAAGTTGAAAAAAGCATCGAATACTTCATCAAAGAAGAGATCGAAGCGGCATTTGACCAAATCTTGCATCTTGGAGCGGATATTTTCGGCATCGGCGAGCGATTGTATCGCCGTTCGCCGAATGATTGGCGACGCGTGGCTCCCCACTGGCACGAAGTATACCGTCAGGCTCACGTCGACATTCAAGTCGATGTCACCGTGACGCACACGGGTCTCGCCAGATAGCCGGGACGAATGTCCTTAACTGGAGCGGAATATTTGCTGGCAAAGCGCCCGCTCAAGTTGGGACACCGCTCCCATATAGTCCGATGCCGAAACATGCGAAAATGGGGGTGAACTCGATGAACTGCGTTTTCGTTCGCTGACATGTGAAAGGAAGACGTACCATGGAACAGTTGGGACGCAAATTTGCGGGGGCAGCGATCGCTGTCGTTTTGGTCGCTGCGATTTTGAGTTCGCTTGTAGACGGGGAGATTGAACCGGATGCCGAAGACCTCTCCCCTGCATCTTGGGACAAAGCCAAAGGGTCGAATTGGACCTGCACTTGGGACCACGACCCATCCGTCATGATCAGTCACCACATCGGGACGAACCCGAATTTGGGCAGGGCGAACAACCGATGACGGTCTGACATGCAGGCCAATCGATGCTAGGCGCCAGCTCACGCTCATGCGCATGAAAAATTTAATGTTGCCGCCTTCTCTTGGCCCGTTTTTTCTTAGCGGCAGCGCCCAGCCGCCGTTCCCGCGCTCTGCGCCGCCTTCTGCCCGACACTGACGATATAGGAAATAACCCGTCCAACCACCATGAATCGCCGAAGCTTGCGTTGATTTTGCTGATTAACTCTCGTCTCGGGAGCTTGTAAGCAGCAGAACCGGTTACATAACCCTGCCGCGTGCGAGCGAGCGACTGTTCGGACGCACCTTCAATTTCCACTTCCTTCGGCACGTCCCACGCAATATGCAACGCTGCAATATATTTTGCCGCTTCATCCGGACGCCCAAGTCGTGCGGACAAGAGGGCCAAATTGAACGCCGCGTAGCCGTCCAGCGCCTTGCCGCGTCGTACTTCTTCCCATAACGGTATGGCTTCTTCCGGTGAACCCGTCTCAACATAAGCGATGCCTAAGCGCAGCATGCCTATGGCGCAATTGGTGGTGGCAATTTCGTCAAACGGATCGGCTTGGCGCACCGCTTTCCATAAAGCAATGGCTTGGCGGGTTTCCAGACGATGGAACGCGGCGTCGGCCGCTTCAATCATACATTCGATCCGCAGCTTCTCGAAACGCTGCACGGCGACTTCGGCTTCAATGGCGGCTTGACAACGTTGCGCCGCATTATTCCATTCCTCCTCTTGAATGGCCATCAGTACCCATAGGAGGAAAAGATCGCCTGCATCATTCCTTTCCTCGTCCGTTACGCCCGTGCGCCGCAGCCGTTCCGCATGAGCCGACGCCAATTGTTGTGCAAGTTCGTGACGACCTGCCGCCTTCGTAAGCAGCAATCGCTCCACCGTTTGACGCAACGGTGTGACCGCCTGAACCTTGATGCGCGGATAGATCTCCGCGGCTTCACCGCTGCGACCGAGCAAGTGGAGAAAAACCGCCCGGAGCCGCCGCCATTCCGCTCCGCGGCCACTCATTGGCCAATCCATGGTACGGTCAAACGCCTTCTCATAGTCGCCGGTCTGGGCGTACAAGTCGCATAGAACGACCGGCCAGTCCGGGTTTTCAGGCTCTGATTCGTGCAAACGCTCGTAATGGCGGATCGTCTGACGATACCCGGAGCGGCTCGCCTGCTTTCTCGCTGTAGCTATTGCCTCTTCCCACTTATCGACCATATCACACGATATGCTGAGAGCTACGTAAGG
>CALKAQ010000001.1 GCA_937983075.1 uncultured bacterium | reverse complement strand
TTTATCGGTGATATTCACAGGGGACCATGTTGGGATGACGACGGGTATGTTCGATTGGCATGACATTGTCGGTCACCGCCGGCAAATCGATGTATTGCGGCGGGCCGCCGAAAGCGGTCGTGCCGCACACGCGTACTTGCTCTCGGGACGGGTGGGGCTCGGCAAAAGCACGGTGGCTGCCGTGTTTGCCAGGGCGCTTTTGTGTGAGCGGGACGATGACGGGCCGCGGCCGTGCGGTGCGTGCCGTTCGTGCCAACGCCGTCTCGAGGAGCACCCGGATTGGTTTTTGATTGAGCCCGACGGCAAGCGCATTCGCATCGAGCAAGTTCGGGCCGCTCAACGTGAGCTCGCCTACCGTCCGCATTGGGGGCGTCGCAAAGTTTACTGCTTCAATCCTGCCGACACGATGACGGAAGAAGCGCAAAACAGCTTGCTCAAATCGTTGGAGGAACCGCCGGAATACGCTTCCTTCATCCTCGTGGCCCATCAGCTGAGCGGCATCTTGCCCACGGTGCGCTCGCGCTGTACTCACGTGCGTTTTCAACCCGTCGGGACGGATGACATCGCGAAAGCCCTGGAGGAACGGGGCCACGATGCGGCAACCGCACGTCTCGTCGCCGGACTGGCGTTTGGCTGCCCGGGCCTCGCTTTCGGGCAAAATGAGTCGGAGCTCATGGCGCGCCGCGATGTCGTTTTGGAGTGGAGCCACCGGCTAAAGTTCGGCCCTGCCGCCGTTTGGCATGTTGGCGAGGCGTTTGAAGAACGCAAGGACGACATGGAAGCCTTGGTCGATCTTTTGATCCTCTGGTATCGCGATCTCCTTTTGCTCGCTTCCGGCGTCGGCGAGGAGCATTTGGTGAACCGCGATGCGATCGACCAATTGCGTGAACAGGCTGCAGGGGTCTCACCGACCGGAGTGGTTGACGCCATTCAAGCTTTAATGAAGCTCAAGCAGCATGTGCTGCGCAATGCGAATTACCGGCTGGCCGTTGATGTGGCGCTTCTTGAGGTGCACAGGGGGATCGCCGGATGAGCGGTCCAACCGGTCATGAGAGCTTTGGGAACGACAGCGGCGTCGAGGCCGGAACGTTGTATTTGTGCGGCACACCGATCGGCAACCTGGAAGACATCACGCTGCGTGCCTTGCGCATTTTAAAGGAAGTCGATTTAATTGCGGCGGAAGACACTCGCCGCACCGGAAACCTTTTGCGGGCGTACGACATTCGGACGCCTTTGATCAGTTTGCACGAGCACAACGAACGGACGCGCAGTGAGGAAATCATTCGGCGTTTGGCGGCGGGTGAAACCGTCGCTGTGGTCAGCGACGCCGGAATGCCGGGGATTTCCGATCCGGGTGCCTTACTGGTCCAGCGGTGCGTCGAAGCCGGGCATCGCGTGGTTCCGGTTCCGGGTCCCACCGCATTTGTGGCGGCTCTTGTCGCATCGGGGCTGTCCACGGAACGTTTTGTTTTTGAGGGCTTTTTGCCGCGACAAGGGCGGGCGCGCCGTGAAGCGCTCGAAAAGCTCAGCAGTGAAGCGCGCACAATCATTCTGTATGAAGCGCCGCACCGTTTGCAGCGCTTGCTCAGCGATTTGGTGCAGCATTTGGGGGCGAGCCGCCTCGCCGTGGTTGCCCGTGAACTGACGAAAGTGCATGAAACGTTCGTGCGGGGCACGTTGGCTGAGTTGGAGGAACATTTTCAGCGCCATGCGCCTCGGGGCGAATGCGTTGTCTTGGTTGCAGGCGGAAAATCAGATGCACCGGGAGAGCATGGGGATGATGAAGTCGATCAAGAGGCCATTGGGGAAGCGCTCGCTGCTCGGATGGAAGAGGGAATGAGCCGACGGGATGCCATCCGGGAAGTTGCGGCGGAATGGAATTTGCCCAGACGGCTGGTTTACGAAATTGCTGTACGCAAAAAGTAGAGGTGAGCGAACCCGCCTCCATCCAAGAACTCCACCGGCTTGACAGGAGTGCGTATAACAATGAAGAGGCGAGAAGAGTACGGTGTGTTCGTCGTTGAACTCAAGCCAGATCCTGCTTGGCGCTTTGGCTATCGCGTTTAGAGCGCTTCTTGAAGGCTCGGCTCGCTCACATGTGGCAATATTTTCAAGAAACTTCTTTCATTTCGCGCAGGCAATCGACGCAAATGTTCTTGTCCCTGAAGTGGCGGACTCCATCGGCATTGCCGCAGAAGATGCACGCCGGTTCATATTTCTTCAGGATGATCTTTTCGCCGTCTACGTAAATTTCCAGCGCATCTTTCTCGGCAATTTGCAAAGTACGACGCAATTCGATCGGAATGACGACTCGACCGAGTTCGTCGACTTTTCGTACAATGCCGGTCGACTTCATTGCCATACTCTCCCTTCTTTCGACATAGTTCGACACCGCCTATGCCGATAATACGAAATTTTCCAGGGGATGTCAACGCATTTGCTGCACAAAATGGAAGAAAAAATCAGGCGTTGAACAACTTAAATAACAATGAGGCGATCCCGGCGGCAACCAAAGGCCCGGTGGGAATGCCGTCGAACCACGACACGCCGATGATGGAGCCGATGACAAGGCCGATCATGACTTCCGGCCGCTTGCCCAGGAGGTCGATCCCTGCGGAGCCGAGCCAGGTGGAAGCAAGCCCTACCAAAATGGCAATCAGCCCTCCAAGGCTTGTCAAGGATCCGGTGATCTCTCGGAGATCGGCTTTGCCGGTGGCAAACGGGAGCAATACGCCAATCAGCAGAAAGATGACGCCGATGTCAACCGCAAAACGCTCGAGGAATGCAAGCGTCGGCGGGGTTCCTACCGCTTGCAGGGCCAACATGATGGCGGCTGCAATGGCGACGAGGTCGTTTTGACTGATCATGCCGGCCAAAAAGACGATGAGTAAAATAATGAGACTGTCCTGCAACAGCCGTTACCCCTTTCCGCCTCGACTGGCGAACGCCTTCGGGACTGGTGCGGCCCATCGATGCTGCAGCGTATGTCAGACGCTGTCCTATAAACGTATGGCGATTGAAGGAGCCATTTGCCACCGGAAAGCCACGGGATTTGTCAAGCGGCAGCTCATGTGTCGGTTGAAAGGGATGGGCGTGGTTGACAGCTATCGGCAGGCGCGGTTAAATGGAAGCGTAGAAACGTGCTTTACATCAGGCAAATGCAATGCGGAGGAGGAGTAGACCGCATCCGGGGTGCCCAGCGAGCCGGGTTGGTGGAAGCCGGTGACCGAGGAGCGGTTGAAGATGGCCTCCAAGCAGCCCTCTGAACGCAGAGCGGCATAATGCCGCGATGACTGTCAGTAGGTAGGGCCGGGTTAGGCGCTGCATAAGCGGCCGGCGCCCGTTATCGCGCAGTTGGTGTCCAGCCGGGTTGCAAGACCCGTCTTCATCATGCCATGAATCAAGTCTGCCAGGGCCTGGCCGATTTGGAAGTTGAAACGATTTGCGCACTTGACGGTCAAGGGCTGTGAGGCTGGGCACCACGCAAGTGCGTTTCGCTTCGGGCGAAACGAATCAGGGTGGTACCGCGAAGCCGAGCCTTCGCCCCTGCGCGGGGCGAGGGTTTTTTGTTCTGTACATTGCAGCGCGGTCTGGCGACGCTTTCATTGCGGCGGCATACTACAGACGATGCGAAAATGGGGAGATAGGAGAGCGGCGGCCATGACTCAAAGTCCGTACTACATTACCACACCTATTTATTATCCGAGTGCGAACTTGCATATCGGACATGCATATACCACCGTTTTTTGCGACTCGATTGCGCGTTGGCAGCGTTCGAAAGGACGGGAAGTGTTTTTCCTGACCGGATCCGACGAGCATGGCTTAAAAATCGAGCGAGCTGCCAAAGCCGAAGGGAAAGAACCCTTGGAGTATGTCGACAACATCGTTGCCGGCTTCAAGGCATTGTGGCAACGGTTGAACATCCAGTATGACGATTTCATTCGTACGTCGGAACCACGCCATAAGAAAGTGGTCCAAGCCATTTTTCAGCGGCTTTACGATCAAGGTGACATTTACAAAGACGTTTACGAAGGCTGGTATTGTACGCCTTGCGAAACGTTTTGGCCGGAAAGCCGGTTGGGTGACGAACGGACGTGTCCGGACTGCGGGCGGGAAGTGGAGATTGTCCAGGAAGAAAGCTATTTCTTCAATATGTCTAAGTACGCCGATCGCCTGCTGCAGCACATTGAAGAGCATCCGGAGTTCATTCAGCCGGCAACCCGCCGCCGAGAGATGATCAGTTTCATCAAGCAGGGGCTGGAAGATCTTTGCGTCTCCCGCACGACGTTTGACTGGGGCATTCCCGTGCCTTTCAACGACAAGCACGTGATTTACGTGTGGATCGACGCACTGACCAATTACGTGACCGCTGTCGGCTATCTGCAGGATGACGAGATGTTTCAGAAGTGGTGGCCGGCGCAGGTCCATGTCGTCGGGAAAGACATTTTGCGTTTCCACACGATCATTTGGCCGTGCATCCTGCTGGCGTTGGGATTGCCCCTGCCGCGTCAAGTGTACGGCCACGGCTGGCTTTTGGTCGACTCGGGCAAGATGTCGAAGTCGCGTGGCACCGTTGTCGATCCCAATCATTTGATCGATGAATTTGGCGTCGATCCCATTCGTTATTTCCTGCTCCGTGAGGTTCCTTACGGCGAAGACGCGGTCTACAGCCGCCGTTCGTTGGTCGAGCGGATTAACGCTGACTTGGCCAACGATTTGGGGAACGCGCTGCATCGCACGCTGTCGATGCTGAACCGCTATTTTGACGGTGTTGTACCGGCTGTAGGGCCCGTGGAACCGATTGAGCAGGAGATACAGGCGCTGGCCGAAGAGACCCGTCATGTGATGGACGAACACGTTGAGCGCTTTGAACTCAATGAGGCTTTGCGGGCTCTGTGGCGCTTGGTGGGGCGGCTCAACAAGTACATTGATGAAAGCGAGCCGTGGGCACTGGCTAAGGACGAGGCGAAGCGGGAGCGCCTCGGCACGGTGATGTATCACATTTTGGAGGGCTTGCGCGTGGCCGCCTTTTTGGTGGCGCCGTTCCTGCCCGAAACGGCGGAAAAAATGTGTGCGCAGCTGGGCATCGAGCCCCCACCGGCCGATCGCAGCTTTGAGGCGGCGAAGTGGGGCGGATTGCCGGCGGGCACGAAAACACAGCCCGGTGACCCCATTTTCCCACGGATTGATGTCAAGGCGGCACTCGCCGAGGAGGACAATGCAGAAATGGAAAGCAGCAACGAAGTACGCAACGAGAATGAAAAAGTTTCCGAAACGGCTCCGGAGCCGAAGGCGGAACCTGAGGAGGAGCTCATCAGCATTGACGATTTTGCCAAGGTTAAGCTGCGTGTGGCGGAAATCGTTGAGGCCGAGCGCATTGAAGGCGCGGACAAGCTGCTGAAGCTCCAGGTGAGCCTTGGCGACGAACAACGGCAAGTTGTGGCGGGTATTGCCAAGCATTTCCAGCCGGAGGAGTTGGTCGGCCGCAAAGTGGTTGTGGTGACCAATTTGAAGCCGGTGAAATTGCGCGGCGTGCTTTCGCAAGGGATGATTCTTGCAGCCGGCGGTGCAGACGGTCGTTTGGGCTTGCTCACCGTGCCGGATGACATCCCGGCAGGGAGCGAAGTGCGCTGATGCTCATCGATACGCATGCCCATTTGGCCTCCGATGCGTTCGCCGATGATATCGAGGCGGTACTGGAGCGGGCGGCGGCAGCCGGGGTCCACAACATCGTTTGCGTTGCGGATGACGTAGGCGCTGCGAAACGTGGGCTCGAGTTGGCGGAACGATACGGACCACAGGTGGTGGCAACGGCAGGGATTCATCCGCACCAAGCCGCTGCCGCCACGCCCGACGATTTGGCCGAGCTGGCACGCATCATCGAGGAAGGGAAAGTCGTAGCGGTCGGCGAGATTGGCCTCGACTACCATTATGACTTTGCTCCTGTTGACGTGCAGCAGGAAGTGTGCCGACACCAAGTCCGCCTGGCAAAGCAGGCTCGGCTTCCTGTCATTTTGCACAGCCGGAAGGCCGAACACGATGTCCTGCGCATTTTGGAGGAAGAGCAGGCTGACGAAATCGGCGGTGTGATGCATTGCTTTTGGGGCGATGCGGAGGCCGCGCGCCGCACCCTCGATTTGGGGTTTTACATTGGCGTCGGTGGTCCGGTGACATTTAAAAACACCGACGATCTGCGGTCCGTTTTGGCGGATGTGCCGCTGGAGCGGATCATCATCGAAACGGACAGCCCGTATTTGGCACCGGTGCCTCATCGGGGCAAACGGAACGAGCCGGCGTACGTGGCTGAAACCGCGGCCGCTTTGGCCCGCTTGTTCGGCGTTTCGGTCGAAACAGTCGCCGAGCAGACGACTGCCAACGCCCGCCGCCTCTTCCGCCTTGCGGATTGACACGGAAGCAAGGCGGGCGTGACGATCGGGAAGCTCGTCTGCGGCTGTGGGACGGAAGGGCTTCTCTCAGCGTATCGCTCTGGGAGAAGCCCTGCTTTTACTCGTACTGCACGCAACCATCCGAAATCTTGACGTGGAAGAAGACGGAAAGTAGAATAGAGTCGGTCTTCATCGCCGTTTTGCCGCAGGCCGATCACTTGTTTTCGTATGATATTCGCTGTGCAGCCAGCCCTGGGTTTCCCGTGGGGCGCCAAGGAGTGTGCCCATGGAAACGACATGGCAAAGTGTTGCTCAAAAGCGCTTGCTAGCACAGCTGCTAAAACGGCAATGGGAAAAACGTCCCGGTGACGGTATATACCGCTCGGGTGAAGTGTTGATCGATCTCAACACGCCTCAAGGGCGCAGCGAACTGCTGGCTCTTGCTGTATTGAAAGCTGCAAAAATTCGTGAAGGTGTGGCAGAAAAGGCGTTTCTTGCCCTGCGAACGGAGGGGCTTTTGGCACAAGAACGCCTTATTGGAGCAAATCCTGCTGACATAGCGCGTGTCGAAACGATTTTGCGCGAGGAGTATCGGGCACCAATCAGCAAACGTGCCAAGACCGAGGCGCTGTTTCACAATCAACAATGGCTTGCGGAGCATTGGGGCGGAGATCCTCATCGCATTTACCTCGCGCATGATGGCGATGGTCCGTCCATCGTTGCCACGTTGCAGCAGTGCCGACAACTTGCTGGCAGAGCCCTTTGGTTTTGCCGTGAAATGGCGGGAGCCGGCATTTGGAATGGACTTGCACCGGAAAGCACGGCTTACCTCGATATCCACGTTCGGCTGCCGCTGATGCGGCTCGGGTTGATCGAAGCTCGCAAAAGAACGGCGTGGGAGGGCATTCGTCGAGAATGTTTTCGGGCGATTGCACAGTATTTCGAGGGGGATCTGATTGCTTTGGCACGCCACGGCTCGACGTTGTGTCGGCAGGAAGCGCTCCACGTATGTCAAACTGAATGTACGGTGCAACATGCTTGTTCTTTTTGGAGCGAGCAAGCGAATGAGAAGCTGCAGTCGTCAATGCGCTCGTATTGACATTCCGGTCAATCGTTGCTAAGATTTTCTGCGGCCAATTTGAAGGGAGCGCTGCCGGAATGCCGTCAGTTGTTGTTGTCGGTGCCCAGTGGGGCGACGAAGGAAAAGGCAAGGTCACAGACTACCTCGCTCAACAGGCGGATTGGGTAGTACGTTACCAAGGCGGCAACAATGCCGGGCATACCCTCGTCGTCGACGGGCAGACATTTAAACTGCATCTGCTGCCTTCCGGTGTGATTCAGCCGGGAACGTCTTCTGTCATCGGCAACGGTGTTGTCATTGATCCGCTCGTTCTGGTTCGTGAATTAAAAGGCTTGCGAGAATCAGGCTTGCCCGATCCGAAACTGTACATCAGCGAGCGGGCGCATGTCATCATGCCTTACCATCGGCTGCTCGATGAGTTGGAAGAAGCCGAGCGTGGCGCCGATAAAATCGGTACGACAGGGCGAGGAATCGGACCGGCTTATGTCGACAAAGTCGGTCGGTCCGGCATACGGATGATCGAATTTGTGCAGCCGGACCGTTTCCGGGAACGTCTTGAGGCCATTTTGCCGCGCAAGAATCGCATTTTGACGCAGGTGTACGGTGTCGAACCTTTTGAGGTTGACGCCATCATCGAAGAGTACGCAGAAGCCGCGGAAATCTTGAAGGACATGGTCGTCGATACGTCAGCGCTCCTTTCGGACGCGCTCGATCGCGGCGAAAAGGTACTGTTTGAGGGTGCGCAAGGAACCTTCCTCGATATCGATCACGGGACATATCCTTTTGTAACGTCGTCCACGCCCTCCGCCGCCGGTGCCGCGATTGGTGCGGGCGTCGGGCCGCGCAGGCTTGACCAAATATTGGGCGTCTTCAAGGCGTATACCACACGGGTGGGATCCGGCCCCTTCCCGTCCGAGCTGCAAGGTGAACTGGCGGAAAGAATTCGTCAGCAAGGGAACGAATACGGTACGACAACGGGACGGCCACGGCGAGTAGGTTGGTTCGATGCCGTGATGGGCCGCCATTCGGTGCGCGTAAACGGCCTGACGCGGTTTGCCGTCATGCTGCTCGACGTTTTGACGGGGCTGGATGAGCTGCGTATTTGCGTCGGCTATTCGATCGATGGGGAGCGCCGCGACACGTTCCCGGCGGATATTAAAGAGCTGAGTCGGTGCGAACCGATTTACGAGACGTACCCGGGCTGGTCGGAAGATATTACCGGAGCACGCAAACTTCAAGATTTGCCGCCGGAAGCCAGAGCCTACTTGGAGGCGTTAGAGGGCCATTTGAATGTGCCGCTCGGCCTCGTTTCGGTAGGACCGGGGCGTGAACAGACGATTTTCCTCGAGAATCTTTTTGGCTAAAGATCGAGTCCGGCCGTTGTTGGCGGCCGGACTCGTCATTTGGGAACCATCCTTTTCGCATTTCAGTTTCAGCATTGACATCTTGCATTCACTGCAGTAAAATGAAGCTTGCAATTCGTA